>JAJZHH010000055.1 GCA_021804595.1 Pseudomonadota bacterium
TCAAGAATGCCGTGTTCGGCGGCGATGGGCTATTCCAGGCTCGGCTGACCGGCCCGGGCCGCGTGTGGCTGCAGAGCATGACCGTCTCGCGCCTGGCGCACGCGATCGCGCCCTACATCGCGCAGTCGAAGTGAGGGCGCCACCGCTGCCCGTCGTCGGGCTGGACTGGCGCTTTCGCGTCTCGCCAAGCGGCCTGCACGGATTGGGGCTGTTTGCCGAACACGCTTTCGCCGCAGGCGACGTGGTCACCGCGCTGAGCGGGCAGATCGTGACGATTGCCGACGTCGCCGCGATTCGCGAAGCGGCGGCTCACCGCGTGCCGCACGATCTGCTCGAGCACTTCCTCATGGAGTGCAACTACATCGGTGGCGTGTACCTTCTTGCGCGCCCGCTTCGCACGGTCTACGGCTACATCAACCACAGCCGGCATCCCAACTGCGAAATCCGCGGGGTCGCTGAAAACGGCAGCCTGCATGTGGCGGCCGCAACCGACATCCACATCGGCGACGAGTTCACGCTGGACTACCGCCGCGAAGAACTGCCGCGCGAATACCTCACCGGCCACGGCTCGACGTACCTGTGATGCTGTCGGCGCCATTCATCGCGTCGCAGTGCCTCGGGTTGGCGGCCATCGGGCGCAACCTGGTGAACACATGCCGCGCATTCCCCTTCCTGGCACGGCCTGGGGCGCAGCGTCATACCGGCGACGCCGTCCGGTGGGAGAGAGGCAAGCGCAATCCACCGAACTTAAACCTGGTACGCCATGGAAGGGCAGCGTGCTGTCACCACGCCGATGAGTTCGCGCAGTCGATCTGGGTCATACGAATTTCCTTGCGACGGCAAATGAGATCACGTTGATGCCATCAGCCCTTCGTGGCAGGTGCCGGATCGTCGACGTAGAAGAGCCGCGGCCCGAACATTTCCCGATCGTCATGCGCAAGGTGTTGCGCGAGGCAGCCCTCGACTGCGGCGTGCGTGTCGAGAGGCTGCCGCGTCTCGATCGCGCGGTCGTCGACGCGATGCGCGATGGCTTTGCGTGCAACGGTCTCGCTCACGAGCTACGTGACGCTGCTGCCCACCGACGTGGCCACGTGGCGTTCGTGAACGGCGCGCAGCGGGCAGGCATCAGCCCGGTCGCTCCGATGCCCCCTCCACGCCAGCGCGCCCCGCGCGAGTACGCCGGCACCGCGGTGCTCCACAGCCATACGCGCCGCTGCTTTGCCCTCTGTCAAATAGTGGATCTTTAGGTTCAAGTTAAGATCAAGCTGATCAAAATGCTAATAATTGCGCGGGACATAGAGGATGCTGCGCATCGCAACTTTCGGCCGCCTCGAATTCTCCCGTGACGGTTTCACTCCGGTGCGCCCGACGCGGGGCAAGCCGGCGGCGCTGCTCGCCTTTCTGCTGGTCGAGGGCCGCAGGGTGTCGCGCGAGACACTGGCCGAGCTGTTGTGGCCCGGGCTCGGGCCCGACGCGGCGCGGCTGAACTTGCGCCAGGCGCTGTTCGTGCTGCGCCGGCAGCTTGGTGCGCTGCAGGCGCAGCGCCTGATCGTCGTCACCGCGACGCATCTGGCCATCGACCCCGCGGTCGCGCATCAATCCGACTGGGCGCTGCTGCACGCGCACGCGGCAGCAACCGGCGCCGACCTCGACGACACGGCGTTGCGCGAAATCGACACGGTGGTCGCACAGGCAGCCGCCCCCTTTCTCGACGGCTTCAAGTTCAAGGCCAGTGCCGAGTTCGAACGCTGGCTGCACGCGCAGCGCAGCGCGGCGCAGCAGACGCTGCTCAGGCTGCTGGGGTGCCTGGCCGACGCGCGCGAGCGCCGCGGTGAGTTCGACGCAGCCGTGCGTGTCGCGGAACGCGCGCTCGCCCTTGACCCGGCCGACGAAACCGCGCAGCAACGCTTGATGCAACTGCAACTGCAACTGCGCAGCCGCAGCGCAACCGCCGACCGGCGCGACACCGACCGGGGCGAGGTCGGGCCCCAGCGCCTGTATTTGACGGTACTCGCGTCGCGGCTGCCGCCACCCACGGTCGCCGATACGGCGGAGGCCGCGCTCGCCGAGCGCCGCACGCTTGCCGCCGAGTTGCAGCGCATCGTCGCCGAGCACGGCGGTTTCTGGGTGCAGGCGCACGGCGCCGAATTCTTCGCGTATTTCGGCTACCCGCTGCCGGGCGAACGCAGCGCGCTGCAAGCGGTGCGCGCCGCCTGCGCGCTGCGCCAGCACTGTGCGTCGCTGGCGCAGGCGCTGCGCCGCGACCTCGTCGTCAGCGACCCGCGCGGCGCTGCCCCCGACGAACTCGGCGCGCTCAGCGCGCAGGCCGCGGCCTTGCTGCGCGACGTCGAACCCGGCGGCATCGTGCTCGGCGCGGGCGTGGCCGAGCGTGCCGCGCCGCTGTGGGCGCTGCACCGCGTCGACGCCGCCGCCGGCGCGTTGCCGTGCTTTCGCCTCGGCGCGCCGAGGCCGCAAACCGCCGCGCCGCGCACCCCCTTCGTCGGCCGCGACGCCGAGCGCACGCTCCTGCTGCGCGCCTGGCGCGACGCGCAACGCGGCAGCGCGCGCGCGCTGCTGCTGCACGGCGAAGCCGGCATCGGCAAGTCGCGGCTGGTCGATGTTTTCGCCGACAGTCAGCAGCTGCCGTGCCTGCGCGTCGTGTTCGACGGCAGCGCCCCGGCACGCGGCGCGCTGCCGCTGCTCGGTGCGCTGGCCGGCGTGCAGCACGGCGACGACGACGCGCAGCGTGAGCAGGTCATCGCGCGTCAACTGGGCCCCGAACACGTCGCGCAACGCCAGCGCCTGACCGCGTTGCTGCTGCACGAGCGCGGCGCCGAACTGCACCGCGCGGGCATTTCACCGCTGGCGCAGCGCAGCGAGCTGCTCGAACTCGCGCAACTGCTGCTGCGTCGTCGCTGCCGCGACGGCGCGCTGCTGCTCGTCGTCGACGATGTGCACCAGGCCAACGCCGCGACACAGTCGCTGCTGCAGGCCTTGCTCGCCGGCGCCGCCGCCGCCGGGCTGCCCTTGCTCGCGCTGCTGACCGCGCGCACGCCTTGGCCCACCGACTGGCCTGGGCTGCAGAGCATCGAGCTGCAGCCGCTGCCCGACGCCGACATCGCGCGCATGCTGGCAGCGCTCGGTGGCGCAGCGCAGGCCACGGCGTCGGCGGGCGCCGAAGCACACGACGCCGGGCGCCGTGCCTGGCTGCTCGAGCGCAGCGCCGGCAACCCGTTGTTCGCCGAGGAGCTGGTCGCGTTGCGCGGCCCGGCGCAGGCGTCGGCGCGCATCGCCGACCTGCTCGGCACGCGGCTGGCGCAACTCGGCGACGCCTGCGCCAGTGCGCAGCACGCCGCGGTCATCGGCCTGCACTTCGACGCCGACGTGCTCGGCCGCGTCAGCCCGCTTTCAAACGCGACCGTTGAGCGCCACCTCGCGCAGCTGCGCGCCGCCGGCATCGTCCACCCGATCGGCGACGGCCGGCTCGCGTTCCGCCACGCGCTGCTGCGTGACACGGCCTACGCGATGCTCGGTGCTGCCGAGCGCATGGCGCTGCACAGGCGCGTCGCGCTGGCGCTCGACGACGCTGGCGGGTCGGCGCGTGCCGCCGCCCGTGCCGAGCACTGGGAGCAGGCGCAAGCCCCGAAGCGTGCCGCCGCCGCCTGGCTCGACGCGGGAGCCGACGCGCTCAAGCGCCACGTCTACGCCACCGCCGCAGCGTGCTACGCGCGCGGCCTGGACGCGCTGCAGCAACTGGACGCCGGCGCCCAGCGCGACATGCTCGAGCTCAGGCTGCGCCTCGGCGCGGCACGCGCCGGCCAGCGCAGCGGCAACTTCCACGACCCGGCCGCGATGCGCCACCTCGAGCGCGCGCTGCAGCTCGCCGGCATGCGCGGCGCCGACCCCGCCGAGCTGTTCGACTCGCTGTGGGGCGCATGGGAAGTCTCGGCGTGCCAGGTCAGCTTCCACTACGGGCTGTCGCTGGCCGGCAAGCTGCTTGAAGTGGCCGGCGAGCTCGACGCCGAACCCTACGCCGTGCTGGCGCGCTACGCACTCGGCGTCAGCCGCTACTGGACCGGCAACTTCGAGCGCGCCCGCGCCGACCTGCAGGCGGTGATCGCCGCCGATGCGCGCAGCGCCGAGCCGCTGCGCAACCCCTACGGCCTGCTGCTGGCCGTAGGTGCCCACGCCTACGCCGCGCTGTGCTGCCAGCGCCTGGGGCTGGACGCCGCCGCCGCGTCGCACGGCCGCCGAGCGTGGGTCGCCGCGCACCGCGCCGACGACGACTACGCCTGGGTCTTCACCTGCACGCTGGGCGCGATCCGCGAGCGCATGGCGCAGCGCCCGGCGCGAGTCCGCGCCTGCGCGCGCGCCGGACTCGAGCGCGCCGCGCGCAGCCGCCTGGTGACCTTCGAGGCGGTGCTGCGCAGCCACGCCGCGTGGGCCGACGTGCTCGAGCGTCGCGACGTGCGCGCGCTGCAGGTGCTCGAGCGCGGCGTGCGCACCGTCGAGCTCGACTACCCGGCGGCGATGGTCGTGCAGCTGATTCCGCAAGTCGAAGCGCTGCATCTGCTCGGCCGCGACGCCGCGGCGCTGAAGGCGCTGCGAGCGCTGCTGCAGTGGCGTGAGCGCCTGTACGACCAGCGCGACGACGACAGCGTCGAGCGGCTGGTGCGCAGCTGCGCCGCGCGCCGCTGAAGCAGGCACCCGGCGCGATGCCGGTCGTCGCGCAGCGGCGGCGCGGGCTCGGGTCACCGATGTGAAGCCGATCGGCCCGCGGGCCGCGCCTTGGGCGTCAGCGGCGTTGCGTCAGAAGCGGTAGACCAGGCCCAGCTGAATCACCGGATACCACTGGAAGGAGTTCAGGTCGCTTTGCAGCTGCGACTGCGCCGCCGCGACGTCCTTGGCCAGCGCGGGGTCGGCTGCGGCCCCCGTGGCCGTGATCGAGGCCGACGGGCTGCCCTGGTACATCACGCCGAAGTCCGACGTGAAGTGCAGCCCGGCGCCGGAGCCGCCGTCACCCCAGCCGAAGCCGATGTATGGCGCGATGCTGTTGAAGGAAACATTGGCATTGACCGAGCCGGCTTGCGCAGCGGTGTAGGTGGTGCCGTTGAAGGTGTAGGTGCCGGCGCCGCTGGGCTGTCCGGTGAGGTTGAACCTGTTGTCGTTGTAGAAGGCGCCCGCAGTGATGCGGAAGCTGCCGGCGAACGGATGCCAGTCGCCGAGCAGGCCGAGGTTGTCGAGCTTGAGGTGGCCGTTGTAGTAGACCCCGTTGCTCGTGGTGTTGTAGCTGTACGAGAGGTAGCCGAAGTTCAGACGCGCGTCGAACTTGTTGGGCACGATCGTCATACCCACCTGCGGGCCATAGCCGAGCGTGCCGGCGCTCAGGCCCACGTCGACCGAGTTGAGGCCCGACGCGAAGGCCGGCGAGGCGGCCAGAGCGAGGGCGGCGACGGCGAGGCCGATGGTGTTTTTCTTCATTGAAATCTTCTCCACGAGATACGGTGCAATGAATATATAAAGTTTCCATTATTTCGAAATGGAAAGAACATGATAGGTGGTGGATGGATATATCGAAAAACGTGGGCATGTATTGAGTCCATACATTAATTGACCCGCGTCCGCTCCACCCGAAGCCCTGGCAGCATCCTTAAGCCCTTGCAAGCCACGCCGCGAAACGGGGCTTTTTGTTCCATTGTGTTTGCGCACGCCCGATGGCTCGACGCTACTCTGCGCCTTGTTCGGCGCATCGGCTGCAGTGTCCGGGACGTTGCAAACGATGAACGCAGCTGTGCGACAGCGTGGCGGAGCGCAAGCTGTCCCGACCCGGCGATTGGCGCCGGGTACCGCCCATCTCGTGATGAAAGCAAGTTCGGTGGTGCAGTCCATGATCGTCGCCGCGGCGCTGGGAGCCGCGCCGCCTGCGTTCGCCGATGGGGTCGACGTCGGCCTGAGCGCGGGAACGCTCGGCATCGGGCCGCTGATCGGCATCGCGATCGTGCCGGGGACTTACGGCGCGCGCATCCAGTTCGGCTATTTGTCGCACAGTTACGGTACGAGCAGCGACGGCGTGGCCTACAAGGGCAATCTGACGCTGCGCAACGTCGGCTTGCTCGGTGACTGGTATCCGTGGGCCGGAGCCTTTCGCGTGAGCGGTGGCTTGTTCTACAACGGCAACCGCGTCAGCCTGAACGCGCAACCCGACGGCGACCGCTTCATTTTCGGCGGCGACATCTATACGGCGGCCCAGGTCGGCTCGGTGCAGGGGCAGGTAAGTTTCAATGCGGTGGCACCTTACCTCGGTCTGGGCTGGGGCGGTGGCGTGGGCGCCGGGTTGCGCTTCAGCGGCGATCTCGGCGTGATGTACCAGGGCACGCCCAAAGTCAGGCTCACCGCGAGCAACCCGACGCTCAGCAGCCAGCTCGCCGCCGACCTCCAGGCGACCGAGTCCGGGCTGCAAGCGAGTCTCGACCGCTACCGCTTCTACCCGGTTGTGCAGCTCGGCTTGACTTATCGGTTCTGAACGCGACGGCGCCGCCGCCGCGCGTAAGATCGAACTCGAGGCCGCCGCGACGCGGCCCGGGAGGCCAGCATCATGTGTGAACTGTTCGCGGTCAGCAGCTCGGAGCCGGCGCGGGTGCGCTTGCGCTTCGCCGAATTCGCCACCCACGGCGCGCCGCGCCACGGCGGCAACCCGGACGGTTGGGGGGCGGCGTACTTCGACGGCCGCGACGCGCACGTGCTGCGCGAGCCGATCGCGGCGACGCGCAGCGCCTTCGTCCATGTGCTCGAGGATCACGAATTCCACAGTCCGCTGGTGCTGTCGCACGTGCGGCGGGCGTCGCGCGGCCCGGTCGCGCTGGCCAACACGCAGCCGTTCAGCCACGAGATGGCCGGACGTCGCCACGTCTTCGCGCACAACGGCGACCTGCCCGAGGTGCGCGCGCAGTGGACGCTGGGCGAGGGTTGCGCGTGGCCGATCGGGCAGACCGACTCCGAACACGTGTTCTGCCATCTGCTGCGCGCGCTGGCGCCGCTGTGGCGCGAGGCGCAGCCGCCGAGCGTGCAGGCACGCTGCGACGCGGTGACCGCGTTTGCCGCGACGATGCGCAGCTTTGGTCCGGCGAACTTCCTCTACAGCGACGGCGAGCTGCTGTTCGCCCATGCCGATCGTCGGCGCCAGGCCGACGACGAGGTGCGTCCGCCGGGGCTGCACCTGCTGCTGCGCGGAGCGTCCCACGCGCACGACCATCGTGCCGACGGCCTGCACCTGTGCACGCCCGAGGCCACGCGCGAGCATTCGTTGGCGATGGTCGCCAGCGTGCCGCTGGGCGGCGGGCACTGGATCGCGCTCGACCCGGGCGAGCTCGTCGTGCTGCGCGCCGGCGAACGGTTGCGCTGAAGCCGCGCCGCTCAGCGCAGCGCGGCGAGGAACTGCATCACGTCGTCCGGGCTGCCCGGCGTCAGGCGCATCGCGCCGTGTCCGGTCCACAGGTAACTCGGTGTGCCGCCGCCTCCGGTCAGCGCGGCCCACGCCAGGCGGTTCTCGCTTTCCTCACGCGCCAGCGCCGGGTCGACGCCGGGCGCGGCCGACAGTGCGCCGCTCTCGTCGGCTTCGTCGTAGCCGCGCTCGTCGCGCGCCATCGCCGCGTAGCCGGCCAGCGCGCGCGCCGCCTTGGCGCGCGAGCCGGGGCGCAGCACGCCCAGCGGAACCCAGCGTATGCCCAGCGTCGGGTTGGCGGCGTGGATCGCCGCGGCGTTCGCGGCAATGGTCAGGAAGTCGCGCCGGCAGTAGGCGCAATCGGGGTCCCAGAACACGTACAGCCGTTGCGCGCCGTCGACGCCGGGCTGGGCGATCGTGTGCAGCGACGCGAGCAGCGGGTGCAGGTCGCGGAGGCCGAGCTTGCGCAGGTACAGGCCGAAGGTTGCCGCACCGTCGACGCCGCCGTCGTGGCTGGCGAGCACGTTGGCCGATCCGGTCCAGCCGCGCGGCGATGGCCACGCCGCCCACACGCCGCGCAGCCCGTGCGCCGCGGCGAACGCGCTCCAGGCGTTGAAATTGGCCACCAGCCGGTCGAGCGCGTCGCCGGCATCGGCCTGGTAGCCGGGTGCGTTGCAGCGCGCGAACGCGGCAATCGAGTCCAGGCAATCGGCATCGAGCGTGTCGGCGTCGCTGGTCGGCAGCGCAATCCAGTAGACCGCGACGCCGATCGAGTCGAGGTCGGCGACATGCTGCCAGTACCAGTTGAACAGCGCGCGCGAGTGCGGGTCGCCGGCGTACCACAGCATGTAGATCGCATGCCCGGCGCCGACACGCGACGCGCTGAGCACGCGCAGCGCGTCGGGCAGCCCGTCGGCCAGCTGGCGTGCATGGACGGCCTGGGCGCTGCCGGCCACCGGCGCTGCGGCCGGTGCTGGCGGCGCCAGTCCGAGCAGCCACGCCGCCAGCACGGCGGCGCCGACGCGCGCTGCGCGGCCGCCGCGCCGACATGACGGGCGCGCTTGCGCTGGAGAAGGGGGGCGGGGACGGTTCATCGTGCGCACAACGACGCGGCAACGCGCCGGCGAGGCGCCGATTGTAGGCGGCGCTGGCCTATGCACGCGGCCGCGGTGCGCCGTCGGCTCGCGCTGGCCGTCGTTCGTGCGTTATATTTCGCCGTATACAACCCCGGGCATCGTGATCCGGGGCCCCGCGTCGTGAACCAACCCGAGGATCGCCGATGTCACGCCTGGCCTTTCGTTCATTCGCCGCCGCGCTGGGCGCGGCGTTCACACTGGGCGCGCCGTCGGCGGCACGCGCCGCCGAGCCGGTGCTCGCGGTGGCCTACGCCGGCTCGATGGGCGCGGTGATGGACCGCGCGCTCGGCCCGGCGATCGAGCGCCAGGCGCACGTGCAGTTCCAGGGGCGCGGCGCCGGCGCCTACGCGCTGGCGCATCTGCTGGCCGATCGCAAGGTGCGTGCCGACGTGTTCGTGTCGATCACGCCGGGGCCGATCGAGGTCCTGCGCAAGGCCGGGCTGGTCGACGTCGCGGTACCGGTGGCAAGCACGCAGATGGTCATCGCCTACAGTCCCGCCGGGCCGCACGCGGCGGCGTTCCGCGACGCCGCGGCCGGCCGGCTGCCGTGGTACGAGGTGTTGCGCCGCCCCGGCGTGCGCTTCGGCCGCACCGACCCGACCACCGATCCGCAGGGCCGCAACATCGTCTTCGCGATGCTGCTGGCGCAGGAGTACTACCACCAACCGGGGCTGGCCGCGGCGCTGCTCGGCGACTACCAGCACAACGCGGCGCAGATCTTCGCCGAGCCGTCGCTGCTCAGCCGCCTGCAAAGCGGCCAGATCGACGCGTCGTCAGGGTATCTGAGCGCGGTGCTTTCACACAAGCTGCCCTACATCAAGCTGCCCGCGCAAATCAACCTCAGCGACCCGGCGATGCAGCGCGACTGGTACGGCCGGGTTCATTTCACGATCACCGGCGCCGACGGACGGCCGCAGCAGCTGTCGACGCAGCCGCTGGTGTTCTATGCTGCGCTGCTCAAGAACGCGGCCGATGCGCAGTCCGGGCGTGCGTTCATCGAATTGATGCAGGGAGCGCAAGGCAGGAAGATGTTCGCCGAGTATGGTTACGGCGCGCCGCTGGGCGGCGCGTTGCGCTGACGCCGATGCCGCTGTCGGCCTTCGATTCGGCGGCCACCGCGCGCCTCGGCGAGCGCGCCGCGCGCGCCGCCGACGCGCGGCGCAGCCGCTGGGTCGCGGCCGCCGCGCTGCTCGCGCTGGCGGTGCTCGGCGTGCCGTTCATCGGGCTGCTGCTGGCCACGCCGTGGCGCGCGCTGGCGCTGCAGCCCGGCGACGTGGCCGCGCTCGCGGTGTCGGTGCGCTACACGCTGCTCGCGCTGCTCGTCGTCGTGCTGCTCGGCACGCCGCTGGCCTGGGTGCTGGCGCGGCAGTCGTTCCGCGGCAAATGGCTGGCCGAAATCCTGGTGCTGCTGCCGCTGCTGACGCCGCCGCTGGCGATGGGGCTGCTGCTGGCGATCGCGTTCGGTCCCTACAGTTCGATCGGCCGCGTCTGTGCGGCGCTCGGGCTGAGCCTGAGCAATACCCCGGCCGCGTTCGTGCTGGCGCAGGTCTACGGCAGCGCGCCGTATTTCGTGATCGCCGCGCGCACCGCGTTCGAGGGCGTGCCGCGCGAGCTCGAGCAGATTTCGCTGACGCTGGGGCAGTCGCCGTGGCGCACCTTCGTGCGCATCACCTTGCCGCTGGCGCGGCTCGGGCTGGTCGCCGGCGTCGCGCTGGCCTGGGTGCGCGCGCTCGGCGAGTTCGGCATCGTGCTGATCATGGCCTATTACCCGCGCGGCATACCGGTCAAGCTGTGGGTCAACCTCGAGGACGTCGGCATGCCGGCGGTGTATCCGCTGCTGTGGCTGTTCCTCGTCATCGGCTTGCCGCTGCCGCTGCTGCTCGGGCTGGCGGCGCGGCGTCGAACATGATGCGGGTGCAGCTTCGCATCGCGCAACCGTGCCGGCTGGCCGTCGATTTCGAGGTCGACGGCTTCACGGTGCTGCTCGGCGCCAGCGGCGCCGGCAAGAGCACGGTGCTGAAGGCGCTGGCCGGCCTGCTGCCCAGCGCCGGGCAGCCGTGGGCCGGACTGCCGCCGCAGCAACGCCCGGTCGGCTACATGCCGCAGGGCCACGCGCTGTTTCCGCACCTGCGCGCGTGGCAGAACGTCGCCTATGCCTTCGGCGGCAGCCTGCGCGCGCGGCGCGAACAGGCGCTGGAGCTGCTCGACGCCGTCGCGCTGGGCGATCGCGCGCAGCACTTCCCCGATCAGCTCTCGGGCGGCCAGCAGCAGCGCGTTGCACTGGCGCGGGCGCTGGCGCGCTCGCCGCAACTGCTGCTGCTCGACGAGCCGACTTCGGCGCTCGACGCCCATTTGCGCGAAGCGGTCGGCGCCGAGCTGATCGCGCGTCTGCGCCGGCTGGGCATCGCGGCGCTGGCGGCGACCCACGACGTCGCGCTGGCCGCGATGGCCGACCGTGTCGTGCTGCTCGACGACGGCGGCATCGTGCAGCAGGGCGCGGCCGCCGAGGTGCTGGCGCAACCGGGCGGAATCGCCGCGGCGGCGCTGCTGGGGCGGCGCAACCGCTTCGAGGCGGTCGTGACAGCGGTCGGCAGCGACGGCAGCTGCATCGCGCGCTGGGAAGCCGGCGGGATCGAGCTGCGCCTGCCGCTGCTCGCCGCGCCGGGCGCTCGCGTCGACTGGATGATCGACGAGGCGGCGGTCGGCGTGCACAGGGCCGCGCCGGCCGGGGCGTGGCGCGGCCGCATCGAGCACCGGCTGCCGCGCGACGGCCGCCACCTGCTCGGCATCCGCATCGGCGAGGCGCTGCTGTGGGCGTGGAGCGCGAACGATGCGCCGGCGCCGGGCGATGAGGTCGGCGTCGAGCTGCCGTCGGCGGCGCTGCGGGCGTGGGTGCGATCGCACTCATTCGCCGATTGATGCTCGACAGGCTCAAGAACACGTCGAGGTGTGCCGTTCAGGGATGTAACGCCGGAAGACGACGCCATGGACCCTGTCTTGATGCACTATGCCCAGCAGTTCCTCGAACCGCTGGACTCGCTGGAAATGCTCGCCGAAGCCGACGCGGCGATGCAGAACACGATAGTTTTCATGAACCGGGCCGCGCGCGACGTGATGGCCCAGCACCACGCCGGGCTCAACGGCGCGCTCGGCGGGGCCGACGTGCGCCAGGCGTTCGGCCACTCGATCCACCAGTTCCACAAGGATCCCGAGCGCATACGCGCGATCCTGCGCGAACTGGCTGGCGGCCGCAGCGAGCTGCACATGCTCGAGATGACCGTAGGCTCGGTGACTTTCGGCCTGCGCTTCGCCGCGGTCAGGGACGAAGCCGGGCAGGTCGTCGCGTTCCACGCGTCGTGGCGCGACATCACCGCGGCCAAGTCGATCGAGGCGCAGAGCCTGCGCATGCGCGACGTGATCCACGACCTCGAAGTCACCGCCGGTCAGGTCGAGCGCGCGATGCAGGCCAATTCGACCGCGGTGCTGCGCGTCGGCGACACGGTGTCGGGCAACCGCAGTGCGGTGACCGAGCTCACCGGCCACCTCAGCGCGATCAATGCGGTCGTCGCGAGCATCCGCGAGATTTCCAACCAGACCAACCTGCTCGCGCTGAACGCCGCGATCGAGGCGGCGCGCGCCGGGGACGCCGGCCGTGGTTTCGCCGTGGTCGCCGACGAAGTGCGCAATCTGGCGCGGCGCGTGCAAAGCGCCACCGGCGAAGTCGAGAACGGCACGCAGGCGATCAGCGACTGCGCGCACACCATCGAGCTGACCAGCGACGAGGCCGGGCGCGAAGTCGCCGTCGTCGAGTCGGTGTCCGACGCGCTGCGTCGGCAGGTGCACGGCATGCAGGTCAGGACGACGCGCCTGCTGCTCGAGGCGGCGCAGGAGGATCACCGCACATTCGTCGCCCAGGTGCTTGGCACGAACGGCACGGCCGCCGAGCTGCCCGACCACCACGGCTGCCGTCTCGGCCAGTGGTACGCCGGCGACGGCGCCGCGCTGTTCGGCGATTTGCCGGCGTTCCAGGCCATCGCGCCGATCCACGCCGAAGTGCATCAGCTGGCGCGCGCCGCGCAGCAGGCCAGACGTGACGGACACGAAGCGCAGGCCCAGGCGGTCGGCGCCGAGCAGGTCGGCGCGCAGGACCGGGTGCTGCAGGCGCTGCAGGCGCTGGCGCAGGCGATCGACGGCTGACGCGGCCGCCGCCGGGCCGCGGCGGCGCATTTGTGCGTAGACTGCTGGACGGCACCGCTCCTGCCGCGGGGCCATGGGAGCTTGCGTGGAGTCGATTCCGTCCGGCTGGCCGTGGTTGCGTTCGCTGCACGGCGCGTTGCTTGCGCTGTGCGCACTGAGCCTGCTCGTCGGACTGGCGCTGCACGCCGCGGCGCAGCCGATGGCGGCGCAGCTGGCGTGGTCGGTCGGCGCGCTGCCGGTGGCGCTGGTGCTCGCCGGGTCGGTGTTGCGCGGACTGTGGCGCCGCGAAGGCGGCGTCGACGTGCTCGCGCTGCTGGCCATCGGGCTCGCGCTGGTGCTGGGCGAGGCGCTGACCGCCGCGGTGATCGCGCTGATGCTGGCCAGCGGTCAGGCGCTGGAGAGCTACGCGCAGGGCCGCGCCGAGCGCGAGATGACCGCGCTGCTGCGGCAGGCGCCGCGCCGCGCGCACCGTTTCGACGATGGCGAATGGCGCGTCGTCGAACTCGACGCGGTGGTGCCCGGCGACCGTCTGCTGGTGCCGCACGGCGAAATCGTTCCGGTCGACGGCGTGCTCGACGGCGTCGCCGAGCTCGACGAATCGGCGCTGACCGGCGAGGCGCGGCCGCAGACCCGCGCGCCCGGCGAGGCGCTGCTCAGCGGCGTGATCAATGTCGGCGGCGCGTTCGAGATGCACGCGTCGGCTCGCGCCGACGACAGCACCTTCGCCGGCATCGTGCGCATGGTGCGCGCCGCGCAGCACGAGCGCAGCCCGGCGGCACGGCTGGCCGACCGCTACGCCGGCGGCTTCATCGCGCTGACGCTGGCCGCGGCCGGCGGCGCCTGGCTGCTCAGCGGCGATGTCGTGCGCGCGCTGGCGGTGCTGGTGGTGGCCACGCCGTGCCCGCTGATCCTGGCCGTGCCGGTGGCGATCGTCTCCGGGCTGTCGGGCTGTGCCCGCCGCGGCGTGCTGGTCAAGGGCGGCGGTGCGCTGGAGCGGCTGGCGCGCGCCGAAGTGCTGTTCTTCGACAAGACCGGCACATTGACCGGCGGGCGTGCGCGGTTGGTCGACATCGCCCACGACCCCGGCTTCGGCGCCGACGAGGTGCTGCGCCTGGGCGCCGCGCTGGCGCAGGCGTCGGCGCACGTGACCTCGGAGGCGGTGGTGGCCGCCGCACGCGAGCGCGGGCTGACGCTGCCGGCGCCGTCGGCGGTGCGCGAGACCGCCGGCGCCGGCGTCGACGGCGAGGTGCTCGGCCGCCGCGTGTCGATCGGCTCGTTCGCCCACGTCGCGGCGACCGCGCCGGCGGCGCCGTGGGCCGATTCGTTCCTGCGCCGCTGCGCCTACGAAGGCGCCTCGGCGGTGTTCGTCGGGGTCGACGGCGTGATGGCCGGCGCGCTGCGCCTGCTCGACCGCATCAGGCTGGAAACGCCGCGCGCGCTGCGCCTGCTGCGCCGCGAGGGGCTGCGCCGGATCGTGATGCTGACCGGCGACCGCGCCGACGTCGCCGAGTGGGTCGGCGCGGTGCTCGGCGGGCTCGAAGTGCGCGCCGGCCAGCGCCCGGCCGACAAGCTCGACGCGATTCGCGCGGCGCGCGCCGAAGGCGGCGTGATCATGGTCGGCGACGGCGTCAACGACGCACCGGCGCTGGCCGCGGCCGACGTCGGCGTGGCGATGGGCGCGCGCGGTGCGGCGGCCAGCGCCGAGGCGGCCGACGTCGTGCTGCTGGTCGACCGTCTCGACCGCCTGGTCGACGCGCGCCGCATCGCGCGCCGCGCGCGCCGCATCGCGCTGCAAAGCGTCGCGCTGGGCATGGGGCTGTCGCTGCTGGCGATGGCCGCCGCGGCGGTCGGCCGGCTGCCGCCGCTGGCCGGCGCCTTGCTGCAGGAATTGATCGACGTGGCGGCGATCGTCAACGCGCTGCGTGCGCTGCGCGTGCCGCGGCCGTGGCGACGCGCGACGCTGGAGCCGAGCCAGGCCACGCAGCTGAGCCGCGAGCACGCCGAAATGGCGGCCATGCTCGACGGCATCCGCGCGCTGGCCGAGACGCTGCCGCAGCTCGAGCCGCAGCGCGCGCGCGACGCGCTGCTGTCGCTGCGCGACGCGCTGACGCGCCACCTGCTGCCGCACGAGCTGCACGAGGACGCCGAGGTCTATCCGGCCATTGGCGAGCTGCTCGGCGGCGACGACCCGATGGCCGCGTTGAGCGCGACCCACCGCGAGATCTTCGCCAGCACCCGCTTGCTCGAGCGCATGATCGGCGACTTGCCCGACGCGGGCCCGGACGCGGCCACCGCGCGCGAGCTGCAGCAGCTGCTGTACGGGCTCGACGCGATCCTGCGCCTGCACGTGGCGCAGGAAGACGAGCTGTTCCACGCGCTCGACGCCGCCGCCGGCTGATCGAGGCGCGGCTTCAGCTCGCCGCGCGCGCCACCGCGCGGCGCAGCAGCGCCAGCGCGATGATGAAGAACACCGCCCCGATGGCGGCCAGCGCCAGCAGCGACGGCCACACCACGGCCAGCCCGGCGCCGCGGAACAGGATGGCTTGCGCGAGGTCGACGAAATGCGTCGTCGGCGCGCCCAGCATCAGCGTGCGCACCGCCTCGGGCATGCTTTCGCGCGGCGTCGTTCCGCCCGACAGCATTTCCAGCGGCAGCAGCACGAGAATCAGCAGCAGCCCGGCCTGCGGCATCGAGCGCGCCACGGTGCCCATGAAGATGCCGATCGAGGTCACCGCGAACAGGTGCAGCGCGACGCCGAGCGCGAACAGCGCCAGCGAGCCGGGCAGCGGAACGCCGATCAGCGCGTGCACGACGCCGAGCAGCGAGGCCATCGCGCCGAGCAGCACGACCAGGCCCATGGCCCAGACTTTCGCCGCCATGATGTCCAGCGGCGTCACCGGCATCGCCAGCAGGTGCTCGATGGTGCCGTGCTCGCGCTCGCGGATCAGCGCCGCGCAGGTCAGCACGATGCCCAGCATCGTGATGTTGTTGATCAGCTCGACGACGGCGCCGAACCAGGCCGGATCCAGCGCCGGGTTGTAGCGGTTGCGCAGCTGCAGCGCGATCGGCGGCGGCGCGGCGGCGCGGTGGCCGGCGACGAATTCGGCGACTTTGCCGTCGACGATGGCCTGCACGTAGGCGCTGCCGGTGAAGGCCTGCGCCATGCGCGTGGCGTCGACGTCGAGCGCGATGCGCGGCGCGCGCCCGGCGAACACGTCGCGCTCGAAGTGCGGCGGGATGTCGAGCGCGAAGGTGTAGCGCCCGGCGTCGAGGCCGCGCGCGGCGGCCGCCGCGTCGAGCCGCGCCGGCGGCAGGAAATAGGGCGGGGCGAAGGCGTCGGCGATGCGCACCGACAACGCCGAGTGGTCCTCGTCGGTCAGCGCCAGCGGCGCGCGGTGCAGCGTGTCGGGCATGCCGCTGGCGGCGGTGTAGATCGCTGCGGTCAGCGCGAAGCCCATCAGCACCAGCATCGCGCGGTCGTGCGCCAGGCTGCGCAGCTCCTTGACGCCGAGATGGACGATGTTGGCCAGCCGTGCCATCGCCTCAGCGCTCCTGCTTGCGCAGCAGCGCCGCGCTGAGCAGCACCAGCAGCGGCGCGGCCAGCGCCAGCGCGGCGAAGGCGTGGCCGAGATCGGCGAAGCCCAGCGCCTTGGAGAAGGTGCCGCGGCTGATGTCGAGGAAATGCGTCGTCGGGTAGACGCGGCCGATCCAGGCTGCCGCGCCCTCGAGCGACGAGGTCGGGTTGATCAGGCCGCTGAACTGGATCGCCGGCAGCATGGTGCCGATGGTGGTGGCGAAGATCGCCGCCGTCTGCGTGCGCAGGAAGGTCGACATCAGCAGCCCGAGCGCGGTCGACGCCGCGACGTACAGCGCCGCGGCCAGCAGCAGCGCGGCCGCGCTGCCCTTGAATGGCACGTCGAACGCGGTCACCGCGAGCAGCCACAGCAGCGCGAAGTTCAGCATCGCCAGCGCCGCGTAGGGCAGCTGCTTGCCGACCAGGAACTCGAGCGCGCCGACCGGCGCCAGGTAGAAGTTGACGATCGAGCCGAGCTCCTTCTCGCGCACCACGCTCAGCGAGGTCAGCATGGCCGGGATCATCATCAGCAGCAGCGGAATCACCGCCGGCACCATGGCCACCGCGCTGCGCACGTCGGGGTTGTAGCGAAAGCGCGTCTCCACCGTCGGCGCCGCGCTGGCGTCGCGCCGCAGCAACCACTGCGCGTGCAGCGCGGCGACGTAGGCGTCGATGGTTTCGGCGCGCGCCGGCATCGAGCCGTCGACCCAGGCGCCGATCTCGCCGCGGCCGCGAGCCGCGTCGCGCGCGAAGTGCGGCGGGATCTCGATGGCCAGGCTCAGCTCGCCGCTGCGCATGCGCCGCTGCAGCGCGGCGTCGTCGGCGATCGGCGCGCGCGCGACGAAGTAGCGCGAGCCGGCGATGTTGCCGGCGTAGTCGCGGCTCAGCGCGGTGGCGTCGCGGTCGAGCACCGCGAAGCGCAGGTGTTCGACGTCCATGCTGATGCCGTAGCCCATGATCACCATCAGCAAGGCGCTGCCCAGCAGCGCCAGCGTCGCGCGCACCGGGTCGCGCAGCAGCTCGAGGGTTTCGCGCCGGCTGCAGCTGTACAGCCCGAGCGCGCGGGCGCGCAGCCGCGCACGCCAGTCGTGGCGCGGCGGCGGCGCCGGCGCGAAGCCGGCGTCGTCGGGCGGTGGCGGGGCGTCGTCGCGCAGCAGCGCGACGAAGGCGCGCTCCAGCGAGCCGCCGCCGTGGGCGTCGGCCAGCGCCTGCGGCGCGCCGGTGGCGACGATGCGCCCGGCGTGCATCAGCGCGACGCGATCGCAGCGCATCGCCTCGCCCATCAGATGGGTGGAGACGAACAGCGTGACGCCGTCGTCGCGCGCCAGTTCGGTCATCAGGCGCCAGAACGCATCGCGTGCCAGCGGGTCGACGCCCGAGGTCGGCTCGTCGAGGATCAGCAGCTCGGGGCCGTGCAGCGTCGCCACCGCCAGCGACAGCCGCTGGCGCATGCCCAGCGGCAGCTCGTGCGGATGTTTGCCGAGCTCGGCGCGCAGGCCGAAGCGGTCGATCAGCGCGTCGATGCGGGCGGTGCGTTGCGCGGGTGGCAGCGCGAACAGCCGCGCGTGCAGCGCCAGGTTCTGCGCCACCGTCAGTTCGCCGTACAGCGAGAACGCCTGCGTCATGTAGCCGACCCGGGCGCGCGTCGCGGTGTCGCGCGCATCGGGCTCGCGACCGAGCACGCGCACCTGTCCGGCGCTGGCCGGCAGCAGCCCGGTGAGCATTTTCATCGTCGTCGTCTTGCCGCAACCGTTCGAGCCGATGAAGCCGAAAATCTCGCCGCGCTCGATGCGCAGGTCGACGTGGTCGACGGCGACGAAGTCGCCGAAGCGCCGCGTCAGGCCGCGGGCCTCGATGGCGGCGTCGGCCACGGCGCCGGTCGCAGCCCGCGTGCGAGGCGGCGGCGGGGGCTGTGTCGGCGCCGTCGGCGGCCCGGCGTCGGCCTCGTGTTCGCGCAGCAGCGCGACGAAGGCGGCGTCGAGCGTCGGCGCGCCGCGGCGCGTGCGCAGCGCCTCCGGCGCCCCGGCGTCGAGCACGCGGCCGCGGTCCATCGCAACGACCCAGTCGAAACCCTCGGCTTCGTCGAGGTAGGCGGTCGCCACCAGCAGGCTCAAGCCCGGGCGCTGCGCGCGCACGCGCTCGATCAGCTGCCAGAACTGGCTGCGCGACAAGGGGTCGACGCCGGTGGTCGGCTCGTCGAGCACCAGCAAGTCGGGGTCGTGCATCAGCGCGCAGCACAGGCCGAGCTTTTGCTTCATGCCGCCCGACAGCTGGCCGACGCGGCGCGCGCGAAACGGCGCCAGCCCGGTGGCATCGAGCAGCGCGTCGACGCGCCGCGCGCGCCGCGCGCGCGAATAGCCGCGCAGGCGGCCGAAGAAGTCGAGGTTGTCGACGATCGACAGCGTCGGGTACAGGTTGCGCCCCAGCCCCTGCGGCATGTAGGCGATGCGCTGGCGCAGCGCGTCGCGCTCGCGGCGCCGCGCCAGGTCGGCGCCGAGCACTTCGACGCGGCCGTGCTGGATGCGGCGCACGCCGGCGATCAGCGCCAGCAGGCTCGACTTGCCGACGCCGTCGGCGCCGATCAGGCCGACGCTGCAGCCGCCCGGCAGCTCGAGGTCGATGGCGTCGAGCGCGACGCGGTCGCGGTAGCGCAGCGTCACGCCGCCGAGGCGCGCCAGCGCCGGCTGCTGCGCCGGAGCGCTCATCGCGACGCGGGCGCCAGCCACGCCGGCCACGGCGTCGCGTCGCGGCGCAGGTAGGCCATGCCCGGCATGCCGCTCTTGAGCGCCGGCAGCGTCGAATCGACGCGCGCCTTGACGCGGAACATCAGCTTGTCGCGCTCGCGCTCGGTCTCCACGGTCTTCGGCGTGAACTGGGCGATGGCCGACACGTAGGACACGTGCGCCGGCAGCACGCGCGGCGCCAGTGCGTCGAGCACGAGGCGCACCGGCGCGCCGAGCGCGACGCGACCGGCGTCGCGCTCGGGCAGGAAGAACACGAAGTCGAGCCGACCGAGTTCGGCCAGGCCGAGCAGCGGCGCGCCGCCCGCGAGCACTTCGCCGGGGCGCGCGACGATGTACTCGACGCGGCCGGCCAGCGGCGCGCGCACCGTGCAGTCGTCGATGTCGAGCTGCACCCGGCGCACCGCGGCGTCGGCCGCGTCGACCGCCGATTGCGCTTCGACGCGCTGGGCGCGCGCGGCGTCCAGCGCGGCGCGCGCGGCGTCGACCTGGGCGCGCGCGGCGCTCAGCGCGCCGTCGGCGCTGGCCGCGAGCGCGCGGTCGTCGTCGAGTTGCTGC
>JAJZHH010000056.1 GCA_021804595.1 Pseudomonadota bacterium
ACGATCCTGGTCACCGGCGGCGCCGGCTACATCGGCTCGCACACCTGCGTGGCGCTGATCGAAGCCGGCTTCGTCCCCGTCGTCTACGACAACCTGTGCAACAGCAGCGCCGAAGCGCTGGCGCGCGTCGAACGCATCACCGGTACCCGGCCTCGCTTGGTCGAAGCCGATGTCCGCGACGGCGCGGCGCTCGACGCGGTGTTCGCGGCGCACGACGTCGCCGCGGTGATCCATTTCGCCGGGCTCAAGGCGGTCGGCGAATCGGTTGAAAAGCCCCTGCTTTACTACGACAACAATGTGGCCGGCACCGTCTCGCTGCTGCAGGCGATGCAGCGCGCCGGTCGGGATCGCCTGATCTTCTCGTCGTCGGCGACGGTCTACGGCGACCCGCAGTCGGTGCCGCTGCGCGAGGACGCGCCGCTGAGCGCGACCAATGCCTATGGCCGCAGCAAGCTGATGATCGAACAGATGCTCGGCGACCTGCATCGCGCCGAACCGCACTGGCGAATCGCGAGGTTGCGCTATTTCAATCCGGTCGGCGCTCATCCGAGCGGATTGATCGGCGAGGATCCGCGTGGCGTACCGAACAACCTGCTGCCCTATGTGACCCAAGTCGCCGTCGGCCGCCTCGACCGGCTGCGCGTGTTCGGCGGCGACTGGCCGACCGCCGACGGCAGCGGCGTGCGCGATTTCATCCACGTGATGGACCTGGCCGAAGGCCACGTCGCAGCGCTGGCGCATCTGCTGGCCAACACCGGCATGGTCACCGTCAACCTGGGCACCGGACGCGGCGTCTCGGTGCTGGAAATGGTCGCGGCGTTCTCGCGCACGATCGGCCGCGAGCTGCCGTACGAGATCGTCGCCCGGCGCCCCGGCGACATCGCCGAATGCTGGGCCGATGCCGGCGCTGCGCAGCAATTGCTCGGCTGGCGCGCGACGCGCGATCTGCAGACGATCTGCAACGACGCGTGGCGCTGGCAGCAGCGCAACCCGCAGGGTTACGCTGCCGCCTGAACGGCGCTCAGCCGCCGTAGACCGGATGCGCGGCGGCCAGCTTGGCCACTTCGCCGCGCACGCGCTCGAGCACCGCGGCGTCGTTCGGCGCGTCGAGCAGGTCGGCGATCAGGTTCGCGCAGGCCTCGACCTGCGCTTCGCCGAAGCCGCGCGTGGTCAGCGCCGGCGTGCCGACGCGGATGCCCGAGGTCACCATGGGCTTTTGCGGGTCGTTCGGGATCGCGTTCTTGTTCACCGTGATGTGCGCAGCGCCGAGCAGCGCTTCGGCCTCCTTGCCGGTGATGCCCTTGGCGCGCAGGTCGACCAGCATCAGATGGCTCTCGGTACCGCCGGAGACGATGCGCAGGCCGCGCGCGGCCAGCGTGCGCGCCATCACCTTCGCGTTGTCGACGACGCGTTGCTGGTAGTCCTTGAACGACGGCTCGAGCGCTTCCTTGAACGCCACCGCCTTGGCCGCGATCACGTGCATCAGCGGGCCGCCCTGCAGTCCGGGGAAGATTGCCGAGTTGATCGCCTTTTCGTGCTCGGCCTTCATCAGGATGATGCCGCCGCGAGGTCCGCGCAGGGTCTTGTGCGTGGTCGACGTGACGACGTCGGCGTGCGGCACCGGGTTCGGGTAGACGCCGGCGGCGACCAGCCCGGCGTAATGCGCCATGTCGACCATGAAGATCGCGCCGATCTCCTTGGCCACGCGCGCGAAGCGCGCGAAATCGATGTGCAGGCTGTACGCCGACGCGCCGGCGATGATCAGCTTGGGGCGGTGTTCGCGCGCCAGCTGCTCCATGCGTTCGTAGTCGATCGCCTCGTTCGCGTCGAGCCCGTAGGGCACGATGTTGAACCACTTGCCGCTCATGTTCAGCGCCATGCCGTGGGTCAGGTGACCGCCTTCGGCCAGGCTCATGCCCATGATCGTGTCGCCGGGCTTGAGAAAGGCGAGGAACACCGCTTCGTTGGCTTGCGCGCCCGAATGCGGCTGCACGTTGGCGGCCTCGGCGCCGAACAGGCGCTTGACGCGGTCGATCGCCAGCTGCTCGGCGACGTCGACGTATTCGCAGCCACCGTAATAGCGCCGTCCGGGGTAGCCTTCGGCGTACTTGTTGGTCAGCTGGCTACCCTGCGCCTGCATCACCGCGGGCGACGTGTAGTTCTCGGACGCGATCAGCTCGAGATGGTCTTGCTGGCGCTGGTTTTCCTGCTGGATGGCCGCCCACAGTTCGGGGTCGGCTTGGGCGATCGTGACGTTACGGTCGAACATCGGATGGGGTCCTTGCGGGTTGCGGTGGAACGCACCAGGTGCGGTGCAGGTCGACGCCCAGGCGAACGGCAGGTCGTTCTGCGCTCCCCGGTGGTGGCTCCACCTCGGCGCGAGGTGGGACATGTCGCCGATGGACATGTCACCGGTGGACGTATCCGCCCAGGCCCCGCGCTTGATCGCCAGTCGCGCAAGCTGTCGATTTTACCCGATCGACGCCGCGCTGCAGCGCTCACGCATTGGCCGCCTTCGTATCGGCCTTCGCCGCGGCCGCGGTGCCGTCAGGCACGGCGGTCTGCACCGCGGCCGGCACCACGGCGGGTGCCTGCGGCGCCGGGCTCAAGGGGGCGTTGAGCGGAACACGCGCGCCTGACGCAACCAGGCGCAGTCGCGCCTGCTCGCCGAGCACCTTGGCCGCGTAGCCTCCGCTGGTGGCTTCGGTCTTGGCGCCGACGTACATGCGCAAGCCCTGCTGCAGCGACCCACCGCGCGCGATCGCCGTTTTCAGCACGGCGGCGCCGACGCGGACGTTGACTTTCGGGTCGATGCTGGCCTGCAAGCCACCGTAGGGCGCGAACTTGTCCTCGTGCACGATCGGCATCACCTGCATCAGCCCGGTCGCGCCCACCGAACTGACCGCGTAGGGGTTGAACGACGACTCGACGGCCATCACCGCGAGAATCAGCGTCGGGTCCAGGTGCTCTTCGCGCCCGGCCTGCCAAGCGCTGCTGACGAGTTCGCGCATCGCCAGCGGCGCGATGTTGTACCTGCGCGACAACCATGACGCGATCGCCGACTGCGCCCGCGACAGCTGCGGCTCGGGCGCCGGCACCACCGCGGTGGTCTCGGGCGGCTCCGCGGCCGACGCATCGGCCACCGCGACGCCGCGCAAGGCTTCCCACTGTGCGACGCTCTGACTCAACGCCGACAGACGCTGGGGATGCAGATAGAAATACCCTGCGCCCACCACGAAGCCCACCCCGACCAGCACCAGCGTATGGTGGGTCCATCCCAACAGTTGCGCACCGATGGTGCGCCAGTCCAGCGTACGGTTCAGCTCGGAGCGCTGAACCTGTGATGTTTCCGACATCTGCATCTCCTGTGGCAGAAGACCGGGGCCGCAACGCGCGCTGACCGCGCACACGACGACCCTCAGGGTCATGCACAAGACCGAACCGGCTCGCTTTGGAGCCTCGTGCCTGCTGGCTTCGCCCTGCGCGGCCTGCTGCCACGCTGCCCGCCGCTGCGGGCTCGGGTTAAGCTGCGCAGCACACGGCCTGCAGCACCACCCGGCATTGCCGCCGATGAACCGGCCTGTCTCTGGCCGGGGCTGTTCGGATCGAATGTCCTGACGCTGGTGAATACTGCACCGCGCGGACCAGCTGAATTTTAAGGCAGCCTTATACCCTGTCAATCCATAAGATGACCAAAAACAAAACTTTTGGATCTAAGCAATACAAGGACCTGCGCGATTTCATCGCCGGACTGCGCGCCGACGGCGAACTGATCGACGTCACGGCCGCGGTCTCGCCGCAACTGGAAATGACCGCGGTGTGCGATGCGATGCTGCGCCGCGGCGGCCCGGCGCTGCTGTTTCGCCAGCCGTCGGGCCATGCGATGCCGGTGCTGGGCAATCTGTTCGGCACGCCGCGGCGTGTCGCGCTGGGCATGGGCGTGGCCGACGTCGGCGAATTGCGCCGTGTCGGTGAAGTGCTGGCCGCGCTCAAACAGCCCGAACCGCCGCGCGGGCTGAAGGACGCCGGCGAACTGCTGCAGCTCGTGCGCGCGGTATGGGACATGCGCCCCAGCGTCGTGCGCCATCCGCCGTGCCAGCAGATCGTGCACGCCGGCGCCGACGTCGACCTCGCGCGCCTGCCGCTGCAGACCTGCTGGCCGGGCGACGCCGCACCGCTGCTGACCTGGGGCCTGGTGGTCACTCGCGGCCCGCACAAGGCGCGGCAGAACCTCGGCATCTACCGCCAGCAGCGCATCGGCCGCAACCGCCTGATCATGCGCTGGCTGGCCCATCGCGGCGGCGCGCTCGATTTCCGCGAGCACGCGGCAGCGCATCCGGGACTGCCGTTTCCGATCGCGGTCGCGCTCGGCGCCGACCCGGCGACCATGCTCGGCGCGGTGACCCCGGTTCCCGACACGCTGTCCGAATACCAGTTCGCCGGGCTGTTGCGCGGCGGCCGCACCGAACTGGCCGACGCGATCGGCGTACCGCTGCAGGTTCCGGCGCGCGCCGAGATCGTGCTCGAAGGCCACATACCCTGTGCACCCGACGGCTGGCGCGGCGAGTCCGACGCCGGCGTGGCGCTGAAATCGATCGGCGGCTACCTGCACGCGCTCGAGGGCCCGTTCGGCGACCACACCGGCTATTACAACGAGCAGGACTGGTTTCCGGTGTTCGAAGTCGAACGCATCACCGAGCGCGAAGACGCGATCTACCACTCGACCTACACCGGCAAGCCGCCCGACGAGCCGGCGGTGCTCGGCGTCGCGCTCAACGAGGTGTTCGTGCCGCTGCTGCAACAGCAGTTCCCGGAAATCGCCGACTTCTACCTGCCGCCCGAGGGCTGTTCCTACCGGCTCGCGGTGGTGTCGATCCGCAAGCAGTACGCCGGCCATGCGAAGCGCGTGATGTTCGGCGTCTGGAGCTTCCTGCGCCAGTTCATGTACACGAAGTTCATCGTCGTGACCGACGACGACGTCGACATCCGCGACTGGCGCGAAGTGATCTGGGCCATCACCACGCGCATGGATCCGGTGCGCGACACCACGCTGGTGGCCAACACGCCGATCGACTACCTCGATTTCGCGTCGCCCGAATCGGGCCTGGGCGGCAAGATGGGGCTCGACGCGACCAGCAAATGGCCTGGCGAAACCGACCGCGAATGGGGCCGCGCGATCCGCCCCGACGCCGCGGCGACCGCGCGCGCGCAAGAGCTGGTCGATGCGCTGTGGCCGGCACGCTGACGACGGCCGATCAGGCCCGGCGTGCGACGATGAACAGCCGACGGAACGGGAACAGCGTGCTGCCGTCGTCGAGCGGTCGGTAGGCCACGCGCACGCGCGCCGCGTACGCGGCCTCGAACGCCGCCGCTTCGTCGGCGTCGAGCGCGTCGAGAAACGGCTTCAGCCAGGTGCCCTTGGTCCATTCCTTGACCGGGTCGTCGCCGGCGAGCACATGAAGGTATTGGGTCTCCCAGATGTCGACCGCGGCCGCGTCGCGCGCGAGCAACTTGTAGTAGATCTGTGCGGCGGCGACCGGCTCCGGGCGCAGCAAGGGCTCGAGGCGCTGCTGCCATGGGCCTTCGTAAACGGTCTCGGCGATCGCGGTGTGCGACGGCGACGCGAAATTGACCGGCATCTGCACCGCGAGCACCCCGCCCGGTGCCAGTTGCGCCAACAGCGCCGGGAACAGACGGGCATGGTCACCCAGCCAGTGCAGCGCCGCATTGCTGAACAACAGGTCGACCGGCTGCGGCGCACGCCACGCGGCGAGATCGGCGCAGACCCACTGCGCCTGCGGCAGCGCGCCGCGTGCGCGCTCAAGCATCTCGGCCGACGCATCGACCCCGACCAGCTCGGCGTGTGGCCAGCGCTGCGCCAGCAGTGCGGTGACATTGCCGGCGCCGCAGCCGAGGTCGACGATGCGCCGCGGCCCGCTGTGCTCGACCTGGGCCAGCAGATCGAGCGCCGGGCGCAGCCGCGCCTGCGCGAATTTCAGGTACTGGTCCGGATTCCAGGTCATCGGGCGGCCCTCCTCGCGATCAGGATAATCCGGGTACCGGCGTACGCCGGTCAAAGACCCCTCGAATGAATACGGATTGAACGCGCAATTCGCACGATAATCGGCCGATGCAAGCCAGATTTAGTCACATCGTGCTTAAGGTCGCGATCCGACTGACAGTCGGCGTGCTGCTGGCGCTGCTGCTCGCATTCGCGACGTCGCCGTGGAGTGTGCCGGCCTTGCTGCGCGCGCAAGCGCCGCGCTGGGCCGCCGCGCAACTCGGCCGCCAGCTCGAGCTCGGCGCGATCGCGTTCAACCCCCTGCATTTGCGGCTGCGGGTGGCCGATTTGCGTCTGCGCGACGCCGCGGGCCGCGCCGACGCCCTGCGCATCGGCGCCGTCGAGCTGCAACTGGGTTGGGACACGCTGTGGCGCGGCCACCCGGTGATTGCCGCGCTGCGCCTGCGCGCGCCGCAACTGCAGGTGCGGCGCGACGCCGACGGGCGCTTCGACTTCGACGACATCGTCGCCCGCCTGGGCGCGGGGCCGCCGCGCACCGGCCCACCGCCGCGGCTGCAGCTCGACCGGCTGACGCTGAGCGACGGCAGCGTGCGCTTCGACGACCGCGTCAGCGCCGCCGAGACACGGATCGACGCGATCGCGTTGCAACTCGACGACGTGTCGACGCTGCCCGGTGCACCGCCCGCGCAAGGCACGCTGCGCGCCCTCGTCGACGGCGCGCGCGTCGCCGCCCGCTTCAGCGGCGCCCCGCTGGAGCCCAGGCGTGCGTTGCACGCGAGCCTCACCGTGCAGGGCTTGCCGCTGCAGGACTTCGCCGGCTACCAGCCGCACACGCTGCCGCTGCGTCTGCAGGCGGCCATCGCCGGCGCGTCGCTGCACCTCGACGGCGCGCCGGGTGCTCCGCAGCACCTGGCACTGAGCGGCACCTTGAGCGTCGACGACGCCCACATCGTCGACGCTCAGGGGCGCGCGCTCGGCGCTTGGCGCGCGCTGCAGCTCGATCTAGGCCGTGTGCTGCCGCTGGCGCACAGCGCCGAGCTCGGCCCGCTGCACATCGACGGCTTGCAGCTGACGCTGCGGCGCGACGCGCTGCCGAATGCCGGAGCCGCGTCGGCATCCGCGTCCGCATCTGGGTCCGGGTCCGGGTCCGCGGCTGGATCCGCGGCTGGATCCGCGGCTGGGTCCGCGGCCGGACCCGCAGCCGGGGCGGCGTCACCGTGGCGTGTTGCGCTGGCCGGGTTGACGCTAGACGACGGCACGCTGCGCTGGCTCGACCCCAGCGCCCACGTCGACTGGCGCGCGACGCTGCAGCAACTGACGCTGGGCGTGCTGCGCTGGCCGCTGCAGGCCCCGGTCAGCGTCACCGCGACTGTCGATGGGCCGCGCGGCGCGCAGCTTCGCCTGCGCGGCAGCGCCGACCTGCAGCAAGCCGGCATCGACGTCGAGCTCACCCACCTCGACCCGCAGCTGGCGCTACCCTACGCACCGCAACTGCGGCAACTGCTGCCCAGCGGCGAGCTCGCGCTTCGGCAGGCCCGCATCGAGTGGGCCGCCAGCCCGCGTCGGCTGCAGCTGCAGCTGGCCGACGCCGAGCTGAACGCGCCGCGCGCGGGCCCGCACGGTGAACTGCGCGCGGCCAGGGTCGCGCTGCGCGACGTGCGCGCCGACCTGATCGCGCATCGTGTCACGGTAGGCACCTTGCTGCTGCAGCGGCCGCAGGCCAGCATTTCGCGAGACGCTGCCGGCCGCTGGTCGGTGGCCGGCTGGATCGCGCCGTCGGCGGCGGCTCAATCGGTCAAGGCGCGGCCAGCGCGAAGCTCGCCGTCGAAGTCCTCGCGGCAGCCTGCGTCGCGCAAACCGGCCCCGCGCACGGCTTCGCCGTGGCGGCTGCAGTTGCGCGACGCGCGCGTCGTCGACGGCAGCGTCTACCTGGCCGACACCGCACCGGCGACACCGGTGGTCGTCGCGGTCAATGCCCTGAACGCCAGGCTGCGCGACGTCACCTGGCCGCAGACCACCGCGGCGCCGCTTCAATTCAGCGCACGCATCGAAGACCGCATGCCGCCGGCAACGCCGAGCGTGGCGCCCGTGCCTTCGACCGCGCCGGCCGGCGGTGGCCGCCCGCCGCTGCCGCTGGGCAATGCGCCGGCTCCGCAGCTCGAAGCGGCCGCGGCCGCCGCCGGCATCGTGCGCTTCACCGGGCGTGTCGAGACGAACCCGCTGCTGCTGACCGGCCGCATCGACGCCAGCGCCCTCCCGCTGCAGGCGGCCGCACCTTACCTGCCGCCGGACGTCGCGCTGCGCGTGCTGCGCGCGCTCGGCGCCGCGCACGGCCAGCTGGCGCTGCGCGGGGGGGCGCTGAGCTTCTCCGGTGACGCCGCGCTGGACAGCGTCGCGGCCGACGCCGCCGGCCAGCCGCTGCTGAACTGGCGCAGTCTGCAGCTGCACGCGCTGCGATTGCGCGCCGCGCCGCGCCAGCCGCTGCGGCTGGACATCGGCCAGGTCGCGCTCGATCGCTTCTACGCGCGCGTGGTGCTCGGCGCCGATGCGCGGCTGAACCTGACGCAGGTCTGGCGCTCGCCGCCCGCGGCGGTGGCCGCCGCGCCGGGAGCTGCGGCCACCGCGGCGCCCGCCGCGTCGACCGCGGCGGCGACGGTTGCGGCACCACGAGTGCACATCGGCGGCATCGCGTTGAGCCATGGCCGCGTCGACTACACCGATTATTTCGTGCGGCCGAACTACGCCACCAGCCTCGACGGCGTCGCCGGCAGCGTCGGCGCCTTCGGCAGCAACGACCCCGCGCAGGCCGCGGTGAGCTTGCGCGCGACCGCGCAAGGCGATGCGCCGGTGCAGCTCGACGGCAGCATCAACCCGCTGACGCAGCCGCCGCAGCTGGACCTGATCGGCAGCATGCGCGAGTTCCAGCTCGCGCCGCTGTCGCCGTACTCGGCGCGCTACGCCGGCTACCAGATTGCTCGCGGCCAGCTGGCGATGCGCGTGCATTACCGCATCGACGCCGCTGGCGAACTCAACGCCGACAACCAGCTGACGCTGGCCGGCCTGACGCTGGGCGCGCACGTCGACAGTCCGGAGGCGACCCACTTGCCGGTGCCGCTGGCGATTGCGCTGCTGACCGACCCGGACGGCCGCATCAAGCTCGACCTGCCGGTGTCGGGCTCGCTGCACGACCCGCAGTTCAATTTCGGCGCATTGGTGGCCAAGGTCATACGCAACCTGTTCGTGCGCGTGATCACCGCGCCATTCGCGCTGCTCGCCCATCTCGGCAGCAGTGCGGCCGGCAGCCAACTCGACCACGTCGCGTTCACGCCGGGCCATGCGGAACTCGCGCCGGCGATCCACGGCCAATTGCAGCTGCTCGCGCACGCGCTGCAGCAGCGTCCGCAATTGATCGTGACCATCACCGGCTACGTCGACCCGCAACGCGAGCGCCAGGCCTGGCGTGAAGCCCAGTTCGAGCAGCGGCTGCTCGCGCACTGGAAGCGGCACCAGCCGCGCACGGAGCAGTCGCTGCCACGCGTCCCGGCTGACGCGCGCGACGCGGCGATCGCCGCGCTGTACCGCGACACCGCGCTGGCCGACAAGCCGCGCACCGCGCTGGGGCTGCCGGCCCTGCTGCCGCCGCCGCGGATGCAAGCGCTGCTGGTCGGCGCCGTGCCGGCCGGCGACGACCAGTTGCTCGGCCTGGCGATGCGCCGCGCCATCGTGCTGCGCGACGCGCTGAAGGCGCTCGGCGTGCCCGCTGCGCGCCAGTACATCGGAGCGCCCGTGCTGCGCGATGGAGTCGCACCGGAAGCCACGCTGCAGTTGAGCCTGCCCTGAAATGCTTTGCGAATCAGGCGATTGCCTCGTGTCGTTCAGCTCACGTCGGCAAAGACCACGAATTCGACATATGTTTGATTGACGCAGCCCCGCGCCGAGCCTACAGTGGGTTCGCCGACGCGGTGCAGCCGCGGCGGCAGGGGCGGCAGGCTCAGCCCGCCGCACGACCCTGAGATCCCCGCATCCTTGCGGGCTGTGGCGCCGGGCAGCAAACCCCGCGACCGCGAGCAACGGGCCGCGTTGCCGTTACCGGCACGCGGCCTTCTTCATGCGCGTCGGATACGCCGACCGGCGCGACCTCTTCAGCGAGCTCAAGCGATGGATGCGACCCGCGACGAACAGACGATCACGCTGGCCGGAGGCTGTTTCTGGTGCGTCGAGGCGGCGTTTCGCGAACTCGACGGCGTGCTCGGCGTGGTCAGCGGCTATGCCCAGGGCGAACTGCCGAACCCGAGCTATGCCGAAGTCTGCAGCGGGCGAAGCGGCCACGCCGAAGCGGTGCAACTGCGCTTCGACCCGCGCGCGCTGCCGCTGGGCCGGGTGCTCGATGTGTTCTTCGCGATCCACGATCCGACCACGCGCGACCGCCAGGGCGCCGACGTCGGCCCCCAGTACCGCTCGGGCATCTACTACGCCGACGACGCACAGGGCGCTCAGGTGCGCACCTACGTCGCCGAGCTCGGCCCCGAGGTGGTCACCGAAGTCGAGCCCCTGCGCGTGTTCTGGCCGGCCGAGGCGCAGCATCAGGACTATTACGCCAGGCACCCGGATGCCGGCTATTGCCGCGTCGTGATTTCGCCGAAACTCGAGCACCTGCGCCAGGCCTTTGCGGCGCAGCGGCGCGCGCGCTGAAGTCGGTCGCGTCGGCCACCGCGCACGGCGCCGTGGCCAGGATCAGGGTGCGAGGCGCTGGCGCACCCAGGCGCCTTCAGCGCCCGGCCGATAGGCGACGCGGTCGTGCAGTCGCGACGGTCGCCCCTGCCAGAACTCCCAGGCGCGCGGCAACAGCCGGTAGCCGCCCCAATGCGGCGGACGCGGCGGGTGCAGCCCGAACTTGAGGCCGAACTCGGCGGCGCGGCGCACCAGCACCGCGCGCGACGCGATCGGCTGGCTCTGCTCGGAAGCCCACGCGCCGATGCGCGAGGCCAGCGGGCGGCTGGCGAAATATGCGTCGGACTCGGCGGCGTCGACGCGCTCGACGTCGCCTTCGATGCGCACCACGCGCTCGAGCTCGACCCAGTGGAACTGCAGCGCGGCGAACGGATGTTCGGCGAGCTCGCGGCCCTTGCGGCTGGCGTAGTTGCTGTACCAGACGATGCCGCGCGCATCGACCCCCTTGATCAGCACGATGCGCGTCGACGGCCGCCCGTCGGCGCCGACCGTGGCCAGCGTCATCGCGTTGGGTTCGGGAACCTCGGCCTGCACCGCTTCGTGCAACCAGCGCTCGAACTGCTGCAGCGGGTCGGGGTCGGCGTGAGCCTCGTCGAATTCGGCGCGCGTGTAGTCCTTGCGCAGGTCGGCCAGATGGTGCATCGCGTCAGTATAGGCACGCCGCCGCGGCGGCGTGCCCGCGCGCGTCAGCGCGGCAGTTCGGTGGCGCCCATCAGGAAACGGTCGATCTCGCGCGCGGCCTGGCGGCCTTCGCGGATCGCCCACACGACCAGGCTCTGGCCGCGCCGCATGTCGCCGGCGGCGAACAGCCTGGGCACGTTGGTCGCGTAGCCGCGCACATCGTCGGTGCCGGCGGCGGCGTTGCCGCGCGCGTCGCGTTCGACGCCGAAGGCGTCGAGCACGCTGCCCAGCGGGTGCACGAAGCCCATCGCCAGCAGCACCAGGTCGGCCTGCAGCGTGAACTCGCTGCCCGGCACTTCCTGCATGCGTCCGTCCTTCCATTCGACGCGGCAGGCCTTGACCGACTTGACCTTGTTCTTGTCCTTGCCGGTGCCGGCGACGAAGGCCTTGGTGGCGATCGACCAGTCGCGCGAACAGCCCTCCTCGTGGCTGCTCGAGGTACGCAGCTTGATCGGCCAGTACGGCCACACCAGCGGCTTGTTCTCGAGCTCGGGCGGCTGCGGCAGCAGCTCGAACTGGGTCACCGACGCGGCGCCCTGGCGGTTGCTGGTGCCGACGCAGTCGCTGCCGGTGTCGCCGCCGCCGATCACGACGACGTGGCGGCCGGCGGCGAGCAGCTGACCGCGCACCTTGTCACCGGCATTGACCCGGTTCTGCTGCGGCAGGAACTCCATCGCGAAATGCACGCCGTCGAGCTCGCGCCCCGGCACCGGCAGGTCGCGCGGATGCTCGGAGCCTCCGGCCAGCAGCACGGCGTCGAACTCGGCCAGCAGCTCGTCGGCCGCGCGCTGCGACTTCGACAGATTGCCCACCGTCGCGCCGGCGCCGTCAGCCGGCATCGCGCCGATCAGCACCCCGGTCTGGAAGCGCACGCCTTCGGCCTGCAGTTGCTCGACGCGACGGTCGATCAGGTGCTTGTCGAGCTTGAAGTCGGGGATGCCGTAACGCAGCAGGCCGCCGACGCGGTCGTTCTTCTCGAACACCGTGACCTCGTGCCCGGCGCGCGCGAGCTGCTGCGCGGCGGCCAGCCCGGCCGGGCCCGAGCCGACGATCGCCACCCGGCGGCCGCTGCGCTGGCGCGGCGGCTGCGCCTGCACCCAGCCCATGTCCCAGCCCTTGTCGATGATCGCGTGCTCGATCGACTTGATGCCCACCGGCGCGGCGTTGATGCCCAGCGTGCATGCCGCCTCGCACGGCGCCGGGCAGATGCGCCCGGTGAACTCGGGGAAGTTGTTCGTCGAGTGCAGCGTGTCGAGCGCGGCGCGCCAGTCGGCGTGCCACACCAGGTCGTTGAAGTCCGGAATGACGTTGTTGACCGGGCAGCCGTTGTTGCAGAACGGAATGCCGCAGTCCATGCAGCGCGCAGCCTGCGTGCGCGCGCCGTCGTCGGGCAGCGCGTGGACGAACTCCTTCCAGTGCCCGAGCCGGGACGCAGGCGCCTCGTAGGTCTCTTCCTGACGCTCGAATTCGATGAAACCGGTGACCTTACCCATGATGTCTGTCCTCGCTGCGGCTCACTTCGCCAGTTCCATCGCGCGCGCGGTCGCGGCCTGCGCCTCGCGCTTCGCGGCCATCTCACCCAGCGCCCTGCGGTATTCGTGCGGAAACACCTTGACGAAACGCGCGCGCGCCGTGTCCCAGTGGTCGAGCAGCTCGCGCGCGCGCTGGCTGCCGGTCCAGCGCAGGTGGTCCTGCAGCATGCGACGCAGTTGTTCCTCGTCGGTGGCGTCGCGGTGCCACAGGCCCTGCGCGACGGTGGCGCGCTGCTCGGCCGCCGGCAGCAGCTTGTCGAGCGCGACCATCGCGGTGTTGCAGCGCCGCGCGAACTGGCCGTCGACGTCGTAGACGTAGGCCACGCCGCCGCTCATGCCGGCGGCGAAGTTGCGCCCGGTGGCGCCGAGCACGACGACGGTGCCGCCGGTCATGTACTCGCAGCCGTGGTCGCCGGTGCCTTCGACGACCGCCACCGCGCCCGAGTTGCGCACCGCGAAGCGTTCGCCGGCGACGCCGCGGAAGAACGCCTCGCCGGCGATCGCGCCGTACAGCACGGTGTTGCCGACGATGATGTTGTCGGGCGCAGCGCCGCGGAACTCGATCGTCGGGCGCACGACGACGCGCCCGCCCGACAGCCCCTTGCCGGTGTAGTCGTTGGCGTCGCCGATCAGGTACAGCGTGATGCCCTGGGCGAGGAAGGCGCCGAAGCTCTGTCCGCCGGTGCCTTCGAGCTGGATGTGGATGGTGTCGTCGGGCAGTCCGGCGTGGCCGTAACGGCGCGCCACTTCGCCCGACAGCATCGCGCCGACGGTGCGGTTGACGTTGCGCACGTTCTGGATGAACTGCACCTTCTCGCCGCGCTCGAGCGCCGGCGCGGCGCGCTGGATCAGCACGTGGTCGAGCGCACGGTCGAGGCCGTGCTCCTGCACGTCGACGTGGCGGCGCGCGACTTCGCCGGCGAGCTGCGGCTGGTGGAACACGCGACCGAAATCGAGCCCGTGCGCCTTCCAGTGGTCGACCCCGGCGCGGGTGTCCAGCAGGTCGGCGCGACCGACCAGGTCGTCGAAACGCGCGATGCCCAGCTGGGCCATGATCGAGCGCACTTCCTCGGCGACGAAGAAGAAGTAATTGACGACGTGCTCGGGCTTGCCCGAGAAACGGCGGCGCAGCTCGGGATCCTGCGTCGCGACGCCGACCGGGCAGGTGTTCAGATGGCACTTGCGCATCATGATGCAGCCTTCGACGACCAGCGGCGCGGTGGCGAAGCCGAACTCGTCGGCGCCGAGCAGCGCGCCGATGACGACGTCGCGCCCGGTGCGCAGCTGGCCGTCGACCTGCACGCGGATGCGCCCGCGCAGCCGGTTCAGCACCAGCGTCTGCTGCGTTTCGGCCAGGCCGATCTCCCACGGCGTGCCGGCGTGCTTGATGCTCGACAGCGGCGAGGCGCCGGTGCCGCCGTCGTGGCCGGCGATGACGACGTGGTCGGCCTTGGCCTTGGCCACGCCGGCGGCGACCGTGCCGACGCCCGACTCGGACACCAGCTTGACGCTGATCGACGCGCGGTGGTTGGCGTTCTTCAGGTCGTGGATCAACTGCGCCAGATCCTCGATCGAATAGATGTCGTGGTGCGGCGGCGGCGAGATCAGGCCGACCCCGGGCACCGAGTAGCGCAGCATGCCGATGTAGTCGGACACCTTGCCGCCGGGCAACTGGCCGCCTTCACCGGGCTTGGCGCCCTGCGCCATCTTGATCTGGATCTGGTCGGCGCTGGCCAGGTACTCCGCGGTCACGCCGAAGCGGCCCGACGCGACCTGCTTGATCTTCGAGCGCAGCGAATCGCCGGCGCGCAGCGGGATGTCGCTGACCACGCGCTGCTCGCCGAGCACGCTGGCCAGGGTGTCGCCGTCGGCGATGTCGGAGCGGCCGTGGCGCATCTCGGCGGCGTAGCGCAGCGGATCCTCGCCGCCTTCGCCGGTGTTGCTCTTGCCGCCGATGCGGTTCATCGCCACCGCCAGCGTCGCGTGCGCCTCGGTCGAGATCGAACCCAGCGACATCGCGCCGGTGACGAAGCGCTTGACGATCTCGACCGCCGGCTCGACGTCGTCGAGCGCGATCGCGCGCGCCGGGTCGACCTTGAACTCGAACAGCCCGCGCAGCGTCAGCAGGCGCCGGCCCTGGTCGTTGATCAGCTGCGCGTATTCCTTGTAGGTCTGGTAGTTGTTCGACCGCGTCGAGTGCTGCAGCTTGGCGATCACGTCGGGAGTCCACAGATGCTCCTCGCCGCGCACGCGCCAGGCGTACTCGCCGCCGCAGTCGAGCGCGGCGGCCAGCAGCGGATTGGCGCCGAACGCGTCGCGGTGCATGCGCAGCGCTTCCTGCGCGACCTCGAACACGCCGATGCCGCCGATCTGGCTCGAGGTCCCGGTGAAGTACTTGTCGACCAGGTCGCGCGACAGCCCGACGGCCTCGAAGATCTGCGCTCCGCAGTAGCTCATATAGGTCGAGATTCCCATCTTCGACATGACCTTCTGCAGCCCCTTGCCGATCGCCTTGACGTAGTTGGCCACCGCTTTCTCGGGCGACAGCTCGCCGGGCAGCTCGCGCGCCAGCGCGGCGATCGTCTCCAGCGCCAGGTAGGGGTGCACCGCTTCGGCGCCGTAGCCGGCGAGCACCGCCATGTGGTGCACTTCGCGCGCGCTGCCGGTCTCGACGACGAGCCCGGTCTGCGTGCGCAGCCCCAGCGCGATCAGGTGCTGGTGCACCGCGCTCATCGCCAGCAGCGCCGGGATCGCGACGCGCTCGGCGCTGAGGTGGCGATCGGTGACGATCAGGATGTTGTGGCCGCCGCGCAGCGCGTCGACCGCCTCGGCGCAGATCGACGCCAGCCGCGCCTCGATGCCTTCATGGCCCCACGCCACCGGGTAGCAGATGTCGATCTCGTAGGAACGGAACTTGCCGCCGGTGTGCTGGGCGATGGTGCGCAGCTTGGCCATGTCGGCGTCGTCGAGCACCGGCTGGCTGACTTCCAGGCGCATCGGCGGGTTGACCTGGTTGATGTCGAGCAGGTTCGGGCGCGGGCCGATGAACGAGACCAGCGACATCACCATGTTCTCGCGGATCGAGTCGATCGGCGGGTTGGTGACTTGCGCGAACAGCTGCTTGAAGTAGTGGTACAGCGGCTTGGCGCGGTTCGACAGCACCGCCAGCGCGGAGTCGTTGCCCATCGAGCCGACCGCCTCCTCGGCGCGCTCGGCCATCGGCGCGAGCAGGAACTTGAGGTCTTCCTGCGTGTAGCCGAAGGCCTGCTGGCGGTCGAGCAGCGGCAGCGACGGTGCCGCCGCGGCACCGTCGCGCTCGACATCGTCGAGGCGGATGCGCAGGTTGTCGATCCACTGCCGGTAGGGGCGCGCCGCGGCGAGCTGGTCCTTGATTTCCTGGTCGTCGATGATGCGCCCGGCGTCCATGTCGATGAGGAACATCTTGCCCGGCTGCAGGCGCCACTTCTTGACGATCTGGCTTTCCGGAATCGGCAGCACGCCGGCCTCGGAGGCCATGATCACGAGGTCGTCGTCGGTCACGATGTAGCGCGCCGGGCGCAGGCCGTTGCGGTCCAGCGTGGCGCCGATCTGGCGCCCGTCGGTGAAGGCGATCGCCGCCGGGCCGTCCCACGGCTCCATCATCGCCGCGTGGTATTCGTAGAACGCGCGGCGGCGTTCGTCCATCAGCGTGTGCTGCTCCCACGCTTCCGGAATCATCATCATCATCGCGTGCGACAGCGGGTAGCCGGCCACCACCAGCAACTCGAGGCAGTTGTCGAAACTCGCGGTGTCGCTCTGTCCGGCGTAAATCAGCGGCCACAGCTTCTTCAGGTCTTCGCTGAGCACCGGCGAGCTGACCGCGCCTTCGCGCGCGCGCATCCAGTTGTAGTTGCCCTTGACCGTGTTGATCTCCCCGTTGTGCGCGACCATGCGGTAGGGGTGCGCCAGCGGCCACTCGGGGAAGGTATTGGTCGAGAAGCGCTGGTGCACCAGCGCCAGCGCCGAGACCACGCGCGGGTCCTGCAGGTCCTTGTAGTACTCGCCGACCTGGTCGGCCAGCAGCAGGCCCTTGTAGACCACGGTGCGCGCCGAGATCGACGGCACGAAGTATTCCTTGCCGTGGCGCAGGTTCAGGCGCTGGATCGCGTGGCTGGCGACGCGGCGGATCACGAACAGCTTGCGCTCGAGCGCGTCGGTCACCATCACGTCAGGGCCGCGACCGATGAAGATCTGGCGGATCACAGGTTCCTTGTCGCGCACCGTCGGCGACATCGGCATGTCGCGGTCGACCGGAACGTCGCGCCAGCCGACCACGACCTGGCCTTCGGCGCGCACCGCGCGCTCGATTTCCTGTTCGCAGGCCAGCCGCGACGCCGACTCGCGCGGCAGGAAGATCATGCCGACGCCGTACTCGCCCGGCGGCGGCAGCTCGATGCCGGCCGCGGCCATTTCGGCGCGGTAGAACGCGTCGGGGATCTGCAGCAGGATGCCGGCGCCGTCGCCCATCAGCTTGTCGGCGCCCACCGCGCCGCGATGGTCGAGGTTCTTCAGGATCAGCAGCCCGTTGCGCACGATGTCGTGCGACTTCACGCCCTTGATGTGGGCGACGAAACCGACGCCGCAGGCGTCGTGCTCCTGGCTCGGGCAATACAGGCCTTGCTCGATCATCGACTGGATTTCGGAAGGCTCGGTCATTGTCGGCTCCGCATGGAATTCAGGGGAATGCCGGGCAATTTACTGCATCGCAACAAGGGTGGCAAGAAAATTCCGTTACCTGTCCCCATTTAACTCGCGGCACGATCGCCGCACTTCGTTAATTGGGGACAGATTGAACGGCGCGCCTGGGTCGGCCTCGCCGCCCACTCGACACCGCACGGCCCAGCGCCTGCGCGGCGCCGTCGAGGAACGCGGCGTCGCCGAGTGCGACGCCACCCAGCACCGCCGCGCGCAGCCGCGGCCACGCGCGCGCCGCGGTGCCGGCGGCGAGCTCGGCGCGAAACGCCGCTTCGCGTGCGTAAGGCGTGTTGCCCAAGGCCCAGTATTCGGCGGCTTCGCGCAGCAGCGCGTCGGCGCGGCCGCCGGCGTGGTGCGCCAGGCTGCTGTAGCGCCACGCCGCGGCGTCGGCGACGACGCCGTCGAGCGCGGCGACCTGGTCGACCGCGAGCAGCGCCTGCAGCACCAGTGGCCCGGGCTGCAGCAGCGCGCTGCGGAAACGCCCGTCCCACAGCCCGGGGCTGCGGGTGCGCGACGCGCTGCGCGCGAGCTCCTGCATCAGCGTTGACAGCCCGGCGCAGTCGGCCGGGGTCAGCAGCAGCCATGCGGCGCCGGGCAGCAGCGCCCAGCCGTGGATCTGCACGCCGCGTTTCGGCGCGGCCGCGGCCAGCCGCTGCAGGTAGGCCTGATAGTCGGCGTCGTCGACGAAGGCGTCGACGCCGGCCGCTGCGCGCTGCAGCACCAAGTGGGGGTGTTGGGGAAGGCAAAGACGGGGTCGGCGCGCCATCGCGCCATTGTGCGTCAGCGCCCGGCCAGCACGCGACCGACGCTCAGGTGCCGAGGCTTTCGGCCAGCCGGATCAACCACGCGCGATCCCACGCCGGGTCAAGCGGATGGTCGACGTCGTCGTACACCCAGATGTCGAACTTCGCTTCCGGCGTGACCCAGATCAGCGTGCTGCGGCTGAGCCCGCTCGGTGCCTTCGAGATCACCAGCCGCGCCGGGTACGGACCGACCCTGGCGTTGATCAGCTCCTTGATCATCACCATCGCACCTCCCGGCGCTTCGGGGTAATGGAACTCCTCGAGCATCACAGTCACCTTGTCCGGGCGCTGGAACACCCGGGTGATCGAGAGCAGCCGGCTACCGCGTTGGTCGCTCAGCCCGCGCATCCAGCCCAGCAGCGTCCAGCGTCCGAACTCGCTGTGCCCGGGGCGCGCGATCGACTGGAAGCCGCCGTTGGCCAGCGCCTCCGGCGCTTTCAGAAAGTCGAGGTAGGTGGCGAGTTCGTCGGCGATGTTCGACTCGGACACCGCCTTGAAACCGCGCCGGTCGGCTTCCAGGTCGGCTGCCATCATGCGGCGCTGCCCCGGCGGCAGGTCGGCGAGCGACAGCACCGTGAGCACGCCGACCGGAACGCCCAGCATCGGGTCGGCGCCGGGAATGGGCCGCGCCAGCGGCAGCAATGGCGAGGTCGTGTCGGTCGGCGGCTGCTCCTGCGCGCCGGCCGCCAGCGTTGCCCCGAGCAGGGCGCCGAAGGCAAGCGCGTACCGCGTGAAACTTCCAGGGAAACGTTTCATGGCATCAACTCCTCGTTCTCCAACAGCGGTCGCTCCGCGCCGATATTGCAATCGCGCGCTTCGGTATATAGAAGAGGATGCGGTATGCCATCGTCAAAAGCCCAATGACTACCGATGACTTTTCCATACCAGAACTCGGACGCGAAATGCCCGGCCCACGAACGCCATGTATCCTGCCATCCGTTGGTTTTGGGCGCCGCGGCTATCGTATTGACGGTGTGCAGGAAATTACCCTGGGCGTCGTAATGCAGCGATGCCGTCCATAACCAGCGATGATCGAAGGGTTTATAGG
>JAJZHH010000057.1:0-1662 GCA_021804595.1 Pseudomonadota bacterium
GCGGCAGGCCGCCGGCGACTGTGCAGATTTCGTTCAGTGTGAGTTCGCGCATGGTGTTTCCTTGGGATCGAGTTCAGAACATGCCGCGTTCGGCGCGGCCCGCACAGCGAGCCGGCAATGCGCCGACACGCTGCTGACTGCATCGACCCGGCGCGCGCTGCGAAGTTCCGTGCCGTACCGCTATGCTTGGGCGCTGCCGGGCGCGACCGACTGCGCGCCGGCCCCGGGGGGAAAACGCTCATGACCGACGCAGACGACGAACTGCGCATGTACCGCGAGTCGGTACGCCGCTTCATCGACACCGAATTCGTGCCGCGCCAGCCGCACTGGCGCGCGCAGCGCGCGCCCGACGCGTCCGACTGGCTGGCCGCCGGCCGCGCCGGCCTGCTGCTGCCCGACGTGCCGCAGGCCTGGGGCGGCGGCGGCGGCGGCTTCGCGCATGCGCGCGTCGTCGCCGAGGAGCTGGCGCGCGCCGGCGTCGCGTTCGGCGCCGGCGTGCAGGGCATGGTCGCGCAATACATCCTGCACTACGGCAGCGAGGCGCAGAAGCAGGCCTGGCTGCCGCGCATGGCGCGCGGCGAGCTGGTCGCGGCGATCGCGATGACCGAACCCGACGCCGGCTCCGAGCTTGGCGCGCTGCGCACCCGCGCGACGCTCGACGGCGAGCATTACCGCCTGCGCGGCAGCAAGACCTTCATCACCAACGGCGTGCGCGCCGGGCTCGTCTGCCTGGCCGCGCGCACGCGCGACGACGCGCCGGCGCCGCGCGCGCTGTCGATGATCGTGGTCGAGACCGAGGGGCTGGCCGGCTACCGCGCCGGCGCGCCGCTGCACAAGCTCGGCCAGCACGCGCAGGACACTTGCGAGCTGTTCTTCGACGACGTGCGCGTGCCGCGCGCCAACCTGCTCGGCAGCGCCGAAGGTCGCGGCCTCGGCCAGATGATGCAGCAGCTGCCGTACGAACGGCTGCTGCTGGCCGCCGCCGCGCTGGCCGGCGCCGACGCCGCGCTTGCGCTGACGCTGCAGCACGCGCGGCAACGCATGCTCGGCGACAAGTCGCTGTTCGAGCTGCAGAACACCCGCTTCAGGCTTGCCGAGTGCGCGACCGCGCTGCGCGTCGGCCGTGCCTTCGTCGACGACTGCGTGCGCCGCCGCGACGCCGGCGAGCTCGACGCGGCGACCGCGGCGATGGCCAAGCTGTGGGCCAGCGAGCGCTGCGGCGAAGTGGTCGACGCCTGCGTGCAGCTGCACGGCGGCTATGGCTACATGGAAGAATATGCCGTCGCCCGGATGTGGGCCGACGCTCGCGTGCAGCGCATCTACGGCGGCAGCAGCGAAGTGCTGAAGGAAATCATCGCCTGGTCGCTGTGAACCGGGCGGGTACAGGGGGCGGCATGGACGAAGGAATCGGGCACGGCGCGCTGAGCGCCACGCAGCGCGACACGGTGCTGCGGCAGTGGAACGCGACCGTGGCCGCGTTTCCGCAGTGCGGCACTCAGGAACTGTTCGAGCGCCAGGCGGCGGCCACGCCGCACGCACCGGCCTTGCGCGCCGCAGGCGACGTGCTCGACTACGCCGAGCTCGACGCGCACGCCAACCGCCTCGCGCAGTACCTGCGCCGCCGCGGCGTCACCCGCGGCGCGCTGGTCGGCGTCGCGCTGC
>JAJZHH010000057.1:1762-19506 GCA_021804595.1 Pseudomonadota bacterium
CGTCGCGCTGCTGGCGTGCTGGAAGGCCGGCGCCGCCTACGTGCCGCTGGACCCGGGCTACCCGGCCGAACGGCTCGCGTTCATGGCCGACGACGCGGCGCTGGCGCTGCTGCTGACCGAGACCGCGGTGGCGCCGCTGTTCGGCGCGCGCGCCGGCGTGCTCGAACTCGACGCCTTGGCCGCGCAGATCGCCGCCGAGCCGGCGCAGGCGCCGACCGACGGCGCCGGCGTCGACGACCTGGCTTACGTGATGTACACGTCGGGCTCGACCGGCCAGCCCAAGGGCGCGATGATCACCCAGCGCGGGCTGGTCAATTACCTGTGGTGGGCGATCGGCCACTACCGCACCGGGCCGGGCAGCAGCGTGCCGCTGCACTCGTCGATCTCGTTCGACCTGACCGTCACCAGCCTGTACCCGGCGCTGCTGTCGGGCGGCTGCGTCGAGCTGCTGCGCGAGGACGGCGGCGCGCAAAGCCTGGTCGCCTGCCTGCGCCAGGCCGCGCCGCGCGCGCTGGTCAAGATCACGCCGGCGCACCTGGAGCTGCTGACGCGCCAGCTCGACGCGGCGCAGGCGCGTGGCGCCTGCCGCGCCTTCGTCATCGGCGGCGAGAACCTCAGCGCCGAAAGCCTGCAGTTCTGGCGCGATGCGGCGCCCCAGCTGCGGCTGATCAACGAGTACGGGCCGACCGAAACCGTGGTCGGCTGCTGCGTGCACGAAGTCTCGCCCGACGACCCGGGCGCCGGGCCGGTGGCGATCGGCCGCCCGATCGCCAACACCGAGCTGTACGTACTCGACGCGCAGCGCGAGCCGGTCGCGCCGGGCGCGGTCGGCGAGCTCTACATCGGCGGCGCCGGCGTCGCTCGCGGCTATCTGAACCGTCCCGAGCTGACGCGCGAGCGTTTCGTCGACGACCCGTTCAGCGGCCGCGCCGGCGCGCGGCTGTACAAGACCGGCGACCTGGCGCGCTGGCGCGCCGACGGCGTGCTCGAATACCTCGGCCGCGTCGACCACCAGGTCAAGGTCAACGGCTACCGCATCGAACTCGGCGAAATCGAGGCCGTGCTCGCCGGCTGCGCCGAAGTCGGCGCCTGCGCGGTGGTCGTGCGCGAGCTCACCCCCGGCCAGCGCCAGCTCGTCGGCTACGCGGTGCCGCGCCCCGGGCAGCGGCTCGACGCCGACGCGCTGCGCGCCAGGCTGCGCGAGCTGCTGCCCGACCACATGGTGCCGGCGTGGATCGTCGAGCTGCCCGAGCTGCCGCTGACGCGCAACGGCAAGGTCGACCGCGACGCGCTGCCGGCGCCGCAACGCGACGCCAGCGGCGCGCAGCCGCGCAACGACGCCGAACGCCGCCTGTGCGCGATCTGGGCCGAGCTGCTCAAGCTCGACCGCGTCGCCGTCGACGCCGACCTGTTCGACCTCGGCGCCACCTCGCTGAGCATGGTCGCAGCGGCCGCGCGCATGCGCGACGCGTTCGGCATCACGGTCGACGTCGGCCTGCTGTTCGAGCATGCGAGCGTCGAGGCGCTGGTGCGCGAGCTCGGGCTGGGCGACGCGGCCGGGCAGGGCGCCGCGGCGGCGCTGACGCGGCAGCCGCGCGACGCCGCGCTGGCGCTGTCGACCTCGCAGCGCCGCATGTGGGTGGTGCACCATTTCGACCGCAAGGGCACGGGCTACAACATGAACGTCGCGCTGCGCCTGCGCGGCGCGCTCGACGTCGCCGCGCTGCAGCGCGCGCTCGACGCGCTGGTGGCGCGCCACGAATCGCTGCGCACGCGTTTCGAGGCCGCCGAGCCGGAGCCGCTGGCGCGCGTCGAGGCGCCGACGCCGGCGGTCATCGAACGCATCGCACCGTCGGCGTCGACGCCAGCCGCGCGCGAAGCCGAGCTGCGCGAACTGGCTGCGGCGAGCCTGGCCCAGCCCTATCGGCTGACCCGGCTGCCCTTGCACCGTTTCGTGCTCGGCAGCGCCGACGACGCGCACCACCTGCTGGCCATCGGCATGCACCACATCGTCTGCGATCCGTGGTCGTGGACCGTGCTGCTGGCCGACCTCGGCGCGCTGTACGACGGCGTCGAGCCGGCGCCGCGCGACTTCGATTTCGTCGACGTCGCGGCGCGCCAGCGCGCCGCAGCGACCGACGCCGAGGCGCTGCGGCGGCGCGCCGCCGAACTGGTCGGCGCGCCGCCGCTGGCGCTGCCCGGCGATACCGGCGAGAGCGCGCGGCGCAGCAGCGCCGGGCGCACGCTGCGCCGCAGTTTCGACGCCGCGGCCTTGCGCCGCGCCGCGCTGGCGCGCGGGGCGACCCCGGCAGCGCTGCTGCTGGCCGCGTACCAGACGCTGCTGGCACAGACCTGCGCGCAGCGCGACATCGCGCTGGTGATGCCGGTGGCGGCGCGCGACGACGCGGCCGCCGAGCAGGTCGTCGGCAGCCTGGTCAACAGCGTCATCGTGCGCGCCGCGGTCGACGCCGCGGTCGACGTCGAGCAGCAGCTGCCGCGCGCGCGCGAGGCGCTGCTCGAGGCGCTGGCGCAGCAGCAGTTGCCCTACGACGAACTGGTCGCCGAGCTGCGCCGGCTCGACCCCGGCTGGGTCGAGCCGCGCGCGATGTTCAACGTGCTGAACATGGAACTGCGCGCGCCGGCGCTGCACGGGCTCGACGCCGAGCTGGTGAGCCTGCGCTCGGACGCCGCGCTGTTCGACCTGCACCTCAGCGCCAACCTGGCCAGCGGCGAGCTGAGCCTGAGCTGCGCCGCCGAGCTGTTCAGCGACGCGGCGGCGCAGGCCATGCTCGACGGCTACCTGCAGCTGCTGCGGCGCTGGCAGTGATACGCTGACGCTCCGCGATGCAAACCGACGACAACCCGCCGCGCGACTCACCCGACGCTGCCGCCGACAGCGCTTTCATGCGCCTGGCGCTCGACCAGGCGCACAACGCCTGGCTGCTGGGCGAAGTGCCGGTCGGCGCGGTGCTGGTGCGCGACGGCCGCGTCGTCGCCACCGGCTACAACCGCCCGATCGGCGACAGCGACCCGACCGCGCACGCCGAGATCGTCGCGCTGCGCCAGGCCGCAGCGCTGGCCGGCAACTACCGGCTGCCCGGCACGACGCTGTACGTGACGCTGGAGCCGTGCGCGATGTGCGCGATGGCGCTGCTGCATGCGCGCGTGGCGCGCGTCGTGTTCGGCGCGCGCGACCCGAAGACCGGCGCCGCCGGCGGCGTCGTCGACCTGTTTGCCGACGCGCGCCTCAACCACCATTGCCAGGTCAGCGGCGACGTCGAGGCGCAGGCCTGCGGCGGGCTGCTGCAGGAATTCTTCCGCGAGCGCCGCCGTGCGGCCCGCGGAGCAGGAGACACACCATGAACACGACGGGCAGCGCCCGGGGGCGTTTGAGCCGATGACTTCACCGTTGCTTCGCCTGATCTCGCCATCGGGTGCGTTGCCCGAGCCGCAACGACTCGAGCGCGCACGGCAGCGCTTGCGCGAACTCGGCTGGCGCGTCGAGATCGACACCGCGGCGGCGAGGCGCAGCGCGCGTTTCGCCGGCACCGACGCACAGCGCCTGGCCGCGCTGCACCGCGCCGCACGCAGCGGCGCCGAGGTGGTGATGGCCACGCGCGGCGGCTACGGGCTGAGCCGGCTGCTGCACCGCATCGACTACGCGCTGCTCGACGACGCGATCCGCAACCGTGGCCAGCGCTGGGTCGGCCACAGCGACTTCACCGCGCTGCAGCTCGCGCTGCTGGCGCGCAGCGGCGCGGTCACGTTCAGCGGGCCGATGGCCGACTACGACTTTGCCGGCGACACGCTCGACGAGATCACCGCCGACAGCCTGGTCGACGCGCTCGACGGCAGCCAGGAGGCGATCGGCTTCGCCTGTGCCGACGCGCCGCGCGGGCTCGACGCCCGCGGCGTGCTGTGGGGCGGCAATCTGTCGATGGTGTGCAGCGTGGTCGGCACGCCCTATTTGCCGGCGGTCGACGGCGTGCTGTTCGTCGAAGACGTCGGTGAGCACCCCTACGCGATCGAGCGCCTGTTCGCGCAATTGCTGCACGCCGGCGTGCTGCAGCGCCAGCGCGCGATCGTGCTCGGCGCCTTCACCGGCTACCGGCTGGTCGCGCACGACGCCGGCTACGACCTGGCGCAGGCCATCGACTGGGTGCGCGCCCAGCTCAAGCCGTGGCGCGTCCCGGTGCTCGGCGGACTGCCGTTCGGCCACCAGCGCACCAAGGTCACGCTGCCGCACGGCGCACCGTGCCGCGTCGTGCGCGACGGCGGCGAGGTCTATCTGCTGTTCTAGGCCCGCGACGCGGGCTCGTGCGGCTGCTGCGCCAGCCAGTCGGCGAGGGCCGCGACGGGCATCGCCGGCGCGTACAGCCAGCCCTGCGCGAAGTCGCAGCCGGCGCGCAGCAGATGGTCGCGCTGCGCGGCGGTCTCGACGCCTTCGGCGACGGTGCGCAGGCCCAGGCCGTGGGCCAGCGCGATGATCGAATCGGTCAGCGTCGCCGCATAGGCGTCGCGGCCGAGGTTGCGCGTGAACGAGCGGTCGATCTTCAGATGGTCGACGGCGAACTGGTGCAGATACGACAGCGATGAATAGCCGGTGCCGAAGTCGTCGATCGCGATTTCGATGCCGGCGGCGCGCAGCGCGCGCAAGGTCGACGCGACTTCCGGGCTGTCGCGCAACAGCAGCCCTTCGGTGATCTCGACCGCGAACTCGACGCCGGGACGGCCGCTGGCTTGCAGCTTGCTCAGCCAGCGCTGCGCGAAGCCGGCGCCGAGGAACTGCACCGGCGAGACGTTGACCGCGACCTGCAGCGCGGCGTCGCCGCGCGCCGCGCGCGCGCAGGCCAGCGCGAGGGCCTGCTCGAACACCCAGTCGCCGATGCGGTGGATCAAGCCGGTTTCCTCGGCCAGCACGACGAACACATCAGGCGCGATCATGCCGCGCCGCGGATGCCGCCAGCGCAGCAGCGCCTCGATCATGCGCGGCACGCCGCTGCGCAAGTCGATCAGCGGTTGATAGTGCACCTCGAGTTCGCCGCGATCGAGCGCTCCGTACAGCTCCTGCGCGAGTTGCGCGCGCTCGCGCGCTGCCGCGTGGCGCCCGGCGTCGGCGTGCACGATGCGCTGGCGCGCATCGCGCTTGGCCTGCTGCAGCGCCGCTTCGGCGTCGCGCAGCAGCTGTTCATGATCGGGCGAATCGTCGGGAAAGCGCGCCACGCCCACGCTGCAGCGCAGCCCCAGTTCGAACCCGGGCAAGGGCGTTGCCAGCGACTCGACGACTCGCGCCGCGGCGCCGGCGACGTCGTCGGTGTGCTTGAGCAGCAGCGCGAACTCGTCACCGCCGAGCCGCGCCGCGAGCGCGCCGCCGGCCGCGCGCAGCCGTGCGGCGACTTCGACCAGCACCGCATCGCCGCGCCGATGGCCCAGCATGTCGTTGAGCTGCTTGAAGCCGTCGAGGTCGATGCACAGCAGCGCAGATGAATGGCCGTCGCAGGTCCGCGCGGCAAGCTCGTCGAAGAACAGTGCGCGGTTCGGCAGACCGGTGAGCGCGTCGTAATGCGCGCGGCGCCACAGCGCGTCTTCGAGCGCGGCGCGCTGCGCGCGCAGCCGCAGCGTGCCGATGCCGTAGGCAAGGTTGTCGGCAAGTTCCTCGAGCAGCGCACATTCCTGGGGGTCGAACGCGTCGACCGCGCGCGCATAGATGCTGAGTGCGCCGAGCACCTGGCCCTGCGCATCGCGCAGCGGCAGCGCCAGGTTCGACAGATAGCCGCGCGCCACCGCCTGCGCGCGCCACGGCGCCATCGACGCGTCGTCGAAGGTGCTGCGCGCCAGTTGTACCTTGCCGAGGCGGATCGCCTTGCCCATCGGTCCGGCGCCCAGCGGGCCGTCGCCCCAGCCGACGCGGATGCTTTGCAGATAGTCCGACGCGCTGCGCGAGTGGCTGGCCGCGACCTGCACGGTGCGCCCGGCGTCGTGCAGCGGCAGTCCGACCCAGGCCAGTTCGTGCTCGCCGACTTCGGTCACCAGCCGGCAGACGTCGGCGAGCAGCCGCGCTTCGTCGTCGGCGCGCACCAGCGCGCTGTTGCACGCGCTGAGCAGACGCAGCGCACGCTCGAGTCGCTTGGTCGAGCCGATGTCGCGAAAGATGCCGACCATCACGTCGCGTTCGGCCAGCTCGATGCGCCAGGCGTTGATCGCCACCTCGCGCAGCGCTCCGTCACGGCGCAGCATGCGGGTTTCGACGACGCAGCCATTGGCGTCGGCGCGGTGGCGGGCAAAGCTTGCCGAATACCTTTCGGCGGCGTCGTCGGCCGGGTGCAGCACGCTTTGCGGCCGCCCCAGCAGTTCGTCGGCGCGCCAGCCGCTGAGGCGTTCGAGCGCGGCGTTGACCGCCAGCAGCTCGCCGCTGTCGGCGTCGGCGATCGCCACCGCTTCGTGTGACGAGGCCAGCAGTTTGCGGCAGACGTTGGCGTCGACGAATTCCATCGCGAACCCGGCGCCGGCTCAGGACCGCGCGCCGGCCGGCGCCGCCGCGGTGCCGAACGAGGAGGGCGCAGCGCCGGGGTCGCTGCAGCCCGATGGCCAACCGATTCGCATGGGGTTCACGCCGAGTCCTCCATGAATCGAATTGAAAGTAAGTAGTACTTACATATCGATTCTGTTTGATACGGCGTATCTTACGCAGCGCCGACGCTTCGCGCCAGCGCCACGATCCAGCGCTACGCGGCGATCAGCGTGTCGGTCTCCCGACCGAAGTGCGCCAGCAGCGCCGGCACGTCGACGATCAACGCCACCATGCCGTTGCCGAGGATGGTCGAGCCGCCGATTCCGCGCAGATGCGCGAACAGCTCGCCCAAGGGCTTGATCACGGTCTGGTATTCGCCGAGCAGCCGGTCGACGACGAGGCCGGCGCGCTGGCCCGCCGCGTGCACGACGACGACGTTGCGCCGCGCCGGCGGCTCGCCGCGGCCGCCGAGCGCGGTGCGCAGATCGAGCAGCGGCAGCACTTCGCCGCGCAGATTGATGTAATGGCCGCGATGGCTGGTCTCGGGCGGCAGTTGCAGGCACTCGACGACCGCGTCCAGCGGCAACACGTAGGTGCGCCCGGCACTCTCGACCATGAAGCCGTCGATGATCGCCAGTGTCAGCGGCAAGCGCAGCCGGATCGTGGTGCCGGCGCCGGCCTGGCTTTCGATGTCGATGCTGCCGCGTATCGCTTCGATGTTGCGCCTGACCACGTCCATGCCGACGCCGCGGCCGGACAGGTCGGTGATCTTGTCGGCGGTCGAGAAGCCCGGCTCGAAGATCAGCTGCCAGACCTCGGAGTCGCTCATCGTCGCGGCCTGTTCGGCGGCCAGCAGGCCGCGTTCGATGGCCTTGCCCAGGATGCGATCGCGCTTGAGCCCGCCACCGTCGTCGGCGACTTCGATCACGATCGAGCCGGCATCGTGGCCGGCGGCCAGCCGCAGCCGACCCTGCGCCGGCTTGCCCGCGGCCAGTCGCGCCTCGGCGGTCTCCAGGCCGTGGTCCATCGCGTTGCGCACCAGGTGCATCAGCGGGTCGGCGATCGACTCGACCATCGACTTGTCCAGTTCCGTTTCCGCGCCCTGGATCTGCAGCGCGATGTCCTTGCCCAGTTCGCGCGCGGTGTCGCGCACGACGCGCTGGAAGCGGGCGAAGGTCTCGCCGATCTCGACCATGCGCAGCTTGAGCGCACGCTCGCGGATTTCCTCGACCAGCCGTGTGACCTGCGCCGCGGCTTCGACCTGCGCCGGCTCGCGCGCCTGCAGCGCGTTGCCGGCGCTGGCGATCACCAACTCGCCGACCAGGTTGATCAGCACGTCGAGCTTGTCGGCGGCCACGCGCAGCAGCTGGCTTTCGCGGGCGCGCTTTTCCTTGACCTGGCGCTGCTTGTCGAGCGCGGCCTGCACGATCGGCTGCGGCGTCTTGTCGTCGCGTGCGAGGATTTCGCCGAGCGGTTCGTGCGCGCCGTCGGCGTCGGTCTCGCGCTGCTGCTCGCGCAGCGCACGGTCGAGCTCGTGACGGGTGAGGGTGCCGACCTGCACCAGGAGTTCGCCCAGGCGCAGGTCATCCTCGGGCAGCGCGCGGATCAGTTCGATGTAGTCGGCGATGCGGCTGTGCGCCGGCAGGATGCTGATCTGCGCGTCGTCGCGGACGAACTCGAACACGTCCTCGATCTGCTGCTTCGTCGCTTCGCTGCGGAAGTTGATCTCGTAGCCGAGGTAGCTCGCTTCCGGGTCCATCGCCGGCAGCGCCGGCAGCGCGTCGCTCAAGGTGGTCAGCCCGACGATGTCGCCGAGGCTGCGCAGATAGCGGATGAACGACAGCGGATCCATGCCGTTGCGCAGGCTGTCGCTGCCGAAGCGAAGCGACAAGTGCCAGGTCGCGGTCTGCGCCGATTCGGCCGGCAGCACGGTGACGGCCGGGTCGGTGGCGCTGGCGGCGACCACCTCGACGCTTGGCGCAGCCGACGCCGCGGCGATCGCCGCGGCCGGCACGGCGCCACCGTGCTCGGCACGCTGCAGCCGCTCGATCAACTGGGCGCCGGCCTGCACGGTCGTGGGCTCGGCGTCCTCGCCGCGCGCGGCCAGCTCGACGAGTTGTGCCAGGTGGTCGCGGGCGTCGAGCAGCACGCCGATCACGTCGCTGTCGGCTTTCACGCTGCCGTCGCGCATGTGGTCGAGCAAGGTCTCCAGGTGATGGGTGAAGCGCACCACGCCGTCGAGGCCGAACAGCCCGGCCGAGCCCTTGATCGTGTGCGCGGCACGGAACAACGCGTGCAGTTCCTCCTCGTCGGCCTGCTCCTCGAGCTGCAGCAGCCCCTGTTCCATGCTGGTCAGCAGTTCACGCGCCTCGGCGATGAACGACTGCAGCGCAAGCAACATCTGCTCTTCGAAGCTCACGTCAATTGCCCTCCCGCGCCGCGGCGCCGAACTCGACCACCGGGTCGCCGAAATAGCCTTGCAGCCGCGTCAGCTCGAGCACTTCGAGCACCGCCGGGCTGTGCCCGCGCATCGTCAGCTCGCCGCCTTCGGCGCCGGCCATCGCCTTGGCCGCCATCAGCACCTGCAGCCCGGCGCTGTCGATTTCGTCGACGCCGGACAGGTCGAGGTCGAGCGCGGCGTGGCGCGACAGCGCGTCGAGCAGCGCGGCGCGCAGCGATTCGGCGGCGTAGATGTCGAGCGCGCCGGTCAGCGCGACGGCGCAGCGCGCGCCGTCCTCGTGCAAGGAGATGTCCATCGCGAAATCCTTCAGGGCGCGATCAGCTTGGAGACGGCGGCCAGCATCTGCGCCGGCTGGAAGGGCTTGACCACCCAGGCGCGCGCACCGGCGGCCTGGCCCTGGGCCTTTTTCTCTTCCTGGCTTTCGGTGGTCAGCATGATGATGGGCGTGAACTTGTATTCGGCCTTGAGCTTGACTTCCTTGACCAGCGTGATTCCGTCCATGTTCGGCATGTTCACGTCGCTGATGATCAGGTGGATCTTGCGTCCGTCGAGCTTGCCCAGCGCATCGACGCCATCGCAGGCCTCGATGACCTCGTAGCCGGCGCCGGACAGCGCGAGCTTGACGACCTGACGCAGCGAAGCGGAATCATCGACGATCAGAATGGTTTTCGACATGGTGCCTGGGTTCGGATTCAGAAAAAGGTGATCTCGCCGCCGGCGTCGCCCCCGTCGTCCTGGTCGAGGCCCAGGTGCCGGCTGCGTTGTTCGTCGGTTGTGTAGCCGTTGGCCATGCCCTGCATGAAGCCTGCGCCGTCGACCGCGCGCGCCGGATCGGTCAGCGCGCCGGCGACTTCGTCGGCCAGGGCTGCGAGGCTGCCGTTGGCGTGGCTGATGATCTGGTTGACGCGATCGCCGAACTGTAGCGCGACGATGACTTGCGAGATCTCCTGGCGCATGCGCTCGCCTTCGCCGCGCAGGATCGCCGCCGACTCGCCTTGCGCCTGCGCCAGGCCCTGCAGTCGCTTGAGCACGCCCTGCAGCGTCGCTTCGCTGGTCGCGAACGTCTCGCGCTCCTCATGGCTGGAGCGCGCCGCCTGCTCGGCCATCGCGCGGATCTCGGCGGTGATCGCGCCGACCCGTTCGTTCATTTCGCGGCTGGTTTCGCGCGACTGCGCCGACAGCTTGCGCACTTCCTCGGCGACGATCGAAAAACCGCGCCCGTGCGGCCCCGCGCGCGACGCCTCGATGGTCGCGTTCAAGGCCAGCAGGTCGGTCTTCGCCGCCAGCTGCGCGACACGATCGACCATCGTGCGCAGCGCGCTGGCGTGGCCGGTCACCGCCTGCACCTGCTGCACCGCGGCGTCGCGGCGGCTGAACGCCTCGCGCATCACCGTGACGACCTGGTGCAGTTCGTCGCGGCTGGCGTCGAACACCGCATTCATGCCGTGGCCGGCGTCGCCGGCGGCGTCGCCCGACGCGCGCACCGCGTTTTCCAGGCTGCCGTACAGCGCCGCGAAGCGCTGGCTGAGGTCGAGCACGCCGGCTTCCATCTGCGCGCGTGCGCCTTCGAACTGCTGGTTCAGCAGCGTCAGCGCGTCCTGACACAGACGCAGCTGCGCTTCCCAAGCGGTCGCATGCATTTCATTCGGCAGTGGAGCCGGGGCGAGTTGCGCGCTCATGAGCGGCTCCCGCTGGCGGCTCGCGTCATCGCCCGGCGCAGCGCGTCCTGCAGTTCGGTGCCGGCGAACTTGGCCACATAACCTTCGGCGCCGACGCTCAGCGCATGGTCCTCGTTGGTCTGCCCGGTCAGCGACGAGTGGATCACGACCGGAATGCGGCTGAAGCGCGGGTCGCTCTTGATCGTCTTGGTCAGCGTGAATCCGTCCATTTCCGGCATTTCCAGATCGCTCAGCACCGCGGCCACCTTGGCCCCGACTTCGAGACCTTCGGCACGGGCGTCGTGCGCCAAGCTTTGAAGCTTATCCCATGCTTCCTTGCCTGTCTTGGTCATGATGTAAGGCGCGCCCAAGGCCTGCAGCACTTTCTCGATCTGGCTGCGGGCGACGAAGGAGTCGTCGGCGGCCAGGATCACGCTGCCCGGCGGCATCGGCAACGGCGGCGCGCCGTGCGGCGGCGTCGCGTCGGCCACGCGCGACGGCAGCACGTCGCGCAGCACCCGCTCGACGTCGAGCACCAGCGCCAGGCGCGACTTGTCGCCGTCGGCGTCGAGCCGCGCGATGCTGGTGACCATGCCGCCGACAGCGTTGGCCTCGGCCGACAGCACGCGGCTCCAGTCCAGCCGAACGATCTCCTCGACGTCCTCGACCGCGAAGCCCTGCACCGAACGCTCGTACTCGCTGACGATCAGGATGTTCAGCGCCGACGGCTTGCAGCCGACCACCGACGGCAGGTCGATCACCGGCACGATCTGGCCGCGGATATTGGCCACGCCGAGCACGTGCTGCGGCGCGCCCGGCATCGCCGTCAGCGGCGGCATCACCATCGCTTCGCGTACCTTGAACACGTTGATGCCGAACACCTCGCGGCGCCCACCCGGCTCGTCGCCCAGGCGGAACAGCAGCAACTCGAACTTGTTGGTTCCGGCGAGACGGGAGCGCTCGTCGACGTCCTGCAACAGATGACTCATGGTCGATCTCCGGGTACGCGCGGCCTCATAGGCCAAGTTGCGACAACAGGTCGTCGACGCGACCTTGATCGAGGTTTGCCGCGCAGGGCGCGGGCGCGGCCGCGGCACCCGCCATGCCGGCCACGCCGAGCTCGCCGAGCGCGTCGTGGATGCGTTGCTCGACGACCCGCAGCAAGGCCAGCGTGCGCTGCAGGCGCTGCCCGGCCAGATCCTGCGCCTGCTGCGTGGTCAGGATGCGCTGCAGTTCGGCGTCAAGCCGGCGCAGCCGCGCGTCGTGCTCGCCGAGGTCGGCGCGCAGCACCGCGAGCTCGACCTGCGCAGCCTCGACCGCCGACAGCGTCGCCATCGCCTGCCGCTCGCCGAGCTCGAGCGCTTCCTGCAGTGGGTGGCTGGCGTTCGGCAGATCGCCGGCGGCGCCGAGAATGCGGCGCAGCCCGGCGCTGAGCAGCTGGTCGGCTTCCTGCAGGTTCTGCAGCGCCAGACGCGGCGCGTCGTCGCCTCGCGATGTATTCATCGGTGAACCAGCATGGTCAAGCGCCCCCAGGGATTGTTGGTCTTTTGCGCGGCGCGGTCGTCACGGCGGACTGCACCGGCCCGGCATTCAATCTGCCGCATCGACAATAACGACGCGTGCGATGCCGTTTTTAGGCTCGTATGCAATATTGTGGCGCAAAATCGAAAAGGCCTGTAACAGTGCATGGAACGCATCGCACGTCATGCGTGCGTGAAGCGCCGCTCCGATATGCTCTTGGCATTGGCAATGCATGCCGAAAGACCCGTTTTGGCTGGCGCAGTCTTGCGCCAGCACGGCGGCAGGCGCAAACCGCACTATCGTAAAAAAATGCAACAAGACCGTGACAGCCGCGAAAACCCGGCGTCAATTGCGCGCGCCGCGCTGAAGCGACTGGCCGAGGAAGGGGTCGCGCCGACTCCGCACCATTACCGCCGGGCATATTTCGCCGAATCCGCGCACGGCGCGCCGCTCGGCAGCGCTGCGCTGCTGCAGCGGCTGTCGCGGCTGCCGCTGGCCAAATCGTCGGCGTGGCCGGCGCTGCGCGATGCGCTGACGCGAGAGCACTGGGAGCTGGCGCTGGACCTGATGGCCGGCATGCTGCTCGACGCGCCGCCGGCGCGCGCCGAGCCGCCAGCGACCGCAGCGCTCGGGCCGGCGATGGCGCGCTTCGTGCGCGAATGGGCGCGCTCGCAAATCGGCGTCAGCCACTTGAACAAGCTGCAGGCGCTGCAAGCGCTCGAGGCCAGTGCCGAGCCGGCCGAACTGCTGGCGACGCTGCAGACCCACACCGCGCGCTGGGCGGTGCTGCGCGAGCGCGATGCGGCGCCGACCGAGGACGCCGCGGTGGCCGCCGCCGAACCGTGGCGCCGCGCCTGGACCGACGCGGTGCGCATGGCCGAGCACGCCTACGCCGAGCAGGCGCAGATCCACGCCCAGGCCGGCGCGCTGCTGCGCCAGGCCGGCGAGGTCGAGACGTTCAACGACCAGCTGCAGGCCGCTGCGCGCGAATTGTGGACCGCATGCGAACACTGGGAAACGCTGACCGCGCAGGCGAGGGCGAGGCTGCTCGAAGTGTTCAAGCTGCTGCTGGACAACGTCGCCGAACTGTTCGAAGCCGACCACTGGGTCCAGCCGCAGGTCAGCGCACTGCGCGAGCTGCTGCGCGAGCCGCCCGACGTGCCGCGCATCGAACAGGCGGTCGGGCAGCTCAAGGACGTGTTGTTCCGCCAGGGCGTACTCGCGCGCGCCGGCGACGACGCGCGCTCGATCGCGCGCGAACTGGTCGAAATGGTCGTGCGCAGCCTCGGCAACTACGTCGAGCACAGCGCACGCTACGGCGACGAGCTCGAGGCCGGCCTGCGCGACCTCGACGCCTCGCCCGACTGGAGCCGCGCGCGCGACGTCGTGCAGGGCATCCTCGCCAACAGTCGGCGCATGCTCGACGATACCCGGCAGCTGCGCGCCTCGTTCACCGAAGCGCAGACCCGGCTCGAGGAAGCCCATGCCCGCACCCGTGCGCTCGAAGACGAACTGCAAAGCGTCAGCGAAATGCTGCAGCTCGACCCGCTGACCGGCGCGCTCAACCGCCGCGGGCTCGAAGTGGCGTTCGAACGGGAAACATCGCGCGCGCAGCGCGGCGGCGACACGCTGTGCGTGGCGATGCTCGACCTCGACCACTTCAAGCGCGTCAACGACACCTACGGCCATGACCTCGGCGACACCGTGCTGCGCGAGCTGGTGCGCGTGGCGCGCGGCGAACTGCGTCCCAGCGACTCGATCGCGCGCATGGGCGGCGAGGAGTTCATGCTGATCCTCGCCGGCACCACGCTCGACCAGGCCGCACAGACGGTTGCGCGCTTGCAGCTGCATTTCGCGTCGATGCGTTTCTCGCACAGCCACCAGCCCGCCGGCGTGCAGGTCGGCTTCAGCGCCGGATTGGCCGAATGGTCCGCCGGCGAGACGCTTGAGTCGGTCTACGCGCGCGCCGACCGCGCGCTGCTGCAGGCCAAGTCGGGCGGGCGCAGCCGCATCGAACTGGCAGCGTGAGCGCGGCGACGACGCACCGAACCGCCGGTGCGTCGTTTCGCCGATCACATCGTCCAGCATATTTTACATAACGCAAATATGCTCGCATTCCGCGACGAACCGCGGCGGCGGCGCGCGTCGCGCGCTCACCACTGGCCGGGCTTGCGCGGGTTCATCGCGGCGCCGAGCGCGTCGGCCACCGCGTGGTGGCCGCGCTGCAGCGCCAGATCGATCGCTCGATAGCCGGGTCCGTTGCGCAAGGCCGGATTCGCGCCGGCCGCCAGCAGCGCGCGCACCGTACCGAGGTGACCGAAATACGCCGCCATCATCAGCGGCGTGGTGCCGTTGGGGGCCGGCGCGTCGACGCGCGCGCCGTGCGCGAGCAGATAGCGCGCGATCGCGGTGTGGCCGTTGGTGGCCGCGTAGGCCAGCGGCGTCCAGCCGGGCCGGTCGACCGCAGCGCCTTGCTCGACCATCGTGTGCACCAGCGCGTCGTCGCCGAGCAGACAGGCGATCATCAGCGCGTTCTCGCCGGCGCGATTCGTTTCGTCGACGTCGAGCCTGGGCGCATCAAGCAGCACGCGCGCGACCGCGTCGGCCTGGTCGCGCACCGCCAGCAGCAGCGCCGGCTGGCCGTCGGCGTTGCGCGCATTGGCGTCGAAGCCGGCGGCGAGCATTTGGCGCACGGTCGCCGCGTCGTTGCGGCCGAGCGCGCTGAAGAAATCGTCGGCGGGGCTCGCGTGGGCGCTGAGCAGAGTCGACGCTGCAACAAAAATTCCTGCAAGAACAATGCGGTGAGGCGCAAAGCTCATGCACATTCTCCAGTTCAGTGCGACCGCGTCGCCGGGAACAGGGTCTCGAAATTGCGTTCGGTGAACGCTTCGACTTCGGCCTCGCTGCAACCGCGCAATTCGGCCAGCGCACGCGCCACGTAGCGCGTGTAGCCGGGTTGGTTGGTCTTGCCGCGCATCGGCACCGGCGCCAGATAGGGACTGTCGGTCTCGACCAGCATCCGATCTTCAGGCAGTTTCTTCGCAACCTCGCGCAACTCCGCGGCGTTCTTGAAGGAAATGATGCCCGACAGCGAAATGTAGAAGCCCATGTCGAGCAAGGCCCTGGCAACTTCCCAGGTTTCGGTGAAGCAGTGCAGCACGCCGCTGTGCGCGCCCTGCTCGCGCAGCATCGCCAGCGTGTCGTCGGCCGCCGCGCGCGTGTGCACGACCAGCGGCTTGCCGATCTGCTGCGAGGCCTCGATGTGGCGTGCGAAGCGCTCGCGCTGCCACGCCATGTCGGCGTGGCTGCGCCCTTCGAGCCGGTAGTAGTCGAGCCCGGTCTCGCCCAGCGCGATCACGCGCGGGTGGCGCGCGCGCCCGACCAGCTCGGCCACCGTCGGCTCGTCCAGATCCTGCTCGTCGGGATGCACGCCGACGGTGGCCCAGATGCGCGGGTCGCGCTCGGCGCAGGCGACGATCGCGTCGGCGTGCTCGAGCCGGGTGCAGATGTTGACGGCGCGCGTCACGCCCAGCGCGTCCATCGTCGCCAGCACGTCGTCGAAGTGCTCGGCAAGTTCGGGAAAATTGAGGTGGCAGTGCGAATCGGTCAACGGCATCGTCGTCGGCGTCTTACAGGGTGTGGGTGGGTCGTGCGGCGCCCTCGCCCAGCGGACCGAGGATTTCCTCGATGGCCTGGCGCAACTGCTTGGCCTTCTCGTCGGCCGGGAAACGCACGCCGATACCCTGGGTCTTGTTGCCGCCGGCGTTCGGCGGCGTGATCCACGCCACCTTGCCGGCCACCGGGTAGCGCTGCGGGTTGTCCATCACGGTCAGCAGCAGATAGACGTCGTCGCCGAGCCGGTACTCGCGCGTGGTCGGAATGAAAATGCCGCCTTCGGGAAAGAACGGAATGAACGCGGCGTACAGCGCGGGCTTTTCCTTGATCGACAGCTGGATCACGCTGGGGCGGGACGTGTTGCCCGCAGGTGCTGCTTGGGTCGCCATCTCAGTCCTCGCTGCGCGTGTGGAGTTGTCCGAATTCTAGGAGCCAGCGCTCGGCGCTCAAACCGGCGTGCAAGGCGAAGCCCGATTCGGCCGCCGCGCGTGCCAGCCGCTGCCAGCGCGCCAGCCACTGCGCCGGCTGAGCGCGCGGCGCCAGCCGCTGCAGCAGCGAGCCTTGCTGCGGCAGGTACAGCGGCGCCAGGCCGTGGCGTGCGCGCATCAGGTCGACGCCGATCTTCTGCAGCGCGGCCGCCGCCACCGCCGCGGCCGGCGCGGCGTCGACCAGCGCGCGGCGCGCCGCCGCAGTGCCCTGCCCGTCCAGCCAGGCGAGCACGCCGACGGCCCACTCAAGCCCGGCCTCGGGTTGCGTGGCGTGTACCGCGTTGCGGCACCAGGCGGCGACGGCCTCGGGCTGCGCGCAGCCGCGCTGGCGCAGCAGCGCCTGCGCGGCGTCGGCTTGCGGGCGCGGCAGCGCTTGCAGCCGGGCGCGGCTGCGCAAGGTCGGCAAGACATGGTCCAGCCGATGTGTTCCCAAGAAAAATGAAAGGCCTGCAGGCGGCTCTTCAAGTGTTTTCAGAAGGGCGTTGGCGGCCGGCAGCGACATCGCGTCGAGCGGGTGGACGAGCGCGACGCGAACGCCGCCGCGGTGACTGGTCGCGTGCGACCAGTCGACCAGCCGGCGCACGGCGTCGATCGCGATCTCGCGCGACGGCTGGCCGCTGGCGTGCTCCTCGGGCTCGCGCACGCCGAGCTCGAGCGCCAGCGCCTCGGGCAGCAGCTCGAACAGGTCCGGGTGGGTGCCCGCGGCCAACAGGCGGCAGCCGGCGCAGGCGCCGCAGGCGTGGCCGCCGCGCGGCGCCTCGCACAGCAGCGCCGCGGCGCGCTCGCGCAGCGCTTCCCACAGCCCGGTGCCGGCAGCGCCGTGCAGCAGGATGGCTGGAGCGTCGTGCATCGTCGTCGTTCCCGAACTAACGGTGCGCCGCGAGCAGGCGCTGCAGCGCCTCGCCCAGCGTCGCGGCGATGCGATCGGGCGCGGCCGTCGCGTCGACGACGAGCCAGCGCTGCGGCTCGGCCGCCGCCAGTTCGAGGTACTGCGCGCGCACGCGCTCGAAGAACGCCAGCGGCTCGCGCTCGAAGCGGTCGGTGTCGCGCCCGCGCAGGCGCTGCGCGGCGATTTCCGGCGGCAGGTCGAGCAGCACGCTGAGGTCGGGGCGCAGCCCCGGGTGCACCCAGTGCGCCAGTGCCTGCAGACGGTCGAGCGGAATGCCCTTGCCGGCGCCCTGGTAGGCCAGCGAGGCGTCGGTGAAACGGTCGCAGACGACGTCGCTGCCGTGCAGCAGCGCCGGCTCGATCACGCGCAGCACGTGCTCCTGGCGCGCCGCGAACATCAGCAGCGCCTCGGTCGACGCCGACATCGCCTCGTGCAGCAGCAACTCGCGGATGCGCTCGCCCAGCGGCGTGCCGCCGGGCTCGCGGGTGGCGACGACGTCGCGGCCGACCGCGCGCAGCGCATCGACCAGCGCGGCGAACTGGGTACTCTTGCCGGCGCCGTCGATGCCCTCGAGGGTCACGAACACGCCGCGGGGGTGCGG
>JAJZHH010000148.1 GCA_021804595.1 Pseudomonadota bacterium
CGGGCCTGGACCAGCGCGTCGCGCTGCCGGGCCCGCCGCGCCAGCGCCGCGCGCACCGGCGGGCTGGGCAGGCGCGCGGCGACCGCGTCCTCGCCGCTGGCGTCCCAGCCCAGTTGCGCGGCGAGGTCGGCGACCACCGCCCACTTGGCGCGCACTTCGAGTTCGCGCCGCTCGATGTCGGTCGGGTAGGCGCGGTATTGCAGGCGCAGTTCGTCGACCGCGACGATTTCGTCTTCGTGCTCGAGCAGCGCCGGGTCCAGCCGCAGCTCGCGCAGCGTCGCGGCGGCCGCGTCCTGCAGCCGCCGCTGGTGCGATCGGTCGAGGTCGATCGCCGCCAGCCGCCGTTCGGCGTCGTCGAGCGTGGCCGCCGCCGTCTGCGGCAGCTCGGCGGTGCCGGCGTAGTCGGCCAGCCGCGCGGCTTCGCTGTCGAGCGCGGCCAGCAGCGGGGCGACGCGGCGCGCGCGCTGCAGCACGCCGCGCCGCGCCTTCAGCCGGGCCTGCTCGGCCAGCGCGGCGCGCAGGGCGGCGCCGAGTTCCTCGACGCGCGCGTGCGCTTCGGCCCAGTCCTTCGCGCGCAGCGACGCGGACTTGAGCGCCTGGCGCGCGTCGTCGTAGACCTGCTCGGCCTGGTAGTACACGCGTGCGCCCGACTTGCGCCGCGCCCACAGCGCGTCGGCCTCGTGCTCGAGCTCGGCGCGGATCGCGCCCAGCGACGCGATGCCGGCGGCCGACTCGAACAGCACCTGGCCGACGTCGGCGTCGGCCGCCGACAGGATGCTGGCGCCGCCGCGCACCAGGCGCTCGTGGTCGAGGCTGAACATCTGCTCGAAGAACTTCGCGTCGACGCCGCCGAGCAGCGGCGCCAGGCTGTCGTCGGGCAGCGGCTTGTCGTCGGCGCCGCGCAGCGTCGCCTTGCTGGCCTTGATGCGCGCGAACGCCAGCTGCTGCGCGCCGTGGCTGAGGCGCGCGCCCAGGCGCAGCTCGGGCAGCGGGTGCAGGAAGGCGTAGCCCGGGTTGCGCTGGCCGAAGCCGTACAGCAGGTGGTGGATGGCCGAGCGCAGCGTGGATTTGCCGGCTTCGTTGGGGCCGACGATGACGTGGAAGTCGTGCGCCGCGGCCGGCAGCGCGACGCTGCGGTCGGTGAACTTGCCGTAGCGGATCAGGTCGAGCTGGTCGATGCGCATCGCTTACTCCGCCGCCGCCACGCGCGCCAGCAGCGACGGCACGGTGGCGTCGACCAGCTCGGCCAGGCGGCCCTCGCGCACCGTCTGCAGAAGCGGCGCGTCGTGCCCGATCTCCTGCGGCAGCCGGGCCAGCAAGTCGGCGAAGTCGGCGCGCAGCGTGTCGAGCAGCGCGTCGTCGGCGGGTGCTTCGGCCAGGATGGCCTGCAGCTCGGCGACCGCGTCGCCGCGCGCGGCCAGCGCCGCGGCCGTCTCCAGCGGCTGCGTGTCGACGACGACCTTCTCGATCCAGAGGCGATCGCCGGCGATGGCCGCGGCCTGCGCCAGCACTTCGGCGCGCAACGGCGCTTCCCGCCCGAACAGTTCGCCGTGCGCTGCCGAGCGGCCGTGCAGGCGCACGCGCACGGCCAGCGGCAGCGCCGAGTCGTCGGCGCCGAGCAGCGCGTCGAGCGCGTGGCCGATCTGTCGCGACGCGTCGGACAGCGTGCGCGCCGCCGACACGTCGACGGCGACGCGATGCCAGCGCAGCACGTCGACGAACAGCTGCTCGACCGACTGCACGCGGTCGTCGTCGGTGCTCACCAGCAGCGCGCCCTTGGCGCCGGTCTCGCGGATGTTGCGCCCCTGCAAGTTGCCGGGAAACGCGATGGTCGCGTCGCCTTGCCACAGCTGGTGTTCGTGCACATGGCCCAGGGCCCAGTACTGATAGCCCTTGGCGTGCAGCTCGGCGAGCGAGCACGGCGCGTAGGCGGCGTGCGCCGCGTAGCCTTCGAGCGCGGTGTGCAGCACGCCGATGTTGAACCAGCCCGCGCGCGGCGCCGGGTAGCCGGGCACCAGGTCCTCGGTGGTCGCGGCGTGCTTGAAGCTGCGCCCGTGCAGCGCGACCTCGAGCTCGGGCAGCTCGAAGGTTGCGGCCCTGGCCGCCGGGAACACGTGCACATTGGCCGGCAGCGACAGCCGCCGGGTCATCTCGCTTTCGGCGTCGTGGTTGCCGTGCAGCAGGTAGACCGGAATGCCCGCGGCGTTGAGCCGGCCCATTTGCCGCGCGAAATAGATGCCGGTGTTGAAGTCCTTCCAGGTGCCGTCGTAGAGGTCGCCGGCGATGACCATGAAGTCGACCGACTCGTCGACGGCCAGCGTGACGAGCTTGTCGAAGGCGTCGCGCGTGGCCGTGCGCAGCAGCTCGACCGGCGCGTCGGGGTAGGCGCTGAGGCCGGTCAGCGGGCTGTCCAGATGAATGTCGGCGGCGTGGATGAATCGCATAGGTCCTCGCGAAGGGATGGCGCAAGCGTATCGCGTGGACCGCCCCGACGCACTCGGGCGAACAGGGTCGCACGCGCGGTGCGCGCCGCGACCACGGCGCGAGGCCGCACAATGACGGTTGCGCCCGTCAACGGCCCTTGACCCATCGGAACCCTGCCATGACCGACAACACAGCCCCCAGCGCCGACCTCGACCGCCTCGCCGACCTGCTGCTCAGCGACTCCGCGCCCGAGCACGTGATGGACATCTCGACCCTCGACGGCTTCATCGCCGCGGCGCTGGCCGGCCCCGACCGGCCGCAGCTCGCCGACCTGCTGCCGTGGATCTGGGACCCGGAACAAGCCGACGACGAGATCAGCTTCGGCAGCGAGGACGAAGCGCGCGAGCTGGTCGCGTTGATCGCACAGCACTGGCACGACACCGACGCGGTGCTGGCCGACGACGCGCAGGACTACGAGCCGATCCTGTACCTGCAGGGCCCGGACGAAGACGCCGAAATCGACGTCGACGCCGAGGACTTCGAGGCGGTGTCGATCATCGACGACTGGTGCCGCGGTTTCGTGCTCGGCCTGCAACTGCAGGACGACGTGTTCGATCGCATTCCCGACGAGCTCAAGGACATGCTCGGCCCGGTCTTCCTGTACGGCACCGACGAAGGCCGCGCCGAGCTCGAGCGCCTGCAGCTGACGCCCGAGCAGCACGAGAGCATCGCGCAGGCGCTGCCCGGCATCGTCGTCGCGCTGTACCGTCAGTTCAGCGCCGAGGCCTGAGCGGCTAGCGGCGCGCGACCAGCCACGCCGGGACGAGGGTCGAGATCCCGGCGTAGACCAGCAGCGCGCCGTACCACGACTGCGCAATGCCGTAGCGCTCGCGCAGCAGCGACGCGATGACCAGCGTGAACACCAGCGTCGGAGTCAGCGCGGCGGCCACGCGCAGGCTGGTGGCGCGGTCTTCGCCCTGGATCCAGCGCCGCTGCGCCCAGACGATCGCGATGCGCAGCGGCAGCAGCACCGCCGACAGCGCCAGGCCCAGGCCGAGGGCCTGGAAGCCGAACGCCTGGTGCGGTGTCACGATGCCGCGGTTGAAGAAGTAGAACGGCACGAAAAACGACGCGAACAGTTCGATCGCGTGCAGGTTGGCCTTCGACGCCAGCGTCGGCAGGCGCTCGCCGAGCGACTTGGCCAGCGCGCCGGCGACGAAGGCGCCGACCAGGTAGTACACGCCGAGCTGGTAGGTCAGGTAGGCGGCAACGACGCCGAAGGTCAGCAGCAGCGAGAACTCCGAGCCGGGCGCGTAGGGCACGACGTGGCGGCCGAGCCAGATGAAGCCCAGGCGCAGCACCGTGACCAGCGCCAGCAGCGCGGCCAGCGAGTACGCCAGGTGAACGACGCTGCCCGATTGCAGCACCGCGAACAGCGCCGCCAGCGCGAGGATCTCGCCGCCGATGGCCTTGATCTTGACCCAGAAGATTTCCTGCGCGTCGAGGCGCAGGCTGGGTAGCGTGTTGAGGATGAAGCCGGTCGACGGCGTCAGCACCGCCAGCGCCAGCAGCAGCGCGACGCGCCACGGCACGTCGAGGTAGCGGGCCGCGGCGGCGCTGAGCAGCGCCAGCGTGAGCACGCGCGCGGCGAGGTTGCCGAGCAGCGGCCAGGCGCCGCGCCTGAGGTCGGCGGCCTCGATCTCGAGCCCGGCGGCGAGAAACAGCGACGAAATGCCGAAGGTGGCGAGCATGCCCAGCAGCGCTGCGTCGGGCAGCGGCAACGGCAGCGTCGCGGCCAGCATGCCGAGCGCGAAACAGCTGATCGGGGTCGGCACGCGCCAGCGCTGCAGCGCGCGCGGCAGCGTCATCAGTACGACGAACAGCAGCAGGAAGCCGGCTTCGCTGGTGAACTTGAACATGGGCATCGGGGCAGCCGCTCGGGGCAGGACCCGACAGCTTAGGCGATGCGCGTCGCGTCGACCGTGAGCTGGCGCCGCGGTCGATGCGCCCGGCGGCTGTCGCCGCGGCGCGTGCCGCGCTACGCTTGTCGGGTCTGCCCTGCCGCGCCCACGTCGATGCTCGAAATCGCCGCCATCTGCCTCGTCGTCACCTCGTTGCTGGCCTACCTGAACCACCGCTTCATCGGGCTGCCGACCGCGATCGGCGTGATGGCGGTGGCCTTGCTGTTTTCTCTGGCCTTCGTCGGCCTGGAGGCCGCGGGGCTGGATTTCGGGCTGCGGCACTACGAAGCGTCGTGGTTGCGTTCGGTCGATTTCTCGACCGTGCTGATGCAGGGCATGTTGTCGCTGCTGCTGTTTGCCGGCGCCTTGCACGTCGACCTGTCGGAGCTGCGCGCCTATCGCTGGCAGGTCGGCGCGCTCGCCGTGGTCTCGACGCTGCTGTCGACGCTGGCGGTCGGTTTCGGCGCCTGGATCGTGCTGCCGTGGATCGGCCTGCCCTTGCCGCTGATCGACTGCCTGCTGTTCGGCGCGCTGATTTCGCCGACCGACCCGATCGCGGTGATGGGCATCCTGAAGACCGCCGGCGCGCCGCGCAAGCTGGAGCTGGTGATCGCCGGCGAATCGCT
>JAJZHH010000058.1 GCA_021804595.1 Pseudomonadota bacterium
CGCGGCGAAGCCTGAAGTTCGACTTCCACAGGAGAGCTAAGCCATGGCAGCCAAAGGCGGACGTGAGAAGATCAAGCTGGAGTCGACTGCCGGCACCGGCCACTTCTACACCACGACGAAGAACAAGCGCATTCAGCCGGAAAAGATGGAGATCATGAAGTTCGATCCGGTCGCGCGCAAGCACGTGTCGTACAAGGAAACCAAGATCAAGTGACGACCGCGGCCTTCGCGGCCGCTGCTGTCCGACGAAAACCCGCCGCGATCCGGCGGGTTTTTTGTTGCCCGGGGTGCGCCCTGCCGGGCGCACAAAAAAAAGCCAGCTTGCGCTGGCTCTCCAGATCGGCTGGCGGGGCAGGCCCCGCCGATTCCGATGATTACTTGCTGGCGGCGCTGGCCGGAGCAGCCGGGGCCGACGCGGCGGCACCCGAAGCCGCAGCAGCGGCGGGGGCGGCGGTCGACGCGGCAGCAGCCGGCTTCGACGCGGCAGCCGACGCGGCCGGCGCGGCGGCCGAAGCCGGCGCCGAAGCGGGGGCGGCTTCTTCCTTCTTGCCGCACGCGCCCAGCGCAAGCGCCGCAATCACGGAAGCCAACAGGAGCGACTTTTTCATTTGTGTCCTCAAAGGGTCAGATCGGTAGAACTATTGCGAGGTAGAAATCGGGTGATTTCTGGAATTTTTTACGCCACGATATCGTTCAGCGGCCAAATGGCGCTTGGACGATCCGCGGCTGTGTAGTATAGCTCCAGGCAGATCGCGCAACGTGCACCGTCAAGTGGGATGACCCTTGTGTTGCGCAAAGATCACAAACCCAGCGTATAAGCTGCAAAAGCAGGGTGCGAACGCTCCCATGCCGCTTCCCAGCGCTGCATCGCGGCCAGCCATGCTGCACCGCGACAAACGTACCCGACGCGACCATGCTCGACGGCTTTCGCGATGACGCCGTCGTGTGCCAGCAGCACACCCTCGGCCGGCTCGTCGACTCCGTCGGGGAGCTCGCGGCACTCGATCAGGTGCGCGAAGCGGCCGCGCCAGTCGACGAAACGCGGCGCGTCCCGCCGCACACCGTCGTAGCGGCGCGCGAGCATGCGCAGGCACGGCTGACGCCGCGTCAGCGCCCAGGCGTCAAGCGCGTCGACCACCGCACGCTCCTGCAACGGCCAGTCGCCGTAGTCCGCGCTGTACAGACAACATGCCGTGCCGGGGTCGGCGAGCCGCACGCGCAGCGCGTCCCGCCAGGCCTCGCGCCCGACGGGCAGCGCCTCGATGTCGTCGGCGTCGACGTCCATCTCAGTCCTGCGGGTGCGCCCAGCCCTGCGCGCACCAGTCGAGCAGCAGCTCGCGCAGCGCGTCGCCGGCGCCGGCCCAGTCCGCCGCATCGAGCGTTCGACGGTCGGCAAGCCGGCGCAGCAAGCGCTCACGCCCAAGTCGAGCATCGACGCGCTCGCCGTTGATCATCACCGCATCGGCGGTGTAGAGCATGCGGCTGCGCCGGTCCAACCGCAACCCGCCGCGACGCAACGCACGGCGCAGCTGCGCCGTCGGCGTCGGGTCGGTATCGAACCAGACCTGCCCTTTCGGCTCGGTCAGGATCTCGCCCAGTGCGTCGGCAAAGGCGCGACGCCCGGGGCGCAGGCGCTCGAACGCACGCTGCAGGAAATCGACCATGTCGTCGGGCAGCCGCGCCGGGTGCGCGGCCACCTTGGCGTCGACGCGGCCGCGGTCGCTGTAGCGCGCGCCGCCCGGCTGCTCGTCGGCCAGCTTCCACAGCAGCTGGCGCATCAGCTCGCCGGCGGGCGGCGCGCGGAAGCCGACCGAATACGTCATGCACGGGCCGAGCGCGACGCCATCATGGCCCCAGCCCGGCGGCAGGTACAGCAGGTCGCCGGGTTCGACGACGACGTCCATGTCGGGCTCGAAATGGCGCAGCAGCTTCAAGGCCTGGCCCGAGCGCATGCTGGTGTCGCGCACCGGGCCGAGGCGCCAGCGGCGACGCCCCTGCGCCTGCAGCAGGAACACGTCGTAGTCGTCGACGTGCGGGCCGACGCCGCCGCCGTCGCTGGCCCACGAGATCATGATGTCGTCGAGCCGCGCGTCGGGCACGAAGCGGAAACGCTGCAGCAGCGCGGCGACGCGGTCGTCGAGCAGATCCACACCCTGCACCAGCAGCGTCCATTGCGGCTGGCGCAGCGCCGGCAGTTCGCGCGCGGCGAACGGGCCGTGGCGCACGCTCCAGTCGTCGCCGTCGCGCACCACCAGGCGGCTTTCGGCGGCGTCGCCGCGCGCCAGCGCGAACAGCTCGGCGCGGCTCAGCGGCGACGCGAACCCCGGCAAGGCCTGGCGCAGCAACAGCGGCTTGCGCTGCCAGTAGTCGCGCAGGAAGCGCTCGGGCGCGATGTCGCGCAGCGGCCAGGAAGAAGTCGGCATGGTGCTTGTCGTGGCGAAGTTGCGCCGAAGTTTAGTCGCGGGGGGCGCACAGGCATTAAGCTTGAGTCAATGCTTTCCCTGCGCCGCAGCCGGCGCCACACCCCGATGCAAGCCCAAACCGATACCGTCGTCACGCTGGCCTGGCAGCTCAGCGACGCGCAAAACGAGCCGATCGCCGAGAACGCCGACGGCACCGACTTCTACCTCGGCGGCGCCGACCTGCTGCCGGCGATCGCCCGCGAACTGATCGGCAAGGAAGCCGGCGCCAGCGGCCAGCTGCAGATCGAACCCGACGAGGCCTTCGGCGACTACGACCCCGAGCTGCTGCGCGTCGAACTGCGGGAGTATTTTCCCGACGCGATCGAGCCGGGCATGCAGTTCGAACAGCTGCCGGCAGGCTGCGCGCCGGGTGCGCCGGGCGTGATCTACACCATCACCGACATCGCCGGCGACAAGCTGGTGCTCGACGGCAACCACGCGCTGGCCGGCATGGCGCTGCGCGTGCGCTACACGGTGCTCGAGGTGCGCGAGCCCGACCCCGACGAGCGCGAGGCGCGCAGCGCCCAGCTCGACGACGCCGACAACGGCCTGTTCATGGCGCCGTGAACGGCGCCGGCGCGTTCAGCGCCCGGTCGAGCCGAAACCGCCCTCGCCGCGCGCGGTCGGCGTAAAGGTGTCGACCACCTTCCAGCTCGCCTGCACCACCGGCACGATGACCAGCTGCGCCAGCCGCTCGAGCGGCTGCACGGTGAACGCGGTCGTGCCGCGGTTCCAGCAGCTGACCATCAGCGGCCCCTGGTAGTCGGCGTCGATCAGCCCGACCAGGTTGCCCAGCACGATGCCGTGCTTGTGGCCCAGCCCCGAGCGCGGCAGGATCAGCGCGCAGTAGCCGGGGTCGGCGATGTGCATCGCGATGCCGGTGGGAATCAGCTCGCACTGCCCCGGCGCCAGCTCGAGCGGCGCGTCGACGCAGGCGCGCAGGTCCATGCCCGCCGCGCCGGGCGTGGCATAGGCGGGAAGCTGCTCGCGCAGCCGCGGGTCGAGCAGACGGACTTCGATCGGCAGGGTCATCGTTCGGGGGTCGGGTTGAGGGCACCGAGGCGCGCCGCGGCCTCGTCGACGATGCGACGCGCGAGTTCGAGCTTGGACGCGCGCGGCAGCTCGCGCACGCCGTGGGCGTCGACCAGCACGACCGCGTTGTCGTCGCGGCCGAAGGCCTGCGCGCCGAGGTTGCCGACCAGCAGCGGCACCCCCTTGCGCATGCGCTTGGCCTGCGCCTGCGCGTGCAGGTCGCCGGCCTCGGCGGCGAAGCCGACGCAGAACGGCGCGTCGGCCAGCGCGGCGACTTCGGCCAGGATGTCGGGGTTGAGCGCCAGCTCCAGCGCCGGCGGCGCCGCGCCGGGCTGCTTCTTCAGCTTGCCGGAGACCGCCGCGGCCGGTCGCCAGTCGGCGACCGCGGCGGCGGCGATGAACAGGTCGACGCGAGCGCGCTGCAGTTCGGCGAACACCGCGTCGCGCATCTGCTGCGCGGTCTGCACCTCGAGCGTGCGCACGCCGTGCGGCGGCGCCAGCGCGCTGGGCCCGGCGACGAGCACGACCTCGGCGCCGCGCTCCCAGGCCGCCCGCGCCAGCGCCCAGCCCATCTTGCCGCTGGAGCGGTTGCCGAGGAAGCGCACCTCGTCCCACGGCTCGTGGGTCGGCCCGGCAGTCAGCAGCACGCGCCGTCCGCGCAGGCTCTGCGGCGTCAACAGCGCGTCGATTTCGGCCAGCAGCTGCTCGGGCTCGAGCAGCCGGCCCTCGCCGGTTTCGCCGCAGGCCTGCTCGCCGCTGGCCGGCCCGGCCAGGCGCACGCCATCGCCGCGCAGCAGCGCGACGTTGCGCTGCACCGCCGGGTTGGCCCACATCGCGCGGTTCATCGCCGGCGCCAGCAGCGTCGGCAGCGCGTCGCGCGCCAGCAGCAGATTGCTCAGCAGGTCGTCGCCGCGGCCCTGCGCCGCCTTGGCCAGCAGGTCGGCGCTGGCCGGCGCGACGACGAAGGCGTCGGCGGCGCGCGCCAGCGCGATGTGGTCCATGCCGTCGGCCGCCTGCGGTTGCCACAGATCGAGCGCGACCGCGCGTCCCGACAGCGCCTGGAAGGTCAGCGGCGCGACGAAGCGCGTGGCCGCGTCGCTCATCGCGACCTGCACGCTGCACCCGGCCTTGACCAGCAGGCGCGTGAGCTCGCAGGCCTTGTACGCGGCGATGCCGCCGGACACACCGAGCAGGATGCGGCGCGTCATGCGTCTCAGCCCAGGCGCTGCGCGATCCAGTCGCGCGCGGCCTGCAGCGCCGCGTCGACCTGCTGCGGCTGGTTGCCGCCGGCCATCGCGAAATCGGCGCGGCCGCCGCCCTTGCCGCCGACGCGCTGCGCTGCGTGGTTGACCAGCTCGCCGGCCTTGAGCCGGGCGCTCAGGGCCGCGCTGACTCCCGCAGCCAGTTGCACGCGCTCACCGTCGACTGCCGCCAGCAGCACCACGGTCTCGCCGAGCGCCGCCTTGAGCTGGTCGACGACGCTGCGCAGCGTCGCCGCGTCGGCGCCGTCGAGGCGCGCTGCGAGCACCGCGATGCCACCACTGCGCTGCGCCTGCGCCGCCAGTTCGGCACCGCGCGCGGCGGCCTGGCGGCTTTTCAGCGCGCCCAGTTCGCGCTCGAGCCCGCGCTGCTGCTCGAGCAGTTGCGCGGCGCGCCGCGCCAGTTCGTCCTCGGGCGCTTTCAGCACCTCGGCCAGCTCGGCCAGTTGCGCGCCCTGGCGCTGCGCCAGCGCCAGCGCGCCCAGCCCGGTGGTGGCCTCGATGCGGCGCACGCCGGCGGCCACCGCGCCTTGCGCGAGCACGCGCAGGCTGCCGATGTCGCCGCTGCGCTCGACGTGGGTGCCGCCGCACAGCTCGCGGCTGTCGCCGATGTCGAGCACGCGCACGGTGTCGCCGTATTTCTCGCCGAACAGCATCATCGCGCCGGTCTTGCGCGCCTCGTCCAGCGGCAGCACGCGCGCGCGGGTCGGCGCGTTGTGCAGGATCTGCTCGTTGACCCACAGCTCGACGCGGGCGATCTCGTCGGCGCTCAGCGGCGCGTCGTGGGCGAAGTCGAAGCGGGTCTTGTCGGCGTCGACCAGCGAACCCTTCTGCTGCACGTGCTCGCCGAGCACCAGGCGCAGCGCCTTGTGCATCAGGTGGGTCGCGCTGTGGTTGCGCATCGTCGCGCGGCGGCGGGCGACGTCGACGGCGGCGTCGACGCGGTCGCCCACGCGCAGCACGCCGCGCTCGACGCGGCCGTGGTGGCCGAACACCTCGGCCTGGATCTTCTGCGTGTCGTGCACCGCGAAGCGCAGCGCGTCGCCGTGGAGCAACTCGCCGCTGTCGCCGACCTGGCCGCCCGATTCGGCGTAGAACGGCGTGCTGTCGAGCACGACGACACCGTCCTGGCCGGTCTGCAGCTGCTCGACCGCGCTGCCCGCGGCGTACAGCGCCAGCACCGTGCAGCCTTCCAGGCGCAGCGTCTCGTAGCCTTCGAAGCGCGTCGCCGCGCCGTCGTAGTCGAGGCCGCCGGCCATGCGGAACTTGCCGCTGGCGCGGGCTTGATCGCGCTGACGCTGCATCGCCGTGTCGAACGCGGCCTCGTCGACGCCGACGCCGCGCTCGCGGCACACGTCGGCGGTGAGGTCGAGCGGAAAGCCGTAGGTGTCGTACAGCGTGAAGGCCACGGCACCGGGCAGCTGCGCGCCGCCGGCCGCGCGCAGCGCGTCGAGCTCGGCGTCGAGGATGCGCATGCCGTTGGCCAGCGTTTCGCCGAAGCGGCGCTCCTCGGCCTCGAGCACTTCGGCGATGCGCGCCGCGGCCGCGGCCAGCTCGGGATAGGCGGCGCCCATCTCGGCGACCAGGTCGGGCACCAGGCGGTGGAAGAACGGCTGCTGCTGGCCGAGCTTGTAGCCGTGGCGCAGCGCGCGCCGCGCGATGCGTCGCAGCACGTAGCCGCGGCCTTCGTTGCCCGGGATCACGCCGTCGACGATCAGGAACGCGCAGGCGCGGATGTGGTCGGCGATGACCTTCAGCGACACGTGGCCGAGATCCCGGCAACCGGTCTCGCGCGCCGCCGCGGCGATCAGGCGCGAGAACAGGTCGATCTCGTAGTTGCTGTGCACGTGCTGCAGCACCGCGGCGATGCGCTCCAGGCCCATGCCGGTGTCGACGCAGGGCCGCGGCAGCGGCTTTTGCGCGTAGGTCGTCATCTTCCACGCGTCGCCGACGCGCGCGACCTGGGCGATGGTGCCGTCGCGCTCGGCGGCGGCCTTGGCCGCCTGCGCCTCGACCTCGCTGGCGAACGCGGTTTCCGACGCGACGCTGCGCTCGAACTGCATGAACACCAGGTTCCAGATCTCGATGTAGCGGTCGCCGTCGGCGTCGGGCGACCCCGGCGGGCCGCCCCAGACCTCGGCGCCGTGGTCGAAGAACACTTCCGAGCACGGGCCGCAGGGGCCGGTGTCGGCCATCTGCCAGAAGTTGTCCGACGCGTAGCGCGCGCCCTTGTTGTCGCCGATGCGCACGATGCGCTCGCGCGGCACGCCGACCTCGTCGGCCCAGATCGCGTAGGCCTCGTCGTCGTCCTGGTAGACGGTCACCCACAGCTTGTCGGCCGGCAGCCGGTACACCCCGGTGAGCAACTCCCAGCAGTAGCGGATGGCGTCGCGCTTGAAGTAGTCGCCGAAGCTGAAGTTGCCCAGCATCTCGAAGAAGGTGTGGTGGCGCGCGGTGTAGCCGACGTTTTCCAGGTCGTTGTGCTTGCCGCCGGCGCGCACGCAGCGCTGCGCGGTCGTCGCGCGGCTGTAGGCGCGCTTGTCCTGGCCGAGGAACACGTCCTTGAACTGCACCATGCCGGAGTTGGTGAACAGCAGCGTCGGGTCGTTGGCCGGAACCAGCGGCGACGAAGGCACGCGGGTGTGGCCTTGCGCGGCGAAGTAGGCGAGGAATTTTTCGCGGATGTCGGATACGTTCATGCGGGCACCTGTGGCGGCCGGGTCGCTGGGCGCCGGCGAATCGTTCATTTTAGGCGCGCCGTGCGGTGGTTGGGCGGAGCTCGCCGATGTGGCTCTGTGCAAAATCGGCGCCGGCACACTAAATTTCCAGGATCGACGATTTTCCCGACCCATGCCCACCATGTCCGCCAACGCCCTGTCCCTGCTGCAAGACCCGTCGCTGCTGAAGACCCAGTCGCTGATCGACGGCCGCTGGATCGACGCTCCGGCCAGCGTCGCCATCCACGACCCCGCCACCGGTGCCCATCTGGCGCAAGTGCCCAAGCTCGGCGCGCAGGAAGCCGACGCCGCGATCGACGCCGCCGCGCGTGCGCTGCCGGCGTGGCGCGCGCTGACCGCGAAGGCGCGCGCCGCGGTGCTGCGCCGCTGGTTCGACCTGCTGCTGCAGCACGCCGACGACCTGGCGCGCATCATGACCGCCGAACAGGGCAAGCCCTTGGCCGAAGCGCGCGGCGAAGTCGTCTACGGCGCCAGCTTCATCGAGTGGTTCGCCGAGGAAGGCAAGCGCGTGTACGGCGAGACCATTCCCAGCCCCGACGCGACCAAGCGCCTGCTCGTGCTGCGTCAGCCGGTCGGCGTGTGCGCGGCGATCACGCCGTGGAACTTCCCGCTGGCGATGATCACGCGCAAGGTCGCGCCGGCGCTGGCCGCCGGCTGCACGGTCGTCATCAAGCCGGCCGAGCAGACGCCGCTGACCGCGCTGGCGGCGATCGAACTGGCGCAGCGCGCCGGCATGCCCGCCGGCGTCATCAACATCCTGACCAGCGACGCGGCCGGCTCGATCGCGATCGGCAAGGTACTGTGCGCCAGCGACGTCGTGCGTCACCTGTCGTTCACCGGGTCGACCGAAGTCGGTCGCATCCTGATGGCGCAATCGGCGCCGACGATCAAGAAACTGGGGCTCGAGCTCGGCGGCAACGCGCCGTTCATCGTGTTCGACGACGCCGACCTCGACGCCGCGATCGAAGGCGCGCTGGCCAGCAAGTACCGCAACGCCGGCCAGACCTGCGTGTGCGCGAACCGGCTGTACGTGCAGGACGGCATCTACGACACCTTCGTCGAGCGGCTGGCGCAGCGCGTGGCGGCGATGAAGGTCGGCAACGGCTTCGACAGCGGCGTGCAGATCGGCCCGCTGATCGACGCGCAGGCGCTGGCCAAGGTGCAGCGCCACGTCGACGACGCAGTATCGAAGGGCGCTCGTCTGTTGACCGGCGGCCACGCGATTGAAGCCGAAGGCGGCCGCTTCTACGCGCCGACGGTGCTGGCCAACGCCGATTCGGGCATGTTGTGCGCGCGTGAGGAGACCTTCGGCCCGGTCGCGCCGGTGTTCCGCTTCAAGGACGAGGCCGAAGCGATCGCCGCGGCCAACGCCACCGAGTTCGGCCTGGCCGCGTATTTCTACAGCCGCGACGTCGGCCGCATCTTCCGCGTCGGCGAAGCGCTGGAGTACGGCATCGTCGGCATCAACACCGGCATCATCTCCAACGAAGTGGCGCCGTTCGGCGGCGTCAAGCAGTCGGGGCTGGGCCGCGAAGGCTCGCACCACGGCATCGAGGAATACGTCGAACTGAAGTACATGTGCCTGGGCGACATCGACCGCTGATCCGCGTCGATACTCCCTGCACTCCGGCGGAGGAATCGCTACGATTCCCCCGTCGACCCGCGCGGCGCCCGCCGCGCATGGCTGCCGCGGCGGCCGTGCGCGCCGGGCGCCGCGCCGTGTCCAGCCGCTTGCCCCCCGCCTCCAGGACCCCTGCCCATGACCTCGTCGATCCTCTTCTCGCCGCTGCGCGTCGGCGCCCTCGAACTGCCCAACCGCATCGTGATGGCGCCGCTCACGCGCTCGCGCGCCGGCCAGCCCGGCGACGTGCCACAGCCGATGAACGCGCGCTACTACGCGCAGCGCGCCGCGGCCGGGCTGATCGTCAGCGAAGCCGCGCCGATCAGCCGCCAGGGCACCGGCTACGCCTTGACCCCGGGCATCTACACCGACGCGCAGCAGGCCGGCTGGCGCGGCGTGACCGACGCGGTGCACGCCGCCGGCGGCCGCATCGCGATGCAGCTGTGGCACGTCGGCCGCATTTCGCACCACCTGCTGCAGGAAGGCGGCCAGCCGCCGGTGGCGCCGTCGGCGCTGCGCAGCGACACCGGTGAAGCCTTCGTCGTGCTGCCCGAAGGGCCGCGGCGCGTGCCCTGCGACGCCCCCCGCGAGCTCGAGGCCGACGAGATCCCCGCCATCATCGCCGACTACGCCGCCGCCGCGCGGCGCGCGCTGGCTGCCGGCTTCGACATGATCGAGCTGCACGCGGCCAACGGCTACCTGCTGCAGCAGTTCCTGTCGACCAACAGCAATCTGCGCACCGACGCCTGGGGCGGCAGCCTGGAGAAGCGCGCGCGCATCGTGCTCGAGGCGCTCGACGCGATCGTCGCGGTGGCCGGCGCCGACCGTGTCGGCGTGCGCGTGTCGCCGCACTTCCACCGTCACGACATCGCCGATGCGCAGACCGAGCCGATGCACGTCCACCTGGCCGAACAGTTCCAGCGCCGCGGCGTCGCCTACCTGCACATCGCCGAGTCGGTGTGGTCGGGCGGCCCGGCGCTGTCCGACGATCTGCGCCGCGCGCTGCGCGAGGCCTACCGCGGCCGCATCGTCGTCTGCGGCGGCTACGACGCGGCGTCCGGCGCGGCGCGCATCGAGCAGGGGCTGGCCGACGCCGTAGCGTTCGGGCGCAGCTTCATCGCCAACCCCGACCTGGTCGAACGCATCCGCCGCGGCGCGGCGCTGAACCGCCCCGACCCGGCGACGTTCTACGGCGGTGCCGAGGCCGGCTATCTCGACTATCCGACGCTGGCCGACGCGGAAAGCGCGCGCTGAGCACCTACAATCTTCCGTTCAGACGAATTCACACGGCCTTCAAGGGCGATACACCATCATGGCAGGCATCAAGAAAGTCGTTCTCGCCTACTCGGGCGGGCTGGACACTTCGGTCATCCTGAAGTGGTTGCAGGACCAGTACCAATGCGAGGTGGTGACGTTCACCGCGGACATCGGCCAGGGCGAGGAAGTCGAGCCGGCGCGCGCCAAGGCGGTCAAGCTCGGCATCAAGCCGGAGAACATCTACATCGAGGATCTGCGCGAGGAGTTCGTGCGCGACTTCGTGTTCCCGATGTTCCGCGCCAACGCACTGTACGAAGGCGAGTACCTGCTCGGCACCTCGATCGCGCGCCCGCTGATCGGCAAGCGCCTGATCGAGATCGCGCGCAAGACGAAGGCCGACGCGATCTCGCACGGTGCCACCGGCAAGGGCAACGACCAGGTCCGCTTCGAGCTGACCGCGTACGCGCTGATGCCCGGAGTCAAGGTCATCGCGCCGTGGCGCGAGTGGGACCTGCTGTCGCGCGACAAGCTGCTGGCCTACGCCGACGCCAACGGCATCCCGGTCGACTTCAAGAAGCGCAAGGGTGCGGCGCCCTACTCGATGGACGCCAACCTGCTGCACATCTCCTACGAAGGCGGCGTGCTCGAGGACCCGGCGGTGGCCCCCGAAGACAAGATGTGGCGCCTGACGGTGTCGCCCGAGAAGGCGCCGAACAAGCCGCAGATCGTCGAGCTGACTTATGCGCGCGGCGACATCGTCGCCATCGACGGCCAGCCGATGAGCCCGGCGCAGGTGCTGGCCACGCTCAACGCGATCGGCGGCCGCCACGGCATCGGCCGCCTCGACAAGGTCGAGAACCGCTACGTCGGCATGAAGAGCCGCGGCTGCTACGAAACCCCCGGCGGCACCATCATGCTGGCCGGCCACCGCGCGATCGAGAGCATCACACTCGACCGTGAAGTGCAGTCGCTGAAGGACGATCTGATGCCGCGTTACGCGCGCATGATCTACAACGGCTACTGGTTCGCGCCCGAGCGCGAGCTGCTGCAGGGTCTGATCGACGCGTCGCAGGCCACCGTCAACGGCACCGTGCGGCTCAAGCTGTACAAGGGCACGATCATGTGCGTGAGCCGCGAGTCGGCCAGCGACAGCCTGTTCGACCCGCGCATCTCGACCTTCGACGACGACGGCGGCGCCTACAACCAGGCCGACGCGGCGGGCTTCATCAAGCTCAACGCGCTGCGCCTGCGCATCGCCGCCAACGCGCGCGCCGCGCGCGCGCCGAAGTCGGTGGCGAAGAAGGCGGCACCGGCGAAGAAGGTCGCGGCAAAGAAGGTCGCGGCAAAGAAGCCGGCGAAGGCCTGACGCGATGGACCACGCCGACATCGCGGCGCGCGTGAACCCGCGCGCCAACGTCTACTTCGGTGGCCGCTGCGTCAGCCACAGCCTGCAACTCGACGACGGCCAGCGCGTCAGCGTCGGCGTGATCCTGCCCGGTGCGGCGCTGACCTTCCGCACCGCGGCCGCAGAGCGCATGCAGGGCGTCGGCGGCGCCTGCGCGTGGCGCCTGCAGGGCGCCGCCGAGTGGCAGCACAGCGGCGAAGGCGACGCTTTCGACGTGCCGGGCGACAGCGCGTTCGAGATCCGCGTCGAGGGCGAGCCTTATCACTACGTCTGTAGGTACCTGTGAGCCCCCTGAGCAGCCGGGCGCGAGCCCGGCTGCTTCCCCCCAAGGGGGACCCGCCGCGCCTTCGGGCGGCCGTGCGGCGCGGGCGGCCTCGGCCGCGCGCCGCCTCGCGCTTCGGGGGCTGCGACAGGCTTCCACCAGGGGCTTGGTTGCGCTCCGGGACGAGGGCTGCGGGGAGTGTCGCGCTACGGAGGCTGCGTCAGGCCCCCACCTGAAGCAGGCGTCCAGCTGAGCGTGATCGCGCTCCGGAGCGATGGATGCGCTCCGGAGGCGCGGGGGCGGCTCAGGCGCCGTGGTTGGGGTGCATGACCTTGTCCTGCAGGCGCTTGAAGCCGATCAGCTTGAGCACGTACTTCTCGAAGATCGGCTCGGAGTTGCCGGTCTTCATCTTGCGGATGAAGTACTTCTCGAACGCGATCTTGGCCAGGTGCACCCACTTGCCGGAACCGAACCAGTTGACGTCGCGCGGCGGGATCTGCGGAATCGCCGCGAACGCCGCGCCGGTGGTACCGAAATCGGCCAGGCAGATCGCCTGCCAGGTGCCCTTGTGCGTCGGCGCGTGCCCGGCCAGTTCCTCCTCGAGGTTGTGCACGATCGCGGTGATCATCGACTCGATCATGTAGCCGGTCTTGGGCACGCCGCACGGCACCGGCGTCGGCCCCACCGGGGGGATCGCGATGCACACGCCGGCCGAATAGATGTTCGGATACTTCGGGCTGCGCTGGTTGGCGTCGACGATGACGAAGCCGCGCGGGTTGCACAGTCCGGGCACCGCGGCGACCGCGTCGACCCCCTTGAACGCCGGCAGCATCATCGCGTGGCGGAACGGCAACTCGTGCTGCTTGACGACGTTGCCCTGCATGTCGAGCTCGTCGACGTACATCTTGCCGTCCTCGACGCGGGTCGTCTTCGCGTTGGTGATCCAGCGGATGTCGTGGTCGCGGAACTCGTGCTCCATGATGCCCTTGGAGTCGCCGACGCCGTCGAGCCCGAGGTGACCGATGTAGGGCTCGGCGGTCACGTAGGTCATCGGCACCTTGCTGCGCATGCGCTGCTTGCGCAGCGCCGCGTCGAGGATCATCGTGTACTCGTAGGCCGGCCCGAAGCAGCTCGCCCCGGGCATCGCACCGATGATCACCGGCCCCGGGTTGGCGATCAGCCGCTCGTAGTCCTCGTGGCACTGCTCGGCGTGGTCGATGGTGCAGATCGACTGCGTGTAGCCGCCGTGCGGGCCGGCGCCGGCGACCTCGTCGAAACTGAGCTTCGGTCCGGTGGTGATGACGAGGAAGTCGTAGCGCACCTTGCCGCCGCCCTGCAGCGTGATCTCGTTGGCCTCGGCGTCGATCGCCGCCGCCGGCTCGCCGATGAACGCGATGCCCTTGCGCTCCAGGTAGGGGCGGATCGGGAACACGACTTCCTCGCGCGCGCGCCAGCCGACCGCGACCCACGGGTTGGACGGAACGAACTGGAAATACTCGACCGCGTTGATCACGGTGATCTCGTGCTCGCGGCCGAGCTTGGCGCGCGCTTCGTAGGCCGCCGGCATGCCGCCGATGCCAGCCCCCAGTATGACGATATGAGCCATCTTGTTCGTTCCTCCTTGTCGATGCCGCGTTGTTGTCGTTTGATGCGCCGCGCCGCGACCTGCGCCGTGCCGCGTTGGAAGCCAGCGAAGCATAGCGACGCGCCCCCACCGCGGCGTCGGCGCTGACCCTGCCGCGGCCGCTGCGTTGACATCGGTCAAGTTTGCCCAGGTGGCACGCGGCAGCCCTGGTGTTTGTCCTAGGATCGTGAACCCTAATACCCCGTAGAGCATTCTTGAAACATGTCTATACTCAATTCTCACGGCCCGAAACAGGCCGCGAAATGATCCAACGCAAGGTCCGAGACCCCGCGATTTCCGAGGAGCGCAGCAGCCGATGAAACCACCCCGTCCGCTTTGGAACCCCTACGTCGCCGGCGTCGTGCTCGGGCTGGGCCTGCTGGCGACCTTCGTCGCCACCGGCAACGGCTACGGCGCCACCGGCGCGACCACCCGCGCCACCGCGGTGCTCGCGGGCAGCGTGGCGCCGTCGCTGGTCGCCCCGCACACCTATCTGCACGGCTCCTTCGTCGCCGGCCTCGACGCCTGGATCGTCTGGGAAGTCGTCGGCCTGTCGATCGGTGCGCTGCTCGGCAGCGTGCTGGCCGGCCGCTTCAAGTTCGAGGTCGACGGCCCGCGCCAGGCCGGCCGCACGCTGCGCCTGGTGCTGGCGCTGCTCGGCGGCACCGCGTCGGGCTTCGGCGCGCGCCTCGCGCTGGGCTGCACCAGCGGCCTGGGGCTGTCGGGCGCGGCCACCCTGGCCGCCTCCGGCTTCCTGTTCCTGATCGGCTTCTTCATCGCCGGCGCGCTGTTCGGCACCCTGACCCAAGGATGGTGGAAATGAGCCTGCCTCTCGGCTATACCGGCCCGGTATCGGGCGTGGTGCTCGGCCTGGTGTTCGGCTACGCGCTGGAAAACGCCGGCTTCGGCTCCAGCTGCAAGCTCACCGCGCAGTTGCGCTTCCAGGACTGGGCGGTGTTCAAGGTCATGTTCACCGCGATCGTCGTCTCCTCGGGCGGCCTGTACCTGCTGCAGGCGCTGGGGCTGGTCAACGTCGTCAACGACATGTTCGTGCCGTCGGTGATGCTGTGGGGCAGCTCGATCGGCGGCGTGCTGATCGGCACGGGCATGGCCGTCGGCGGGTATTGCCCCGGCACCTCGATGGTCGCGTTGTTCTCCGGCAAGCTCGACGGCCTGCTGTTCCTGCTCGGCATCGGCCTGGGCACGCTGGTGTTCAACGCCTTCGCGCCGCAGCTCGAGGCGTGGGCCTGGAAGCAGGTCGGCCCCGACTCGCTGACCGTGCCGCAGCTGCTGCACCTGCCGGCCGGCGTCGTCTGGGCGCTGCTGCTGGCCGTGCTGATCGTCGTCGGCTACCTGACGCGCGGCGTGCGCGGCACGCCGACAACGCAGGGCAGCTGAAGTCCGCTCTTGCAAGGCCGGGCCGCGCGCAACATATCCGTTGATAATCATGCAGCGCGCCGCTGCGCGCTGCTCTCTTTCTCAGCCCACTCTGGAGTTTTTCAAATGAAATCGTCCCGCATCAAACTGTCCCGCGCCGTGCCGGCGCTCGCGCTGGCCGCCGCCGTCGTCGCACCGATGCCGCAGGCGCTGCACGCGTTGTCGGCCGCTCCGGCCGCGCTGGCCTCGGGCAATCCGTGCGCGCCGAGCAATCCGTGCGCGCCGAGCTCGGGCAAGAAAATGGACAAGAAGATGGAAAAGAAGGCCGGCAACCCGTGCGCGCCGGCGTCGAAGAAGAAGTCGAACAACCCCTGCGCGCCGTCGAACTGAGCGTCGAGCGCAGCCGATGAGCGCCTCCCCGCCTCGCCGCAGCCGCGACGCCCGCGTCGCCGCACAACTCAGCCTCGGCCGCGCCGAGCTGGTCGCGGCGCTGCGCGCGGCACCGCGGCGGCGCCTGCGCGACGCGGCCGAGCGCATGCTCGGCGACATCGAGCACGACGCGCGCAAGGGACGCAGCGTGCTGTCCGGCCTGCTCGGGCGGCGCGCGGCGTTCGAGGTCTGGGCGCACTACCCGACGGGCGACGCGGTCGACGCGCACAGCGGCTACCGCTTCTACTACCACGCGCACGAGCGGCGCAGCGCTGGAGAGCACGGTCATTTCCACGTGTTCGCACCGCTGCCGCCGCGCGCCGGCGAAGCCGACTACGTGCATCTGGTCGGCCTGTCGGTCGATGCGCGCGGCTTTCCGCTGCGCGTGTTCACGACCAACCAGTGGGTCACCGCCGAACGCTGGATGCCGGCACCGCGCATCCTGCGCGCGCTCGACCGCCTCGACCTCAGCCACGCGCGGCCGTCGCGCGTGGCGCGCTGGGTGCAGGACAGCACGCGACTGTTCGCGCCGCAGATCGCCGCCGTCGTGCAACGCCGCGATGCGCGCATCGCGCAGCGCGCACAGCAGTTGGGCGAGGACGGCGCGCGCCAGGATCGGCGCACGCACATCGTCAGCCAATGTCGTGTCGACCTGTCGCGACAGTTTGAATGTCTGGAGGCAGCCGGATTTGCGTGACCAACAAACGCAAGACGGTTTTTTTGTGCAACGTGGAGAAGAGAGCATGAAACTTGTGAAGCACCTGATCGTCGCCGGCCTCGCCGGCTCCCTGGTCCAGTTCGCGGCAGCCGCCGACGTGCCCGCCCCGCTGATCACGCCGCAATGGCTCAAGGCGCATCTGTCCGAGGTCACCGTGGTCGACGTGCGCGAAGGCACCAAGGGCTACACCGCGCAGCCCGAGCTGGCCAAGGACAAGGCCGGCAAGACGATGGTCAAGATGACCGGCGGCCATGTGCCGGGCGCGATCGCGGTCGATTTCGACACCATCCGCCACAACAAGGTCGTCGACGGCAAGACGATCAAGGCGCAACTGCCGACCGCCGAGTACTTCACCAAGGTGATGGACGCCGCCGGCCTGAACAAGAGCGACAAGCCGATCGTGATCGTGCCGACCGGACAGACCGTCGACACGATGGACATGGCCACCCGCCTGTACTTCCAGCTGCGCTACTTCGGTGAGCCGGCGACCAAGGTCGCGATCCTCAACGGCGGGGTCAACGCCTGGCTGCTGGCCGGCAACGCGGTCAGCACCGACAAGCCTGCGGCCAGCGCGGGCAACTGGGCCGCCAGCGGCGAGGACAAGGCGATCCTGGCCACGCTCGACGAAGTCAAGGGCGCGGTCCACAACGGCAGCGTGCAGTTCATCGACGCGCGTCCGACCCCTCAGTTCCTGGGCATCGTGACGAAGCCCGTCAACAAGAGCGGCGGCCATCTGCCGGGCGCCAAGTCGTTCCCGACCGACGCCATCGTGCGTGACGTCGACGGCGCGACCCAGTTCATGACGGCGGCCGACTATCGCCGCATCTTCCACGCCTACGACATCAGCGCCAGCGAGCCGACCGTGACCTACTGCAACACCGGTCACCTGGCGTCGGGCGCCTGGTTCGTCGCCCACGAGATCCTCGGCAACAAGAAGTCCAAGCTGTACGCCGGCTCGATGATCGAGTGGACCAACCTGGGCAACCCGACCGTCGGCCTGGCCGACTGAGGCCGCGGCGGGCTCCGGCCCGCCACACGCCACAGCAGGGGGGCGCCGGTCGGCGCCCCTTTTTTCATGGCCGCGGCGCGAGTCGCGTCAGACCACGACCGGTTCGAATTCGAGCTCGACGCCGAACTTGTCGCGCACCGCGGCGCGCACGGCCTGCGCCAGCTCGATGATCTCGGCGCCGCTGGCGCCGCCCCGGTTGACCAGCACCAGCGCGTGTCGCGCGTCGACGGCAGCACGCCCCAGCGCCCTGCCCTTGAAGCCGCAGGCATCGATCATCCACGCCGCGGCGAGCTTGTAGCTGCCGTCGTCGAGCGGATAGCTGACGATTTCCGGGTACTCCTCGAGGATTTCATTGCGGATCGTCCGATTGACGACCGGGTTCTTGAAAAAGCTGCCGGCGTTGCCGAGCACCGCCGGATCCGGCAGCTTGGCGCGGCGGATCTCGCACACCGCGTCGAACACCTGTTGCGCGCTCGGCGCGGCGCCGCCGGCGAAGCGGCGCGCGAGGTCGGCGTAGCCGATCTGCGGCGCCCATGGCCGCGGCAGCCGCAGCCGTACGCGAGTGATCAGCGAGCGCCCGGCCAACGCGTGCTTGAACTGGCTGTCGCGGTAGCCGAAGCGGCAGGTCGCGGCGTCCAGCGTGACTTCGCGCCCAGTGGTCAGGTCGACCGCGTCGAGCGATTCGAAACGATCGGCCAGCTCGACGCCGTAGGCGCCGATGTTCTGCACCGGTGCGGCGCCGACGGTGCCGGGGATCAGCGCCAGGTTTTCCAGCCCCGGCAGGCCCTGCTGCAGCGTCCAGACCACCAGCTCATGCCAGCGCACGCCGGCGCCGGCCTCGACGATGCAGCCTTGCTCGTCGTCGCGCAGCACACGCATGCCGCCGATCTCGACCTTGACCACCAGTGCGTCAGGGTCGCGCGTCAGCAGCAGGTTGCTGCCGCCGCCAAGGATCAGCTTGCGGCACGCGCCGAGTTGCGCATCGTCGACCAGCCGACGCACCTCGCGCGCGTCGTGCACGCGCACCAGGCGCGCGGCGCGCGCGGCCACACCGAAGCTGTTGAGCGCGGCGAGCGCGACGTCGTGTTCGAGCTGCAGGTCCATACAATCGTCTTCCGATACCCAAACCCTGCATTATCGGACGCGCGCCACAGGCGCGCGTGCGCCTTCCCCGGAGCCCGCCCATGCCTTCATTCGACGCCGTTCTCGAACCCAACCTGATCGAGGTGCGCAACGCCATCGAACAGACGTCGCGCGAAATCGGCACGCGCTTCGACTTCAAGGGCAGCTCGGCACGCGTCGAGCTCGTCGACAAGACCATCACCGCGTGGGCCGACAGCGACTTCCAGCTCGGCCAGGTGCGCGACGTGCTTCACGCCAAGCTGGCCAAGCGCAACGTCGACCTGCGCTTCCTCGACGCGGCCAAGCCGGAGACCATCGGTGGCGACAAGGTCAAGCAGCTGATCACCGTCAAGTCGGGCATCCCGCAGGAACTGGCCAAGCGCATCGGCGCGGCGCTGAAGGAATCCAAGCTGAAGGTGCAGTCTTCGATCCAGGGCGAGACCGTGCGCGTCAGTGGGGCGAAGCGCGATGACCTGCAGGAAGCGATCGCGCTGCTGCGCAAGCGCATCGACGAGGCGCCGCTGTCGTTCAACAACTTCCGCGACTGAAGCGCGCCTCAGCGCCGGCGGCCGATACGGCTCTCGGTGCCGGCCAGCAGCTTGGCGACATTGCCGCGGTGGCGCCAGACGATGAGCAGCGCGATCGCGCCGACCGCGGCC
>JAJZHH010000059.1:0-4262 GCA_021804595.1 Pseudomonadota bacterium
CAGCGGCGCCGACGCGGCGCCGGCCGGGGCAGAGGCCGGGGTGGAGGCGGGAGCGGCTGCCGGGGCCGACGCGGCCGAGGCCGGGGCCAGCGGCTGCACCGCGATCGACGGCGCGCCCAGCAGCGCGCTGGCTTGCGCGGCCGGCACGGAGGCGGGCGCCGCCGTCGGCGCCGGCGCCGATGCCGCCGGCGGTGCAGGAACGGTCAGCGGCGCGTTGACGATCGGCGCCGGCTGATTGAGCGAAACGGTGTCGCAGCCGGCCAGCGCCAGCGCGCAGGCGCAGAGCAGGGCGGTACGGTAGGCATTCGAGGTCACGGTGCGGTCTCCGGGGCCGAGGACAAGGGCCATTACACCACCAGATCGGTCAGTCGCCGTCAATGCGCGGCCGCCACCGCGGTCGACGCCGCCGGCGCCGGCGCCGGAATCGTGCGCGGCAGCAGCAGCCAGAAGCGCCCCGGCGACTGCATGCGTCCGGCGGCGTCGCCGGCGTCGACGCCGGTGCCGAAAAACAGATCGGCGCGCAGCGGGCCCTTGATCGCGCCACCGACGTCCTGCGCGAACACCAGCCGCTGCAGCGGGCGGCCGCCTTGCGTCGTGTCCAGCCACAGCGCGGTGCCCAGCGGCAGCACGCTGCGGTCGACGGCGACACTGCGCAACGCGGTCAGCGGCACGCCGAGCGCGCCGCGCGGGCCACCGGCGCCGGCGGGCAGCGGTGCCGCGCGGAAGAATACGACGCGCGGGTTGGCGTCGAGCATGGTCTGCACTTCGTCCGGATGCAGTTCGGCCCAGGCGCGGATGATCTGCATCGTCACCGTGCCGCGCAGCTTGCCGTGGTCGAGCAGCCAGCGGCCGACCGAGCGGTACGGCCAGCCGTTGTCGCCGGCGTAGCTCAGTCGCAGCATGCGGCCGTCGGGCAGGCGCAGCAGCCCCGAACCCTGGATCTGCAGGAACAGCGCGTCGAGCGGGCTGTGCAGCCACGCCACCGCGTGTCGCGCCAGCGTCGCCTGCAGCTGCGCGTCGGCGCTGATCTGGGCGCGGCTCCAGTAGGGTTGCAGGCTGGCGTGAGCGCCGGCGTCGACAAGGCGGCCGCGCTGCACCCCACCGTCGGCGGCGGGGCGCGCGACGAGGTCGGCGGGCTCGCCGTACACCGGCACCGGGAACTCGTCGCTGCGCTGCAGCGCGCCGTCGTAGACCGGCTCGAAATAGCCGGTGACCAGGCCGCTGGCGGCGCCGCCCGGGGCGTCGGCCTGCCACGGCTGGAACCACTGCATGAAGAACGCGCGCTGCGCGTCGCGGTCGTCGTCGGGCACCGTGCGCGAGGCCGCGCAGGCCGCAACCTGCGCGGGTTGCGGCGCCGTGCAGTCGGCGCGCCACGCCGACCAGACGCCGGCGAAGTTGTCGGCGCTCCAGCCGGGCAGCGCGTCGAAGCCGACCGCGTGCAGCGTCAGCCCGATCGACGGCGGCGGTGCTTGCAGCACCCCGGTTGCCGCGGACGCCGCCGCCGGCGGCGGCGCTTCGGCCGGCGGCAGCGACGGCGCCGCGCAGCCGGCGAGCAGCAACAACGGCAGCAGCAGGAGGCGCAGGCGACGCACGGTCAGTGCAGCGTCAGCCCGGGCGGGCGCAGCGCGAACTCGGCGATCGGCGCGTCGAAACGCTCGCCGTCCTCGGTCACGCACAGATAGCTGCCGCGCATGCTGCCCGACGGCGTGTGCAGCCGGGTCCAGCTGGTGTATTCGAAGGTCTCGCCGGGCTTGAGCAGCGGCTGGTGGCCGACGACGCCGAGGCCGCGCACTTCCTCGACGTGGCCGGTGTCGTCCATGATCGTCCAGTGGCGCGCGATCAGCTGCGCGGCGACGCTGCCGCGGTTGCGGATCTGCACCGTGTAGCTGTAGGCCCAGACGCCCTGCTCGGGGTCGGACTGCTCGGGCAGGAACTCAGGGGTGACTTCGACCGAAAATTGACTGACGTCCATTGTGCTTCCGATTGTAGACAGCGCCCGCGCGGCGCGCTGCAGTGAACCCTACAATCGCGCGACGATGAAGACCTACCGTATTGCTCCCAGCATCCTGTCGGCCGATTTCGCGCGCCTCGGCGACGAGATCCGCGCGGTGATCGACGCCGGCGCCGATTTCATCCACTTCGACGTGATGGACAACCATTACGTGCCGAATCTGACCATAGGCCCCGCCGTGGCGCAGGCGATCAAGCCGTATTGCCGCCGCGCCGACGGCAGCGCGGTCGTGCTCGACGTGCACCTGATGGTCGAGCCGGTCGACGCGCTGGCGCAGATGTTCGCGCAGGCTGGAGCCGACATCGTCAGCTTCCACCCGGAAGCCAGCCGCCACGTCGACCGCACGCTGCAGCTGATCCGCGACGCCGGCGCCAAGGCCGGTTTGGTGTTCAACCCGGCCTCGTCGCTCGAAGTGCTGGACCACGTGCTGGACAAAGTCGACCTGGTGCTGATCATGAGCGTCAACCCGGGGTTCGGCGGGCAGAGCTTCATCCCGCAGGCGCTGCACAAGCTGGCCCTGGTGCGCGAGCGCCTCGACGCCTACCGCGAGCGCAGCGGCCGCGAAGTGCTGCTCGAGGTCGACGGCGGCATCAAGACCGACAACATCGCGCAGGCCGCCGCCGCCGGCGCCGACACCTTCGTCGCCGGCAGCGCGATCTTCGGCCAGCGCGACTACAAGGCGGTGATCGACGCGATGCGCGCGCAACTCGCGGCGGTGCAGGCATGACGGCGCCGGTGCGAGTGGCCGGCGTGCCGGTGCGTGCGGCGATCGTCGACCTCGACGGCACGCTGGTCGATACCCTCGGCGACTTCCACGCCACGCTCAACCGCATGCTGCCCGAGTTCGAGCTGCCGCCGGTGACGCGCGAACAGGTCGCGCTGCGCATCGGCAAGGGTTCCGAATACCTGGTCGCGCAGACCCTGCGCGTCCATCTCGACGACGCCGGCGCGGATGCGCTGTATCCACGCGCGATCGACGCCTATCAGCGCCATTACGGCGACGTCAACGGCAGCTGCTCGGCGGTGTTCGACGGCGCCGCCGAAGGCCTGCGACGGCTGCGTGAAGCCGGGCTGCAGCTGGCGTGCATCACCAACAAGCCGACTGCCTACGCGCGCGAACTGCTCGCGCTGAAGGGGCTGGACGCGTTCTTCGTCGAAGTCCACGGCGGCGACGCGTTCGCGCGCAAGAAGCCCGATCCGCTGCCGCTGCTGGAGACTTGCCGGCTGCTCGGCATCGAGCCGTCGGCGGCGATCATGATCGGCGACTCGCAGAACGACGCGCAGGCCGCCGCCGGTGCCGGGTGTGCGGTCGCGCTGGCCACTTACGGCTACAACCACGGCGAGCCGATCCGCGCGACGCCGGCAGCCGCCTACTTCGACCGTCTCGACGAGCTGCCGCTGGCCGGCTGAGCGCACGCTGGGCGGCCCGTGGCCGTCTATGGCGGCGCGCGGCGCCGGTTCAGCGCGTACAGCGCGGCCGCGACGAACGCGCCGGCGAGCTGGCCCGACGCATCCGGGCGAATCAGCAGCAGCGAGGCACCGAGCAGCAGTGCGCGTTCGATCCGGTGCAGCGGTGCGCGCATATGCCCCTGCAACGCGGCGACGAAGGCGTACATGCCCAGCGCGGCGCCGCCGACGGTGACGGCCAGATCGAGCGGCCCGCCGATGCCGATCAGCAGCAGCTTCGGGTTGAAGAAGAAAAAGAATGGCAGGATCGCGGTGCGCAGGTCGTAGGCGAACGCTTGCACACCGATCCTGATCGGGTCGGCGCGAGCGATCGCCGACGCGGCGATCGCGGCCAGCCCGACCGGCGGCGTGTCGTCGGCCAGGATGCCGAAGAAGAACACGAACAGATGCACCGCGACCAGCGGCACGCCGAGGTTCTGCTCGGCGGCGAGCTTGACGATGACCGGAGCGACCAGCGAAGCCATCACGATGTAATTCGCGGTCGTCGGCAGCCCCATGCCGAGCAGCAGCGCGGCGGCGGCCGACAGCAGCAGCACCAGCCAGATGTTGTCGCCCGACAGCGTGCCGATCAGCTCGGTCAGGCCGTAGCCGAGGTTGGTCATCGTGACCATGCCGACGACGATGCCTGCGGCCGCGGTCGCCACTGCGATCATGGTCATGTTGCGCGCGCCCTGGGCGAGGCCGTGTGCAATGTCGAGCGCGCCGTCGCGCAGGCCAGCGATCACCGCATCGGCGCCGGCGCCGTGCGTGCGGGCGCGGCGAACGATGCACTGCGCGAGCAGCA
>JAJZHH010000059.1:4362-18881 GCA_021804595.1 Pseudomonadota bacterium
ATGTTGCGCGCGCCCTGGGCGAGGCCGTGTGCAATGTCGAGCGCGCCGTCGCGCAGGCCAGCGATCACCGCATCGGCGCCGGCGCCGTGCGTGCGGGCGCGGCGAACGATGCACTGCGCGAGCAGCACGACCGCGAGCAGCAGCGTCGCGTTCAGCGCGCTGCGCTCGGGTGTCAGCCGGCGCACCATCAACTGGTGCAGCAGGAAGCCGACCACCGCGAGGTGGTGCAAGCCGCCGACGAATGTCGGCCAGAAGCGCGGCAACTCGGCACGCGGCGTGCGCCGCAGGCCGAGCTTGGTGGCTTCGATGTGCACGGTGATCATCAGGCCGAGGTAGGTCAGCAAGGCCGGCAGCAGCGCGTGCACGACGATCTGCGCGTACGGCATGCCGATGAAGTTGGCCATGATGAACGCTGCCGCGCCCATCACCGGCGGCATCAGCTGGCCGTTGACCGACGCCGCGCATTCGATCGCACCGGCCTTCACCGCCGGGATGCCGACGCGCTTCATCAACGAACGGGATCGTGAACGTGCCGACGGTGACCACGTTGGCGGTCGAGGAACCCGAGATCACGCCGTCGAGCATGCTGCCGACGACCGCGGCCTTGGCCGGCCCGCCGCGGAAATTGCCCAGCGCGCTGTACGCCAGCGTGACGAAGTAGCGACCGGCGCCGGCGCGGTCGAGCAAGGCGCCGAACAGCACGAACAGGAAGACGAAGGTCGCCGAGACCTGGATCGGCGTGCCCCAGACGCCTTCGGCGCTGACGTAGAGCTGCTGCACGATTTGCGACCACGGGTAGCCGTTGTGCAGGTAGAGCACGTCGGGCGGCGTCAGGTGGACGAGGCCGGCCGGGCCGATCGCGGCGTAGCCGATCATCAGCGCGGCGATCGCCGGCAACGCCCAGCCGATCACGCGCAGCGCGGCCAGCGCGAGCACGGCCAGCAGCACGCTGCCGACGACGACGTCGCGCGCATTCGGCATGCCGCCCTGCAGCGCGGTCAGCGTCTCGTAGTCCCAGGCGATGTAGCCGGCCGTGAGCACGCCGAGCAGCGCCAGCGTCCAGTCGGTCCATGGAATCGACGTGCGCCGGCCTCGCCGGCCTGGAAAAGCCAGGAAGCACAACGCAAGGCCGAAGGCCAGATGGACCGACGCGAGGATCTGCGGGTTCAGCCCGCCATCGGCGATCGCCCACAGCTGGAATGCGCTCCAGCTCAGCGCGAGCGTGAACAGCAGCGCGCGCAGCGCACCCGTGCGCGGCTGCCGAGCGCCCGATTCATTTTCCAGCACTTGCGCGGCGTGCGCGGCATCGGCTGCCGGTGCGTCGGTGGTGGCCGACGGCGCGGAGGGTGGCGTGCGCACGCCGGATTCAGTGCGCGAGCAGCGACGCGGGCACCGCGACGCCGACCGAGCGGTAGAACGCCACGGCTCCCTCGTGCAGCGGGATCGGCATCGCCTCGACCGCGTGCTCAAGCTTGAACGACGCTTTCAGGTTCGGGTTCGGCACTTGGTCGAGGAAGGCCTTCAGGCGCGTGTCGAACAGCGTGTGCATCAGACGATCGACTTCGCGCGCCGGCAGCCTGTCCGATGCGGCCAGCATGGCCTGGACGGCGATCGCCGGCGTCGCGGTGTCGACGCCGGGATAGGCGCCGGCGCCGATCGCGGTGCCGCTGTAATACGGGTAGCGCGCACGCAGCTCGGCGATCTTGGCCGGCGCGATCGGCACGAACTCGATCGACGTCGTCTGCGCGGCTTCGGCGATCGCCGCCGAGCCGATGCCGACCGTGAACATCAGTGCGTCGATCTTGCCGTCGCGCAACAGATTCACCGCGTTGCCGGCGCTGCCGCGAACCGCGGTCTTCAGATCGGCCAGCGTCAAGCCGTAGGCGCCGAGTACCGCGATCGCGTCCTGTTCCGCGCCCGAGCCGATGTCGCCGACATAGACGACGCGGCCCTTGAGATCGGCCGGGCTGCCGATGCCCGTACCCTTGCGCGCGACGATGTGCAGGACTTCGGGGTACAGCGTCGCCAGCCCGCGCAAGTGGCGCGCCGGTTTGTTCGCGAACGCCGCGATGCCCTGGCCGCGGTAGGCGAAGTAGGCGACGTTGTTCTGCAGGATGGCCAACTGCAACGCGTCGTCCTCGAGGCCTTGCGCGTTGAACACCGAGCCACCGGTCGCGCGCACGCCGACGCGTACGCCGAGCTTGGCGTCGTTGACGAGTTTGGCCATGGTTTCGGCAGTCGGGTAATACAGGCCTGCCGTGGCGCCGGCGCCGAGCGTGACGAAACGCGTGGACGCCGCCGGCGCCGTGGCGCACAACAACAGCGTGCTCAGCGCAAGCATCGCAGCGCGGAAAAGCGCGCCGGCACGGCGCGAGGCGAGAGAGGGCATGATCGGATCTCCTGGCGTGGATCGTGGCGCGGTGCTGCCGGCACGCGGACGGTGAGGGCGATGGGGGACGCACTAATGTGCCAGCGGTGCGATACTGATCCAACCTTGCCAAATGTCCCGATTAAGACACAGGGGTCACGATGACGTCAGCCACCGATCCCGCCCACCGCGGCACCGACTTGCCCGCGGTGCCGATCGGCGTCGCACCCAACGGCGCGCGTCGCGGTCGCGCCGACCACGTCGCGCTGCCGCTCGACGCGGCCGCGCTGGCGCGCGACGCGCTGGCCTGCGCGCAGCTTGGTGCGAGCTGGTTCCACGTGCACGTGCGCGACGCGGCCGGCGCGCACAGCCTCGACCCGGCGCTGTACCGCGACGCGTTCGCGGCGATTCGCGCCGAAGTCGGCGATGCGCTGCTGCTGCAGATGACGACCGAGGCGGCAGGCCGCTACCGGCCGGCGCAGCAGATCGCCGCGGTGCGCGCGCTGCGCCCGCCGGCGGTGTCGATCGCGGTGCGCGAACTGCTCGCCGACGCCGGCGACTACGCGCAGGCCTGCGCGCTGCTGCGCGAGCTGGCCACCGACGGCTGCGCGGTGCAGTTCATCGCCTACGCGGCGGCCGATCTCGAACGGCTGCGCGGCTGGCTGGCCGACTCGGGCGCCGAGCTGGCGGTCGAAGTGCTGCTGGTGCTCGGCGCCTACGCCGGGCCGCGCGACGGCCGGCCGCAGGAGCTTCCCGGCCTGCTGCGGCAGCTCGACCCGGACTGGGGCTGGAGCGTGTGCGCGTTCGGGCCGGACGAGGCGGCATGCCTGCTGGCGGCCGCGGCGCTGGGCGGCGGCGTGCGCGTCGGCTTCGAGAACAATCTGTGGCTGCCCGACGGGCGCGTGGCCGCCGACAACGCCGAGCTGCTGCGCCACCTGGTCGACGTGCTGGCCGGCGTCGGGCTGCGCCCGGCCAGCGCCGCGCAGACCCGCGCGCGCTTCCTGCGCGGCTGAAAAAAAACCGGCCACCTCGCGGTGGCCGGTCGTCGCCCGGCGCGCTGCGCCGTCTGCTCAGTTCGACGTCTCGTCGCCTCCGGTCTCGCTCGACGCCTCGTCGACGGCGGCGTTCTGGCTGTCCTCGAGCGCCTGCAGCTCGGCTGCGGCCTGCGCCTGACGCTCGGCATGGTCGAGCACCTCCTTGGCCTTGCGCGCCTGGTGGAACGCCATGCCGGTGCCGGCCGGAATCAGCCGGCCGACGATGACGTTTTCCTTCAGTCCGCGCAGCTCGTCGCGCTTGCCCATGATCGCCGCTTCGGTCAGCACGCGGGTCGTTTCCTGGAACGACGCCGCCGAGATGAAGCTGTCGGTCGACAGGCTGGCCTTGGTGATGCCCAGCAACACGTTGTTGTAGGTCGCCGGAACCTGGCCGCGCTCGATCAGCGCCGAGTTGGTCTGCAGCACTTCGGAGCGCTCGACCTGTTCGCCGGTGATGTAGTCGCTCTCGCCCGGGTCCTTGATCTCGACGCGGCGCAGCATCTGGCGGACGATCACTTCGATGTGCTTGTCGTTGATCTTCACGCCCTGCAGACGGTAGACGTCCTGCACTTCGTCGACGATGTAGCGCGCCAGCGCTTCAACACCGAGCAGACGCAGGATGTCCTGCGGCTCCGCGGCGCCGTCGACGATCAGTTCGCCCTTGTTGACGACCTGACCTTCGTGCACCAGCACCGTCTTTTCCTTCGGCACCAGGAACTCGTGGCTCTGGCCGTCGAGGTCGGTGATGACGAGTCGGATCTTGCCTTTGGTCTCCTTGCCGAACGACACCGTGCCGGTGGTTTCGGCGAGCATGCCGGCGTCCTTCGGCGAACGCGCCTCGAACAGCTCGGCCACGCGAGGCAGACCGCCGGTGATGTCGCGGGTCTTCTGGCCTTCCATCGGAATGCGCGCCAGCACTTCGCCGGGGCCGACTTCCTGGCCGTCGCGCACCTGGATCAGCGCGCCGACCTGGAAGCCCACCGTCACCGGGTGTTCGGTGCCGGGGATCTTCACCTCCTGGCCCTGCTCGTTGAGCAGCTTGACCTGCGGACGCACGATCTTGGCCGAACCGCGGCGCTTCGGATCGATCACCACCAGCGTCGACAGGCCGGTGACCTCGTCGACCTGCTTGGCCACCGTGACGCCTTCCTCGATGTTCTCGAACTTGGCGCGGCCGGCGTATTCGGTGATGATCGGGCGGGTCAGCGGATCCCAGCTGGCCAGCGCGGTGCCGGGCTTGACCGCCATGCCGTCCTTGACGAACAGCAGCGCGCCGTACGGCACCTTGTGGCGCTCGCGCTCGCGGCCGTAGTCGTCGGTCACCAGCACTTCGCCGGAACGCGAGATCACGACCTGCTCGCCCTTCGAGTTGGTCACGTAGCGCATCGTCGCGGTGAAGCGCGCAACACCGCCACTCTTGGCCTCGACGCTGCTGGCCACCGCGGCGCGCGACGCGGCGCCGCCGATGTGGAAGGTGCGCATCGTCAGCTGCGTGCCGGGCTCGCCGATCGACTGCGCGGCGATCACGCCGACCGCTTCGCCGACGTTGACCAGGCTGCCGCGGCCGAGGTCGCGGCCGTAGCACTTGGCGCACATGCCGTAGCGCGTTTCGCAGGTCAGCGGGGTGCGCACGCGGATTTCGTCGATGCCGGCAGCCTCGACCAGGTCGAGCAGATCCTCGTCAAGCATCTCGCCGGCCGGAACGATCGATTCCTGCGTTTCCGGACTGACCAGGTCGGTCGCGGCGACGCGGCCGAGCACGCGGTCGCGCAGCGATTCGATGACTTCGCCGCCTTCGACCAGCGCGCGCATCGCGACACCCTGCGCGGTGCCGCAGTCGGGCTCGGTGATCACCAGGTCCTGCGTCACGTCGACCAGGCGGCGCGTCAGGTAGCCCGAGTTCGCGGTCTTCAGCGCGGTGTCGGCCAGGCCCTTGCGCGCGCCGTGGGTCGAAATGAAGTACTGCAGAACGTTCAGGCCTTCGCGGAAGTTCGCGGTGATCGGCGTCTCGATGATCGAGCCGTCAGGCTTGGCCATCAGCCCGCGCATTCCGGCCAGCTGGCGGATCTGCGCGGCGGAGCCGCGCGCGCCCGAGTCGGCCATCATGTAGATCGAGTTGAACGACTCCTGGCGCACTTCCTTGCCGTGGCGGTCGACCACCGCTTCGGTGGCCAGGCGATTCATCAGCGCCTTGCCGACTTCGTCGCCGGTGCGGCCCCAGATGTCGACCACCTTGTTGTAGCGCTCGCCCTGGGTGACCAGGCCCGACGCGTACTGCTGCTCGATTTCCTTGACTTCGCGCTCGGCGTGGTTGATCAGCTCGTGCTTTTCCTGCGGCACCAGCATGTCGTCGACGCTGATCGAGATGCCGGCTCGCGTGGCCAGCGCGAAACCCGACTGCAGCAGCTTGTCGGCGAAGATCACCGTGTCGCGCAGCCCGCAGCGGCGGAACGACGCGTTGATCAAGCGCGAGATCTCCTTCTTCTTCAGCGCCTTGTTCATCACGCTGAACGGCAGACCCTTGGGCAGGATTTCCGACAGCAGCGCGCGGCCCGCGGTGGTTTCCACCACCGCGGTCTTCGGCGTCAGCGTCTTCGTCGCGCGGTCACGCTCGTACTCGGTCAGGCGCACGCTGATGCGCGCGGTCAGCTCGAGCACGCCGGCCTGCAGCGCGCGCTGGATTTCGCCGATGTCGGCGAACACCATGCCTTCGCCGCGGCCGTTGATGCGCTCGCGGGTCGCGTAGTACAGGCCCAGCACCATGTCCTGCGACGGCACGATCGACGGCTCGCCGTTGGCCGGGAACAGCACGTTGTTCGACGCCAGCATCAGCGTGCGCGCTTCCATCTGCGCTTCCAGCGACAGCGGCACGTGCACAGCCATCTGGTCGCCGTCGAAGTCGGCGTTGAACGCCGCGCACACCAGCGGGTGCAGCTGGATGGCCTTGCCTTCGATCAGCACCGGCTCGAACGCCTGGATGCCCAGGCGGTGCAGCGTCGGCGCGCGGTTGAGCATCACCGGGTGTTCGCGGATCACCTCTTCGAGGATGTCCCAGACGATCGGCGTCTGCGAATCGACTTCCTTCTTCGCCGCCTTGATCGTCGTCGCCACGCCCATCGCTTCGAGGCGGTTGAAGATGAAGGGCTTGAACAGCTCCAGCGCCATCAGCTTGGGCAGGCCGCACTGGTGCAGCTTCAGCGTCGGGCCCACGGTGATCACCGAGCGGCCCGAGTAGTCGACGCGCTTGCCCAGCAGGTTCTGGCGGAAGCGGCCTCCCTTGCCCTTGATCATGTCGGCCAGCGACTTCAGCGGACGCTTGTTCTGGCCGACCATCGCCTTGCCGCGGCGGCCGTTGTCGAGCAGCGAGTCGACGGCTTCCTGCAGCATGCGCTTTTCGTTGCGCACGATGATTTCGGGCGCCTTCAGCTCGAGCAGCCGGCGCAGCCGGTTGTTGCGGTTGATGACGCGGCGGTACAGGTCGTTGAGGTCCGAGGTCGCGAAGCGGCCGCCGTCCAGCGGCACCAGCGGGCGCAGGTCGGGCGGCAGCACCGGCAGCACGGTCAGCACCATCCACTCGGGCTTGGAGCTGGTCTTGCGGAACGCGTCGAGCACCTTCAGCCGCTTGGAGTTCTTCTTGACCTTGGTGTCCGAACCCTGCAGGTCGCCGCGCAGCGCCGCGGTCTCGAGCTCCAGGTCCATGTCGGCGAGCAGCGCGCGCACGCCTTCGGCGCCCATGTAGGCGACGAACTCGTCGCCGAACTCCTCGCGCTTGGCCGCGAACTCGTCCTCGGACAGCACCTGGCGCTTCTGCAGCGGGGTCATGCCGGGGTCGGTGACGACGTAGGCTTCGAAATACAGCACGCGCTCGATGTCGCGCAGCGGCATGTCGAGGATCATGCCCAGGCGCGAAGGCAGGCTCTTCAGGAACCAGATGTGGGCGACCGGCGAGGCCAGTTCGATGTGACCCATGCGGTCACGGCGAACCTTGCTCTGCGTGACTTCGACGCCGCACTTCTCGCAGATCACGCCGCGGTGCTTGAGGCGCTTGTACTTGCCGCACAGGCACTCGTAGTCCTTGATCGGGCCGAAGATCTTGGCGCAGAACAGTCCGTCGCGTTCGGGTTTGAACGTGCGGTAGTTGATCGTCTCGGGCTTCTTGACTTCACCGTACGACCAGGAACGGATCTTCTCCGGAGACGCCAAGCCGATGCTGATGGCATCGAAGTGCTCGTCCTTCTGGAACTGCTTGAACAAGTCGAGTAGGGCTTTCATGGGGTGACTCCCGATTCCTTAATTGCGTTCCAGTTCGATGTCCAGCCCCAGCGAGCGGATTTCCTTGATCAGAACGTTGAACGATTCCGGCATTCCGGCTTCGATCGAATGCTCGCCCTTGACGATGCTCTCGTAGACCTTGGTCCGTCCGTTGACGTCGTCCGACTTCACGGTCAGCATTTCCTGCAGCACGTAACTGGCGCCGTAGGCTTCCAGCGCCCACACTTCCATCTCACCGAAGCGCTGGCCGCCGAACTGCGCCTTGCCGCCCAGCGGCTGCTGCGTGACCAGCGAGTACGGTCCGGTCGAGCGCGCGTGCATCTTGTCGTCGACCAGGTGGTGCAGCTTGAGCACGTGCTTGTAGCCGATCGTCACCGGACGCTCGAAGGCTTCGCCGGTGCGGCCGTCGAACAGCATGGCCTGCTTGTGCGACGCCGTCAGCTTCAGCCGCTGCGCTTCGTCGTCCGGGTAGGCCATCTGCAGCAGCTGGTCGATCTCCTGTTCCGAGGCGCCGTCGAACACCGGCGTGGCGAACGGCAGGCCGCGACGCAGGTTGCTGGACAGTTCGAGCACTTCGGCGTCGCTGAGCGCGTCGAGCTCTTCCTGCTTGCCGCTGAAGTTGTACAGGCTGGCCAGCAGCGCGCGCAGCTCGGTCGCCTTGGCGTGGGCGCGCAGCATCGCGTCGATGCGACGACCCAGCCCGTGCGCGGCCCAGCCGAGGTGGGTCTCGAGGATCTGGCCGATGTTCATCCGCGACGGCACGCCGAGCGGGTTGAGCACGACGTCCATCGGCGTGCCGTCGGCCATGTACGGCATGTCTTCCTCGGGCAGGATCTTCGATACCACGCCCTTGTTGCCGTGACGGCCGGCCATCTTGTCGCCGGGCTGCAGGCGACGCTTGACCGCGAGGTGGACCTTGACCATCTTCAGCACGCCGCTCGGCAGCTCGTCGCCTTGCGTCAGCTTGCGCCGCTTCTCCTCGAACATCTGGTCGAACTCGTGGCGGCGCTTCTCCAGCGACTCCTTGAGCTGCTCGACTTGCTGGGCAATGGCCTCGTCGGCGCTGCGCACGTCGAACCAGTGGTAGTGGTCGAGCTCCTTCAGGTACTCGGCGGTGACCACGGTGCCCTTGGCCAGACGCTTGGGGCCGCCGTTGGCCGGACGGCCGACGAGCAGCTTGGCGATACGGTCGAAGGTGTCGGCCTCGACGATGCGCATCTGGTCGTTGAGGTCGAGGCGATAGCGCTTGAGCTCGTCGTCGATGATCTGCTGCGCGCGCTTGTCGCGCTGGATGCCTTCGCGCGTGAACACCTGCACGTCGATCACGGTGCCGTACATGCCCGACGGAACGCGCAGCGAGGTGTCCTTCACGTCGGACGCCTTCTCGCCGAAGATCGCGCGCAGCAGCTTCTCCTCGGGGGTGAGCTGGGTCTCGCCCTTCGGCGTGACCTTGCCCACCAGCGTGTCGCCGGCCTCGACTTCGGCGCCGATGTAGACGATGCCCGATTCGTCGAGCCGCGCGAGCTGGTTCTCCGACAGGTTCGGGATGTCGCGGGTGATTTCCTCGGGGCCGAGCTTGGTGTCGCGGGCGACCGCGGTCAGCTCCTCGATGTGGATCGAGGTGTAGCGGTCCTCGGCGACGACGCGCTCGGAAATCAGGATCGAATCCTCGAAGTTGTAACCGTTCCAGGGCATGAACGCGACCAGCATGTTCTGCCCCAGCGCGAGCTCGCCGATGTCGGTCGAGGCGCCGTCGGCGACGACGTCGCCGCGCGCGATCACGTCGCCGCGCTTGACGATCGGACGCTGGTGGATGTTGGTGTTCTGGTTCGAGCGCTGGTACTTGATCAGGTTGTAGATGTCGACGCCGACTTCGCCGGCCAGCGTTTCGTCGTCGTTGACGCGAACGACGATGCGCGCGCTGTCGACGTAGTCGACGACGCCGCCGCGCAGCGCGGTGACCGCGGTGCCCGAGTCGACCGCGGTGACGCGCTCGACGCCGGTGCCGACCAGCGGTTTTTCCGGACGCAGCACCGGAACCGCCTGGCGCTGCATGTTGGCGCCCATCAGCGCGCGGTTCGCATCGTCGTGCTCGAGGAAGGGCACCAGCGACGCGGCGACCGAGACGATCTGCGCCGGCGACACGTCCATGTACTGCACGCGCTCGGGCCCGACCAGCAGCGTCTCGCCCTTCTCGCGCGCCGACACCAGTTCGTCGATCAGGCGGCCTTCGTCGTCGATCGCCGCGTTGGCCTGGGCGATCACGTACTTGCCTTCCTCGATCGCCGACAGGTAGTCGACCTGGTCGGTGACCTTGCTGTCGACGACGCGACGGTAGGGCGTTTCGATGAAGCCGTACTCGTTGAGCTGGGCGAACAAGGCCAGCGAGTTGATCAGGCCGATGTTCGGGCCTTCAGGCGTTTCGATCGGGCACACGCGGCCGTAGTGCGTCGGGTGCACGTCGCGCACCTCGAAGCCGGCACGCTCGCGGGTCAGGCCGCCCGGGCCCAACGCGGAGACGCGACGCTTGTGCGTGATCTCCGACAGCGGGTTGGTCTGGTCCATGAACTGCGACAGCTGCGACGAGCCGAAGAACTCCTTGATCGCCGCCGAAATCGGCTTCGAATTGATGAAGTCGTGCGGCATCAGGTTTTCGGTCTCGGCCTGGCCGAGGCGTTCCTTGACCGCGCGCTCGATGCGCGACAGGCCGGCGCGGAACTGGTTCTCGGCCAGTTCGCCGACGCAGCGCACGCGGCGGTTGCCGAGGTGGTCGATGTCGTCGACTTCGCCGCGGCCGTTGCGCAGCTCGACCAGCAGCTTGATCACCGCCATGATGTCGTCGTGCGACAGCACCATCTCGCCTTCGATCTCATCACGGCCGAGGCGGCGGTTGAACTTCATGCGGCCGACGCGCGACAGGTCGTAGGCGTCGGCGTCGAAGAACAGGCGGTTGAACAGCGATTCGACAGCGTCCTCGGTCGGCGGCTCGCCGGGGCGCATCATGCGGTAGATCGCGACCTTGGCCGCGAGCTGGTCCGGCGTCTCGTCCATGCGCAGCGTCTGCGAGATGAACGGGCCCTGGTCGAGGTCGTTGGTGAACAGCGTCTCGACGCGGCGAACTCCGGCGTCGCGGATCTTCTTCAGCAGCGCGTCGGTCAGCTCCTCGTTGGCCAGCGCGACGATCTCGCCGGTGTCCTCGGACACGACGTTGCGCGCCAGCACCTTGCCGAGCAGGAAGTCCTCGGGCGCCGAGATGCGCTGCGTGCCGCTTTCCTCGAGCGCGCGCAGGTGACGCATCGTCACGCGCTTGTCTTTCGCCACGACGACGTTGCCGTTCTTGTCGTTGATGTCGAAGCGCGCGACTTCGCCCTTGAAGTGGGCCGGGACGAATTCGATCATGCCGCCCTGGTCCATCAGGTCGACGCGGTCGAAGGTGAAGAAATGCGCCAGGATCTGCTCGTTGTTGAGGCCCAGCGCCTTGAGCAGGATCGTCACCGGCATCTTGCGGCGGCGGTCGACTCGGAAGTACAGGATGTCCTTCGGGTCGAATTCGAAGTCGAGCCACGATCCGCGGTAGGGAATGATGCGCGCGGAAAACAGCAGCTTGCCCGACGAGTGCGTCTTGCCCTTGTCGTGCTCGAAGAACACGCCCGGCGAGCGGTGCAGCTGGGAGACGATGACACGCTCGGTGCCGTTGATGATGAACGAGCCCTTGTCGGTCATGAGCGGAATTTCGCCCATGTAGACTTCCTGCTCCTTGACTTCCTTGATCGTCGGCTTGGCCGCTTCGCGGTCCATCACGATCAGCCGCACCTTCGCGCGCAGCGCGCTGGCGAAGGTCAGGCCACGCTGCTGGCACTCGCGCACGTCGAAACCCGGGCGCGCCAGCTGGTAGCCGAGGAACTCCATGCGCACGTTCTGGTTGTGCGAGACGATCGGGAAGATCGCGTTGAACGCCGCCTGCAGGCCCTCGTTGCGGCGCTGTTCGGCCGGCCGGTCCTTCTGCAGGAAGGATTCGTAGGATTCGAGCTGGGTGGCCAGCAGGTAGGGCACCTGGATCACGCCTTGGCGAGTGCCAAAGCTCTTGCGAATCCGTTTCTTTTCGGTAAACGAGTAGGACATGGACGCTCCGCTGCGCTGGACTGAAACCGTTTATGTATGCGCTCGGCGGGGCCGGGCGCAGGCATAAACCGTCGGGGCGCGCTTGAAGGCGCGAAAGCCCGAAAGGCTGCAGCAGCCTTCCGGGCCCCTTGGGCTGGTGTACCGATTACTTGATTTCGGCCTTGGCGCCAGCGTCCTCGAGCTTCTTCTTGGCGGCTTCGGCGTCGGCCTTCGGCAGCGCTTCCTTGACGGCCTTCGGCGCGCCGTCGACCAGATCCTTGGCTTCCTTCAGACCCAGGCCGGTCAGTTCGCGAACCGCCTTGATCACCGACACCTTGTTGGCGCCGGCTTCGAGCAGGATCACGTTGAACTCGGTCTGCTCTTCGGCCGCCGCGGCAGCACCGCCGCCGGCGCCCGGGGCGGCAACGGCCATCGACGCGGCCGACACGCCGAACTTGTCTTCGAACGCCTTCACCAGGTCGTTCAGTTCCAGCACGGTCATGCCGCCGACGGCTTCCAGAATGTCTTCTTTGCTCAGTGCCATTTCGTCTAACTCCTGAATTCGATGAATGATGTGTTGCGTCGCGGGCTCAGGCCGCGGCGCCTTGCTCTTCTTCGCGCTTCTTCGCCAGCGCGGCGACCGACGCGACAAAGCCGGTCAGCGGCGCCTGCATCACGCCCAGCAGCTTGGCCAGCAGTTCTTCGCGGCTGGGGATCGAGGCGAGTTGCTTGACGCCTTCCGCGTCGAGCTTCCTGCCGTTGTAGGCGCCGGCGCGGATGACCATCTTGTCGTTGGTCTTCGCGAAGTCCTGGATGACCTTCGCCGCGGCGATCGCGTCTTCGGAAAAGCTGTAGATCAGCGGGCCGGACATCTCGTCGGCCACGACCTCGAACGCGGTTCCGGTGACGGCGCGTCGGGCCAGCGTATTCTTCAGAACCTGCAAGTGGACGCCTTGGCTGCGCGCATTCGCGCGCAGTTTGGTCATCGGCTCCACGTCGATTCCTCGGTATTCCGCCAGCACCAGAGTTTGCGCCTTCGCCGCAAGCGCCGCGACTTCGGTCACGACGGCCTGCTTTTCAGTGCGATTCAGACTCAAGGTTGACTCCTGAAGGAAAAGGTCGCGCCGCTTGCGCGGCGACAACCGGTTTGCAGCGTCCTCTGGAGATCGACAAACCGGCCCGGGGCGGGACGGACTGCAGCTTCCAGCGGGTTCGCCATCTGCGTCGGCTTCGAATACCGGGTCGCCCCGGGCTTCTCAATTAAGACATGCATCGCATCTCGCCAACGGTCTTGGATCGCCCGGCGCCACGTTGCCGCAGCGCCGACCCACCAAATGTGTTCGAGGTCGCGGATCGCTCCGCAACCTCGTCATGCATCGAATCAGGCGGCGGTGGCCGCAATGCTCGAGGTATCGACGCGAACGCCGATGCCCATCGTCGACGACACCGCGACCTTGCGCAGGTAGATGCCCTTCGCAGCGGCCGGGCGCGCCTTGTTCAGCGCTTCGACGAGCGCCTGCAGATTGCTCTTCAGCGCATCGGGCTGGAACGACGCACGGCCGATCGTCGAGTGCACGATGCCGGCCTTGTCGGCGCGGAACTGCACCTGGCCGGCCTTCGCGTTCTTCACCGCGCCGGCGACGTCGGGGGTCACGGTGCCGACCTTCGGGTTCGGCATCAGACCGCGCGGGCCGAGAATCTGGCCCAGCGCGCCGACCACGCGCATCGCGTCGGGCGACGCGATCAGCACGTCGAAATCGATCTTGCCGCCCTTGATCTGCTCGGCCAGGTCGTCGAAACCGACCAGATCGGCGCCGGCGGCGCGCGCCTCGTCGGCCTTCGCGCCTTGCGCGAACACCGCGACCCGCTTGGTCTTGCCGGTGCCGGCGGGCAGCACGACCGAGCCGCGAACGACCTGGTCGGACTTGCGCGCGTCGATGCCCAGCGCGACCGCGACGTCGATCGACTCATCGAACTTGGCGACCGCGCATTCCTTGATCAGGTTCAGCGCGTCGTCGAGTGCGTACAGCTTGCTGCCTTCGACTTTCGCGCGCAGCGCGGCGTAACGCTTCGGAAGCTTCTTCGCCATGATTTACACCCCCTCCACGGTCACGCCCATCGAGCGCGCGGTGCCGGCGATCGTGCGCACAGCGGCGTCGAGGTCGGCGGCGGTCAGATCCTTGGTCTTGGTCTTCGCGATTTCCTCGAGCTGGGCGCGGGTGATCGAGCCGACCTTGTCGGTATGCGGCTTGGCCGAGCCCTTCTCGAGCTTGATCGCCTTCTTGATCAGCACGCCGGCCGGCGGCGACTTGATGACGAAGGTGAACGACTTGTCGGCGTAGGCGGTGATCACCACCGGCAGCGCCAGACCGGGTTCCATGCTCTGCGTCTGCGCGTTGAACGCTTTGCAGAACTCCATGATGTTCAGGCCGCGCTGGCCCAGCGCCGGACCGATCGGCGGCGACGGGTTGGCCTTGCCGGCCGGGACCTGCAGTTTGATGAAGCCGACGATTTTCTTCGCCATGCTGTGCTCTCCTGTCGAGTGCGAACGCCCGGCGTCTACGCCGGGCTCCTCGTCCTTGCGGCCTCCGGGCCCGCGCGAGGCGGGCCGTCCTGGGTGCGTCGCGCGCCGGGCCGCCCCGCGTGCGAGCGTGTCGCCGGCGCTTCAGCCGGCGTCAAAACGCGCAGGTCAGACTTTCTCGACCTGCTGGAATTCGAGCTCGACCGGCGTGGCGCGACCGAAA
>JAJZHH010000060.1:0-9659 GCA_021804595.1 Pseudomonadota bacterium
CGTGCCGCCGCGGCTGCTGCAGGCGCTGCGCGGCCGCGCCGAAGTGCGCGTGGCCGCGCTGGCCGCGCCGCCGCGCGACGGCGCGCAGATGCTGTGGTCCAACCTCGCGCTGCCATGGGCCGACGACGTCGCTGCGCTGCTCGGTGGCTGGAACGCCGCGTTGCAGCCCGATGGCGTGCTGATGTTCACCAGCTTCGGTCCCGACACGCTGCGCGAACTGCGCGTGCCTGCGGTGCGCGAGCTCGGCGTCGTGCCGCCGGACTTCGTCGACATGCACGACCTCGGCGACCTGCTGCTCGCGCAAGGCTTCGCCGAGCCGGTGATGGACATGGAAATCGTCACGCTGCGCTACTCCGACGCGCGCGCGGCGCTAGCCGAACTGGCCGAGCTCGGGCGCGCGCCGCACGCGGCGGCCGCGCCGGGCCTGCGCACGCCGCGGCGCTGGCGCCTGTTGCAGCAGGCGCTGGGCAGCGGCGCGGTCGAGCTCAGTTTCGAGCTGATCTACGGTCACGCCTACAAGCCGGCGACACGCGGCGCGCGCGACGGCGTCGCCACCTTCCCCGTCGAGCAGCTGCGCGGTTCGCGCGCGCGGCGCTGATCGCGTCGGCGCCGACCCGCCGCGCCTGCGCGGCGACGGCCCCTGTTGTATCGGCTGAACGAGATAAGTGGCGGACCGTCTTGATTGTGCGCAAAATCGAGCCAAATCGATCGCCCGCGCAACGGCGCGAGCGATCGGCTCCTTATAATGGATCGATTACGGGCTTCGTGCGGCCGAGGTGTTGCGCGAGATCAAGCAAACGAGCAATAGTCGGCGCCTGCCAGCTGACGACGGCCAGCGATGGCCAACGGCGGCGAACGACATCAGCGTGGGGACAGCGGTGCAGTGGGTGGACAGCGTCGATTTCGGCCTGCTCGGCAGGCCGCTCAGCCAGGACGGCACGTTCGTCTGGCTGTTGCGGCGCAACTGTTCGATCAGTCCGCGCCAGCTGCTGCTGTTCTTCGTCTCGCTGACGCTGGTCTCGCTGTTCGTCGCGCTGCTGTGCTGGGCCGGCGGCGCCAAGCTGGTGCCGCCGTTCACGCTGGTCGAATTGCTGGCGTTCGGCGTCGCGCTGCTGGTCTATGCGCGTCACGCCGGCGACCGCGAGCGCGTGGCGATTTCGGCCCATGCGCTGGTCGTCGAGTGGGAGTGCGGGGGGCGCTTCGAGCGCGCCGAGTTCAATCCGCGCTGGGCCAGGATCGTGTTGCACGACAACGGACTGGTCGCGATTTCCGAGTCGGGCAGACAGGCTTTCGTCGGGCGTTACACGCGACCCGAACGGCGCGAGGCCCTGGCCAGGGACTTGCGCCGCGCCGTGCTCGCCGCCTGATTCCGGGCTGGCCGAAGTTTTCCATATGAAGGTGACACCGAAGATGAAACTGAAGCACTACCTCGCAGCGGCGTCGGCGCTGTTCGTCGCCAACGCGTTCGGCGCGCAGAGCCTTCCCGGCGGTCCGCAGACCTGGGGCATCGATTTCCAGCCGCCGGTGACCCAGATCGCCGCCGACCAGCGCGACCTGAACTACATGGTGATGCTGATTTGCCTCGGCATCGGCATCGTCGTGTTCGGCGTGATGTTCTATTCGGTGTTCAAGTTCCGCAAGTCCAAAGGCGCGGTCGCGGCCAAGTTCCACGAGAGCACCGCGGTCGAGGTGGCGTGGACCGTGGTGCCGCTGCTGATCGTGATCGCGATGGTGATTCCGGCGACCAAGCTGGTCGTCGCGCAGGAGAACACCGCGAACTCGTTCATGACCGTCAAGGTCACCGGCTACCAGTGGAAGTGGGGCTACGACTACGTCGACGGCCCGGGCAAGGGCATCAACTTCTACTCGACGCTGACGACGCCGATGAGCGAGATTTTCGGCAACGCGGCCAAGCCCAACAACTACCTGCTGCAGGTCGACCATCCGCTGGTCGTTCCGGTCAACGAGAAAGTGCGCATCCTGACCACCTCGGCCGACGTGATCCACGGCTGGTACGTGCCGTCGTTCGGCGTGCAGCTCGACGCGATTCCCGGGTTCATTCGCGCGACGTGGTTCAAGGCCGACAGGATCGGAACCTATTACGGTCAGTGCGCGCAGATCTGCGGCAAGGGCCACGCCTTCATGCCCATCGTCGTCAAGGTCGTTTCGCTGGACGACTACCGCGCCTGGGTGAAGACCACGCAGGCCGCGATCAAGGCCGGCGGCGGCCAGCTGCCGCCGTCGGGCGCCGACAGCTGACACCGGCGCAGCGCGGCCTGGCACCCACAAGCGAAGTCGTTCGAACTTCATAGACCTATAGCCAGGCCGCTTCTTTCCATTTACCCCGAGGAGTGCACCCGATGAGCGCAGTGCTAGACCATGCCCCGGCCGGCGCCGGGGACCATGCCCACGATCGCCCCCATGGCTGGCGGCGTTGGCTGTTCTCGACGAACCACAAGGACATCGGAACGATGTACCTGTTGTTCGCGTTGTTCATGCTGTTCGAAGGCGGCATCCTGGCGATGCTGATCCGCGCCGAGCTGGCGCAGCCCGGCATCCAGTTCCTGAACCCGCAGCTGTACCTGTCGATCTCGACGATGCACGGCCTGCTGATGATCTTCGGCGCGGTGATGCCGGCGATGGTCGGCTTCGCGAACTGGATGGTTCCGCTGCAGATCGGTGCGCCCGACATGGCGTTCCCGCGCATGAACAACCTCAGCTTCTGGCTGCTGATCCCGGCCGCGCTGCTGCTGACCACGTCGTTCTTCGTCTCCGGCGGCTCGCCGCAGGTCGGCTGGACGCTGTACGCGCCGCTGACCATCCAGCAGGGCATGGGCATGGACCTGGTGATCTTCGCCGTGCACTTGATGGGTGCCTCGTCGATCATGGGTTCGATCAACATCATCGTCACCATCCTCAACATGCGCGCGCCCGGCATGACGCTGATGAAGCTGCCGCTGTTCGCTTGGACCTGGCTGATCACCGCCTACCTGCTGATCGCGATCATGCCGGTGCTCGCCGGCGCGGTGACGATGACGCTGACCGACCGCCATTTCGGCACCAGCTTCTTCAACGCCGCCGGCGGCGGTGACCCGGTGCTGTACCAGCATCTGTTCTGGTTCTTCGGCCACCCCGAGGTCTACGTGATGATCCTGCCGGCGTTCGGCATCGTCAGCTCGGTGGTGCCGGCGTTCTCGCGCAAGCCGTTGTTCGGCTACAGCTCGATGGTCTACGCCGCCGCGTCGATCGCGATCCTGTCGTTCATCGTTTGGGCGCACCACATGTTCACCGCCGGCATGCCGACCACCGGCCAGCTGTTCTTCATGTACGCGACGATGCTCATCGCGGTGCCCACCGGCGTCAAGGTGTTCAACTGGATCGCGACCATGTACGGCGGGTCGCTGAGTTTCGAGACGCCGATGCTGTTCGCGATCGGCTTCATTTTCGTCTTCACCTTCGGCGGCTTCTCGGGCCTGGTGCTGGCGACGGCTCCGATCGACACTCAGCTGCACAACACCTATTACGTCGTCGCGCACTTCCACTACGTGCTCGTCGCCGGATCGCTGTTCGCGATCTTCATGGGCTTCTATTTCTGGTCGCCGAAGTGGACCGGCGTGATGTACGACGAGCGTGCCGGCAAGATCCATTTCTGGACCTCGCTGATCACCTTCAACATCACCTTCCTGCCGCAGCACTTCCTCGGCCTGGCCGGCATGGTGCGGCGCTACGCCGATTACCCGGTGCAATTCACCGATTTCAACGCGATCTCGTCGATCGGCGCGCTCGGCTTCGGACTGGCCCAGGCCTACTTCCTGTTCGCCGTCGTCATCCCGGTGCTGCGCGGCCGCGGCCAGCCGGCGCCGCAGCGGCCGTGGGACGGTGCGCACGGCCTGGAATGGGAAGTGCCGTCGCCGGCGCCGTTCCACACTTTCGAGCACCCGCCCAAGCTCGACGAGACCGCGACGCGGGTGCTCGCCGACCACTGAACGACGCGCGATGAACGACCGCATCGGCAAGGACCTGAAGCGCCGCAACCTGAGGCTGGCGCTGATCACGCTGAGCATCGCGGCGGCGATTCTCGTCGGCTTCGTGCTGCGCTGGACATTGCTCTGAGGCCGCGATGAGCTCCTTCGTGCGCGCATTCAAAACGATCTTCTGGGCCTTCCTCGGCGTGCGCAAGTCGCGCGACCGCGAGAAGGATTTCGAGGATCTGAACATCGTGCACGTGGCGATCGCGGGTCTCGTCTCGGCAGCCCTGTTCGTCGGGCTGCTGATGCTCATCATTCATTGGGTCATCCCGACCGGTCATTCGTAAACGCGAGGAAGACGATATGTCGACAACAGCAAATCACAACGGATATTTCGTGCCGGGACCTTCGCCGTTCCCGGTGCTGGCCGCCACCGGCCTGGTGATGATGGCGTTCGGCGCCGCGTTCTGGTTCAACGGCGTCCCGCACGGACAGTGGCTGGCGGCCTTCGGCCTGCTGTGGCTGGTGTTCACGATGTACCGCTGGTTCGGCCGGGCGATCTCCGAGAGCGAAGGCGGCATGCACAACCAGGCGGTCGACACGTCGTTCCGCTGGAGCATGAGCTGGTTCATTTTCTCCGAGGTGATGTTCTTCGCCTCGTTCTTCGGCGCGCTGTACTACTCGCGGGTCTATGCTCTGCCCGACCTCGGCGCCCTGCACAGCCAGATCCTGTGGCCGCACTTCCAGGCCGCGTGGCCCAGCGTCGGCCCGTCGGGCCTGATCCCCGCGGTGCACGCGATGGATCCGTGGCCGATCCCGACCATCAACACCGCGCTGCTGCTGAGTTCGGGGCTGACGCTGACGATCTCGCACCACGCGCTTCGCGCCGACCACCGGCGCAAGGCCATCTTCTGGCTGGCGTCGACCGTCGTGCTCGGCATCTGCTTCCTGTTCCTGCAGGCTTACGAATACCACCACGCCTATACCGAACTGGGGTTGAAGCTGACGTCGGGCATCTACGGCTCGACCTTCTTCATGCTGACCGGCTTCCACGGCTTTCACGTGCTGCTCGGCGCGACCATGCTGAGCGTCGTGCTGCGCCGGATGATCCGCGGCGATTTCACGGCCGAACACCACTTCGCCTTCGAAGGCGCAGCGTGGTACTGGCACTTCGTCGACGTGGTCTGGCTGCTGCTGTACGTGCTGGTCTACTGGCTGTGATCCTGCGCGAGCCCGGCGCCGATCGCGCCGGGCCGCTGGCCACGCTCAGCGCGGGGTCAGCGGAATGCCGGTCGGGTGGATCCAGCCCAGCCGGTAACTGACCAGGATGAAGATGAACAGCAGGATCGACAGTCCGATGCGCCAGCTCAGCGCGTTGACCGCGCGATCGCTGCGACCTTTGTCCTTCATCACGAAATACAGTCCCGAGAACAGGCTGGCGAGGATGGCGACGAAGGCGATCACGACGATGATGTGCAAGGCTCACTCCAGGGCCCGACGCATGCGGGCGAATTGATGCAACAACCAATTGTCCCATCAAGCGTGCGTGTGCCGCTGCGGCCTAGGGAAATCCTGACGCTGGTGCTGGCGCTGGCGCTGATCGTCGCCACCGCGCTGCTCGGCCGCTGGCAATGGGGGCGCGGGCAGACCAAACAGCAGCTCACCGAGCGCATCGAGGCGAGCATGCGCGGGCCGGCACTGGAGCAGGGTGCGCAGACCTTCGACGCCGCGCGCGACGCCTGGCGGCCGCTGCACGCGCGCGGCCGCTACGCGGCCGGGTGGACCGTGTTCCTGCAGAACCGCCAGCACGCGGGGCGCTCGGGATTCTGGGTGCTGACCCCGCTGCGGCTGGCCGGAACGCAGCGCTGGATCATGGTCGAGCGCGGCTGGGTCGCGTCGGCCTTCGCGCCGGGCGCACTGGTGCCGGGCGTGCCGACGCCGGCCGGTACCGTCGACGTCCACGGCCGGCTGGCGCCGCCGCCGTCGCAGTGGTTCTCGTTCGCCAAGGACGCGCCCGACGCGGTGATCCGGCAGAACGTGCAACTGGCACCGTTCGCCGCCGCGCACCACATCGAGCTGCTGCCCTATGTGCTGCAGCAGCTGGCGCCGTGCGAGCCGGGCCTGGTGTGCGAATGGCCGCGCGCCGACACCGGCATGGAGCGCAATTTCGGTTATGCGTTCCAATGGTGGGCGATGAGTGTGCTCGGAGCGGGGTTGATGGTCTATTTCACGACGCGGCGCTTGCGCCGGGGTGTCGCGACGAAGGAGCAACGTTGAACCGGCAAGTCGCTCGGCGCAACCGGCGCACGCTGGCGCTGATCTTCGCGGTTTCGGCCGCACCGGTGGTGCTGGCCGCGCTGCTGTTCTTCGTCGTCCATCCGCGCGGACGCCCGGCGTACGGCGAACTGATCGAGCCGCAGCGTCCGGTGCCGGCGCTGACCTTGCACGATCTGCGCGGCCAGCCGGTCGATCTGCGCCGCTACGACGGCTACTGGCTGATGGTGATGGCGGCGCCGGCGGCGTGCGACGCGACCTGCCAGCAGTTGTTGTTCGACATGCGCCAGTTCCGCCTCGCCTCGGGCGAGGACCAGTACCGCGTCGCGCGCATCTGGCTGGTGCTCGACGACGCGCCGGTCAACCCCGGCGTGCTCGCGCCGGCCGCCGGCACGATGATGCTGCGCGCGAACCCGGCGCAATTGCGCGCGTGGCTGCCGACGGCGCCCGGCGCCGGGCTCGAAGGCGCGCTGTGGCTGGTCGATCCGCTCGGCCACTTGATGCTGCGCTTCGACGCTCCGGTGCAGCCGCTGCCGGCGTTGGGGGTGTTCAAGAAGCTGCTGTACAACAGCGCCGGCTGGAAGCCGCGCCACCTGGAGCCTTTGCGATGACGGGCAATCTGTCGACCGCGGTGCCGACCGTGTGGTCGTTCTCGCTGCACGCGGTGCAGGCCGCGATGTGGCTTGGCGGCTTGCTGTTCGTGTTGTTCGCGGCCTTGCGCATGCGCTGGCCCAAGCTGGTCGCGCTGCTGGTGTTCCTGACCCTCGACCTGGTGATGTTCGGCGCTTTCGTTCGCTTGACCGATGCCGGCCTCGGCTGCCCCGACTGGCCGGGTTGCTACGGCCATTTCACGCCGGCGCAGGCGCATGTGCAGATCGGCCAGGCGGTGGCCGAGCAGGGCGGCACGCAGGGCAACGTCAGCCCGTTCAAGGCCTGGGTCGAAATGATCCATCGCTACGTCGCGACCATCATCGGTGCCTTGATCGTCGCGATGGCGGTGCGCGCGGCGCTGACGCGGCGCCGCCGCAATTCGGTGCGGCTGGGGCTGCCGCTGCTGCTCGTGGCCTGGGTCGTGCTGCAGGGTCTGTTCGGAGCGTGGACCGTCACGCTGTTGCTCAAGCCCCTGATCGTCACGCTGCACCTGATGGGAGGCATCATCCTGCTGGTGTTCGCGGCATGGTTCTGGATGCGCAACCGCGACGACCTGCCTCGCGTGCGCGCCGGCAGCACGACGCGCGCGCTGCTGTGGCTGGCGCTGCTGGCGACGCTGTGGCAGGTGTTCCTCGGCGGCTGGGTCAGCACCAATTACGCGGCGCTGGCGTGCTCCGGTTTCCCGACCTGCAACGGCACGCTGCATCCTCAAGCCGACTGGCTGCATGGTTTTACCTTCTGGCGTAATCTCGGCGAAAATCCAGACGGTTCTGCGATCACGCTGCAGGCGCTGGTCGCGATCCAGTGGGGCCACCGCCTGTTCGCGCTGGCGCTGGCGGTGATCGTCGGCGCTGCGTGCGTCGCGATGGCACGCTACGCCGAGTTGCGCCGGCTGGCGTTGCAGATCGCGCTGTTGCTGGCGGTACAGATCACGCTCGGCGCGGCCGTGGTGATCTTCGCGCATCCGCTGCTGCTGGCGGTCGCGCACAACGGTGTCGCCGCGCTGCTGGTGCTGCTGTTGACGATTTCCGTGTACCGGGCCGGAGCCCCGCGCCAAGCCCACCTGACGATGGACCGATGAAAACGACCACGATGCCACCGGCGCCGGGCCTGCGCCGCACCCTCCGCCAGTACTACGCGCTGACCAAGCCGCGCGTCGTGCAGTTGATCGTGTTCTGCGCGGTGATCGGCATGTTCCTGGCCACGCCGGGGCTGCCGGCCTGGCGCCCGCTGGTGTTCGGCACGCTGGGCATCTGGCTGGTGGCCAGCGCCGCTGCGGCGTTCAACTGCCTGGTCGAGCAGCGCATCGACGCGGTGATGCGCCGCACGTCGTGGCGGCCGAGCGCGACCGGCGAGCTGCACGCGCCGTCGATCATCGCGTTTTCCGGCGCCCTGTGCGCGGCCGGCATGCTGCTGCTGGCCACCCAGGTCAACGCGTTGACGATGTGGCTGACCTTCGGCACCTTCATCGGCTACGCGGTGATCTACACCGTGCTGCTGAAGCCGGCGACGCCGCAGAACATCGTCATCGGCGGAGCCTCCGGCGCGATGCCGCCGGTGCTGGGATGGGCCGCGGTCAGCGGTCATGTCGACGCGCAGGCGCTGATCCTGTTCCTGATCATCTTCCTGTGGACGCCGCCGCATTTCTGGGCGCTGGCGCTTTACCGCACCGAGGACTACCGCAAGTCGGGCTTGCCCATGCTGCCGGTCACGCATGGCTCCGAGTACACCCGCTTGCAGGCGCTGCTGTACACCGTGCTGCTGACCGCGGTCAGCCTGATGCCGTTCGCGATGCACATGAGCGGCATCGTCTACGCGGTCGCCGCGGTGCTGCTCGACGCGGTGTTCCTGGCCTACGCGTGGGAGCTCAAGCAGCGCTACAGCGACGCGCTGGCGCGGCGCATGTTCCGCTACTCGATCGTTTACCTGTCGCTGCTGTTCGGCGCGATGCTGATCGACCACTACCTGCGCTTCTGAACCGCGGTCGATGTACGTCGGCCGTTTCGCGCCGTCGCCGACCGGCCCGCTGCACGCCGGCTCGCTGGTCGCGGCGCTGGCGTCGTGGCTCGACGCCCGCGCCCACGGCGGACGCTGGCTGCTGCGCATCGAAGACGTCGACGCGCCGCGTTGTGTTGACGGCGCCGAGGCGCTGATCGCGCAGCAGCTGGCCGGATGCGGCCTGCTGCCCGACGCGCCGCCGATGCGCCAGTCGACGCGCGGCGCGGCCTACACGCTGGCGCTCGCACAGCTGGCCGCGGCCGGGCGGATCTATGCCTGCGGCTGTTCGCGCCGCGACATCGCGCGGGCGTTGCAGGAGCAGGGTCGTGCGCCCGCGCCCGGCGTCGAGCTGCCGTATCCGGGAACGTGCCGCAACGGATGCCGCCGCGCCGACGGGCCTCGCGCGCAGCGGCTGCGCCTGCCCGATGATGCGCGCGTGCACTGGGTCGACCGGCGTCTGGGCGAGCGTGACGAGGACGTTGCTGCGGGGGTCGGCGATTTCGTGCTGCGACGCGCCGACGGCCTGTGGGCCTATCAGCTCGCGGTCGTCGTCGACGACGCCGCGCAGGGCGTCACCGACGTCGTACGCGGCGAGGATCTGGCCGCATCGACCGCGCGCCAGCTGCTGCTGCAGCGCGCGCTGGCGCTGCCGTCACCCCGTTACCTGCACGTCGCGCTGGTGCTCGATGCGCATGGGCGCAAGTTGTCGAAAAGCGAGGCGGCAGCGCCGCTGCAGCCCGGTCCTGCGGCGCTGCGCGAGGCCTGCGC
>JAJZHH010000060.1:9759-18744 GCA_021804595.1 Pseudomonadota bacterium
GGCGTTCGGCGGGGCGTTCGGCGGGCCGCTCGTCGCGACGACGACGCGGTTCGACGCGCAGTTCGCGCACTTCGATCGAGCGCTTGATCAGCTTCTCGATGTCGGCCAGGCCGCGCGCGTCACGCTCTGCGGCCAGCGTGATCGCCAGTCCCGACGCGCCGGCACGCCCGGTGCGACCGATGCGGTGCACGTAGTCCTCGGCGTTGAACGGCACGTCGTAGTTGATGACGCCGGGCAGCTCGGCGATGTCCAGGCCGCGCGCGGCGACGTCGGTGGCGACCAGCACTTCGACCTCGTTGCGCTTGAACGCGTCGAGCGTGGCCAGGCGTTCGGCCTGCGACTTGTCGCCGTGCATCGCCTGCGCGCGCAGCCCGTCACGCGCCAGCAGCCGCGCCAGCCGGCTGGCGCCGAGGCGGCTGTTGACGAAGACGATGGTCTGGCGCAGCTCGTGGTCGCGCAGCAGTTGCAGCAGCGCGGCGTGCTTGCTGTCTTCGCCGACCTTGTAGACCAGCTGCTCGACGTTGCTCGCGGTGGCGTTCGGTCGCGCGACCTCGACCAGCACCGGATCCTGCAGATAGCTTTGCGCCAGACGCTTGATTTCGGGCGAGAAAGTGGCCGAGAACAGCAGCGTGGTGCGCTGCTGCGGCAGGTAGGCGAGGATGCGCTGCAGGTCGGGCAGGAAGCCGATGTCGAGCATGCGGTCGGCTTCGTCGAGCACGACGTACTGCGCCTGCGACAGCGAGACGTTCTTGGCCTCGATGTGATCGAGCAGCCGCCCTGGGGTCGCGACCAGCACTTCGACGCCCTGGCGCAGCACCGCGGTCTGCGGCGCCATGTCGATGCCGCCGAACACGCACGCGCAGCGCAGCGGCGTGTGGCGGGCGTAGGCCTGCACGTTGTTGAACACCTGGTCGGCGAGCTCGCGGGTCGGCGCCAGTACCAGGGCACGCACCGGGTGGCGCGCCGGCGACACGCTGGTGCTGGCCAGCGGCAGCAGCTTCTGCAGGATCGGCAACGAGAACGCCGCGGTCTTGCCGGTTCCGGTTTGCGCCGCGCCCATCACGTCGCGGCCCGACAGCACGATCGGAATCGCGCGCTGCTGGATCGGGGTCAGCGTGGTGTAACCGATATCGGCCACCGCGCGCAGCAGCCGCTCGTCGAGTTCGAGCTCGGTATAGCGCTGCGGGGCTTCCTGGGTTTCACTGTTCATCGATCGGTACGCTCGCGGTCAGTGCGCATTATGCGCGCGGCAGGGGTCAACGGATGCCTAAGGTCTTGTGCGTCTGCAAACTGAGCTTCCAGCGCGGGTCAGCCAGACAGCGCTGCACCGCCCAGGCGGTGTTCGCTGCGCGCCGCGCGTCGTCGAGCGGTTGCAGCAGGTGGTGGCGAAACGGCAGCGCGGCCAGCGCATCGAGGTCGATGCCGAACTGCGGCACGACGACTTTCAATTCGTCGCCGCTGCGCAACACCAGCTCGTTGCCGGCCTTGGGGCTGACGCAGATCCAGTCGATGCCGTCGGGCGCCGGCAGCGTGCCGTTGGTCTCCACCGCGATTTCGAAGCCGGCCGCATGCAGCGCCGCGCACAGCGCGGCGTCGACCTGCAGCAGCGGCTCGCCTCCGGTCAGCACGCAAAAGCGCCGTCCGGCGACTGCGCTCGGCCACTGCGCGGCCATCGCGGCGGCCAGCGCCGCAGCGTCGGCGAACTTGCCGCCGCCACTGCCGTCGGTGCCGACGAAGTCAGTATCGCAGAAGCGGCATTGCGCGCCAGCGCGGTCGGCTTCGCGGCCCGACCACAGATTGCACCCGGCGAAGCGGCAGAATACCGCGGCTCGCCCGGCCTGCATGCCTTCGCCTTGCAACGTGTAGAAGATTTCCTTGACCGAATAGGTCATCGCACGATTCCAGGCAACCTCAGATTATCGCGCATTTTCGGCTTGCCGGCGAGCGAGCGCCGGAACGATGTCAGACGCCGAGCTCGAACAGGGCCTGCTCGAACTGTGCGAACAGCTCATGCTCGAATTTCACGCCGCGCTCGCCGCGCATGATCTCGAGCGCCTGCGCGGCGGGCAGCGCGTCGCGGTACGAGCGCGGCTCGCACATCGCGTCGTAGCTGTCGGCCAGCGCGACGATGCGCGACAGCAGCGGAATCGCGTCGCCGCGCAGCGCGTCGGGGTAGCCGCTGCCGTCGATGTGCTCGTGGTGGTGGCGCACGATCTTGGCCAGCGCGTGGGCATCGTGCAGCCCGGCCGCGGTGATCAGCCGCGCGCCGCGATCGGCGTGGCTGCGCATCACTTCCCACTCGTCTTCGTCGAGCCGCCCGCGCTTGAGCAGCACCATGTCGGGTACGCCGATCTTGCCCAGGTCGTGCAGCGCCGCGGCCTGGTGCAGCAAGTCGAGTGCTGCCGCGTCGAGGCCGACGCGGCGGCCGAGTTCGACCGCGAGCACGCAAACCCGGCGGCAATGCTCGCCGGTGTGGCGATCGCGCTCGTCGACCGCGGCGATCAGCGCCTGGCCGAGCGGATGGATCTGGCCGGCCGGCGCGGGCGCCGGCACCTGGGTTGGGTCAAACATGCGTTTCAGGGGGTTGGAATCGGAATAGACGGTATAGAATCCTAAAGAAATCCGCAAGTTCCGTTTGAAAGTTGCCATTTTGCTTGCACTGGCAAGCGACGGCGGACGCTTGCGACCACCGGGACATTGCCATGCCTGCCGTCGATTCCAAGATAGCGCATCAGGACTTCAACGAAGCGCGCAAGCTCGGCGAACGCGCGTTCGAACTGCTGCTCGAGCACGCGATCGCACCGACTCCGCAGTGCTATGCGGTCGCGTATCTGTACGCGGCCGGTACGCACGCCGAACTGCGCGCCGAAATCGATCAACGCCTGCACAGCGGGCGCGCGCTCGACGCCTTCCTGTTCGCCGAGTTGCATGAACGCCACATCGCGGTCGATCCGTACAAGAACCTGCGCGGTGTCGGCGGCGACTTGAAACAGCTGGTCGAGCAGCTCGCGCAAAGCGTCGGCGAGGCCGGCGAGGGCGCCGCGGCGTTCGGTCGCGAACTCGAGGCCGGACTGGGCGAGCTCGACGGCGCCAGCGGTGCCGACGCGGTCGAAGCGGTCGTGATGCGGCTGGCCGATGCGACGCGCGACGCGGTGCGCGGAAATGTGCAGTTGCAACAGCAATTGCACGACACGCTCGAGGAAACCGAGACACTGCGCAGCGAGCTGGAGCAACAGCGTCGCGCCGCCTTGCTCGATCCGCTGACCGGCTTGTTGAACCGCCGCGGCATGGACGCGCAATTCGACGAACTGATGGCGGTCGACCCGAGCGAGCCGCTGAGCGTGCTGATGGTCGACATCGACCATTTCAAACGCATCAACGACACTTACGGCCACGCGCTCGGCGACGCGGTGATCCGCAACGTTGCCGAAGTGATCCGCAAATGCCTGCGCGGCGCCGACCAGGCGGTGCGCTACGGCGGCGAGGAGTTCATCGTGCTGTTGCCGCAAACGCCGGAGGACGCGGCCTTGCACCTGGCCGAAACGATACGCACGCGCATCCAGTCGCTGCGACTGGTGCGCAAGCGCGACAATTTCATGCTCGAGCCGTTCACCGCGTCGCTCGGCGTCGCCACCCGCGCGCGCGACGACACGCGCGAAACCTTGTTGCAGCGCGTCGACAGCGCGCTCTACGCGTCGAAGGGCGCCGGGCGCAACCGCGTCACCGTCGGCGCTGCGCAGTTTGCCGGCCATTGAACGGCGCGCCGCGCGTCACGCCGGCTGCAGCGTGAACGACACGCGACAACCGGCGCCGGGGCTGGCGTCGACTTCGATGCGCCCGCCGTGGCGCTGCACGATGCGTTGTGCGGTCGCCAGCCCGACGCCGACGCCGGGGAATTCGTCTTGGCGGTGCAGACGCTGGAAGGGCTTGAACAAGCGCGCCGCGTGGCTCATGTCGAAGCCGGCACCGTTGTCCTCGATGCAGCAGCCGTCGACGCCGTCGAGCTTGACCGCGTTGACGCGAATGCGCGGCTGCGTTTCGTGCGCGCTGAACTTCCACGCGTTGTCGAGCAGCAGGCGCAGCGCGACTTCGACCAGGCGGGGATCGGCGTGCACGCGCAACGCGTCGTCGACCTGCCAGTCGACGCGGTGCGCGCGATCGCGCTGCTCGAGTTCGTGCAGCAGCCGGCGCGCCAGCGCGGCGAGGTCGACGTCGACGCACTGCGGCGTGCTGCGCGTGGTACGCGCCAGCGCCAGGATGCCGTCGACCAGCGCCGCCATGCGTCGCGCCGCAGCGTCGATCTGTTCCAGATAGACGCGTGCCTCGCCGTCGAGGTGGGTTGCATGGTCGTCGATCAGCGCCTGGCTGAAACCGCTCATCGCGCGCAGCGGCGCGCGCATTTCGTGCGCGACCGCGTAGGTGAACGCGTCGAGTTCGTCGTGGGCGCCGCTCAGTGCAATGCTGCCCTCGTCGACCCGGCGCTGCAGGTCGGCGTTCAGTCGCTCGATCTCGCGCTGCGCTTCGATCAGCCCGGACACATCCTCGGTGAACGCGACCAGGCCGCCGACGCTGCCGTCGCTGTCGTGCCATGGCCGCACCGCCCAGCGCAACCAGCCGTTGCCGCCACCGGCGCGCGACACCGGCAGCGCGTCGCCGCGCATCGTTTCGCCGGCCAGCGCGCGGCGCTGCACGTCGGACCAGTCGAGCTCGGTACGCGGCAACAGCGCCGCCAGGTCGTCGTGTTCGGCGTCGGCGGCGCCATAGGCCTGCTCCCAGCGTCGGCTGGCCAACTGGCAGCGCGCCGAGCGGTCGAACAGCGCCAGCGCGACCGGCGCCTGGTCGATCAGCAGCGCCAGGCGCTGGCGGCTGTCGCGCAATTGCGCTTCGATGCGCTTGTGTTCGGTGATGTCGCGGGCGATTTTCGACGCGCCGACGATTTCACCTCGCGCATCCTTGATCGGCGAGATGCTCAGCGACACCGTGACCGTGCGGCCGTCGCGACAGATGCGCTCGGCCTCGTAATGACTGATGTGTTCGCCGCTTCGTATGCGGTGCAGCAACACCGTCTCCTCGTGCTCGGTGCCAGCAGGGAAGAGCATCGTGATCGGTCGCCCGAGCACTTCGTCCGCGGCGTAGCCGAACAGCCGCTGCGCGGCCGGGTTCCAGCTCAGGATCGTGCCATGCAGGTCCTTGCCGATGATCGCGTCGTCCGACCACTCGACGACCGCGCGGTACCAAGATGCCGCGGTTTGCAGCGCGCGCGCGGCGCCCTGCGCGCGCCGCCGCAGTTGCCAGGCCGCGGCTGCGGCCAGCGCGGCGCTGATGCCGAGCCCGGTCAGCAGGCCATGCCAGTACGGGTTCATCGCGCGCACTCCGACGTTGTGGGGCGTCGCGGCGCCCGTTGCATTTCAGTCTAGGTCGACGATTCGGCGCTTCGCATTTGAATCATTCGTAATAACGGTAACTAGACGTAATCTAAAGTCCAGGTGGCGGACATGAATCGCTGCGCGCCGCAGCGAAGTCGCGGATACCATCGTTTTCCTTTGGCCGAAGGATTCGTCCATGTATTCAATCCTGGCTTCGTTGATCGCCTATGCGCTTGCCGCCTGGTATCTGCACCTGCGCTTGGACGAATACCTCGAGCCGGGTCTGCTGCGCAAGCTGCTGGTTTTCCTGCTCGCGTCGGTCGTGTCGTGGGCGGTCGGTGCCGCGATCGACTGGGCGTTTCCGGCCCAGGCGATCCACCTGCTGTCCGCGCGGGCTTCCGCAGCACCGGTTCCAGATCCGGTCGGAACGTTGCACGCGCGGGTGATCGTCGTCAATAAGGCGTGATATTTCTGAAATAAGCCTACGTAGATCAATATTTCTTCGCGAAAATCGTCTCCACGATCCGCCCGACGCGGCCATCGCGCACCCAGATCTGGAGCGCGCGTGCCCGCAAGAAATCGAAGGAGAAACCGGTGGCAATGGTGCGCAACGTTTACAACAGCAACAGGCTGGCCGGCGAAACCATCCACGAGTGGTACGCGCGGACCATGGACATCTGGCACGAGCAAATGCGCGGCATGATGGGCAGCGACGCCGCCAAGCAGCTCTACGAGGCCGTCGGCGGCCACCACCTGAAGCGCCTGCGCGAACTCGAGCGACGCGAGCGCGCGATCGGACGGCGCCTGTTCACCGGTCACCACGCCGCACGTTTCGGTTGATCCGACGGCGCGTCGCGCCAGGCTCGCAGTCCGGCTTCGCCGCGGGCGTCAAGCTTGCGGTGGCACAAGGAAATCCGGACGCAGCACGTTCAGAATGAAACACATCTTTACACGTGGTTCATTCAGGAGGAGCGAGCTATGGCTGCGATCAGGTTTTCACGGTCTGTCCTCGGCGCCGCCGCGCTGGCGGCGCTCGCCGGCTGTGGCGGCGGCGGCGGATCGTCGGCGGACACGAGCATCTTCTACGACCCGACGAGTTTGCTCGCCAACCCGCGCAACTGCATTCCCGGCAACGATGTGATCGGTGCCTGGAAGATCGTTGCCAACAGCGCGACGCTGGCGCCGGGTTCCGCGGGGTTGACCTTCTTCAGTTTCAACCAACCGTCGATCAACACCTACGGGCTGGTCGTTTTCCGTGGCCGTGCCAAGAGCCCGACCGGCGCCGCCGCGAGCGGTGCGAGCGGTGCGAGTGGTGCGAGTGGTGCGAGTGGCGCCGGCGGATCGAGCGCCACGCAACCGCAGCGCGGAATCTATACCGCGGCGATGTGCCCGACGAGCACCAAGCTGTACATCGTGGCCGACACCGCGAACGTCGCGGTGCCGGCGCCGAACAACACCAGCGCGACGTTCAACGAGTTTCCGTCGATCCCGCGCATCGACATGAGCTCGGGACTGGTCGCCACCCGCGGCCAGACCACGCCGGTGTGGACCTACACCGATCCGCTGACCGGAACCGACACCCGAGCCGGCACCAGCGGGGTCTACGTGACGCTGCCCGGCGGTCTGGCCACCGGCATCAATCTGCTCGGCGCGGTGGCCGACTTCCCCTATATGCAAGTGCCCAACGCAAGCACGACCGGGGTCAAGTTCGACCAGTTCCCGGGTTCGCCTAGCGTCACCGGCAACCGCTACCTGGTCACGAAGGCCAATTACACCGACGGCTCCGGCAAGACCGGGATCTATTTCCGCGACCTCGATACCGCGAACTCGCCGGTGCAGGTGATCGCCGACAGCAGTACGCAGATCCCGGGCGCTGCGGCCGGCACGCTGTTCGGCTCGACCGCGCCGCCCAGCGCCGCCAACAGCAAGGTTGTTTTCACCGGGCTGGACAACGAGGCCAGTCCGACGGCCGGCGGCATTTACGTCGCGCCGATCGCCAGCCTGCCGACGCTGACGCCGGTGGTGCAGATCGGCACCACGCCGGTGCCGGACCGCAACGGCCAGCCGCTGCCTGCGATCGCGCCGAGCGCGACGCCGCCGGTGTTCACGCTGGTCGGCGAGGGCTTGTCGTTCGACGGTCGCTACGTCGCGTTCTGGGGCGCCTGGAATACCGGGGCGCTCGACGCGCAGGGCAACGGATCCGGCATGCACGGGGTCACGCTGACGTGTCCGACCGACGGCAGCGCACAACTGCAGGCCGCCTGCCAGTCCGGAGCGACCGACAACGGCAACGGCCAGTGGCAGACCACGCGCTACGTTCCCGACAACCAGGGCCTGTTCGTCGTCGACACCAGCAGCGGCAAGATCTGGATGGTCGCCGACGCGGGCACCGGAAGCAGCGCGCAGTTCCAGGACTTCGAGTTCTGGACCTTCTCGGGTGCGCCGACGAGCACCGGAAGCTCCAGCGGGTCCGGCAGCGGTTCCGGCGGCTCGAGCAGCGGTTCGGGCGGGTCCGGCAGCGGCTCGGGCGGATCGAGCACCGGCTCGGGCGGGTCGAGCTCGTCGGGTCCGGCCGACGCCGAGCCGCCGCGCTGGCGCGCCTCGGCCTTCGCCGCGGTCGACGGCAATCACGGCGTCGTGTTCAAGGGCTCGCTGAACCCGGCCTACATCGCCTCGGCGCCGGCGTCGGGCATCTACGGCGTGTCGTTCGACGGCCATAGCGTCGGCGCGCTGTTCAAGGTCGTGGCGCTCGGCGACTCGATGGCCACGCTCGATCCGGCGGCGCCCGCCGGTTCGAGCGTCACCGCGGTGTCGCTCGAGCGCGAGGCGCTGCGCGGCGGCTGGCTGGCGCTGAGCGCGGCGTCGGCCAACGCGGCCAACGAGAGCTGGGCCGGGATCTACGTGACCGACCTGCCGAACGGCTTCAAGACCGACGGCGCGACGCCGCTGCCCAACCTGGTGCTGGGGCGTTGAGCTGGCGCTTCCGGCCTGCCCCGTCAGGCGAGCCGGAAGCGATCGAGCTGGCGGCGCAGCGCGTCCGCGCGCGCGTTCATCTGCTCGGCGGTCGCCGCCAGCTGTTCGGCCGCCGAGGCGCCGTGCTGGGTCGTCGAGCTGAGCTGGGCGACGGACTGGTTGAGTTGCGCGATGCCGCCGGCCTGCTCAGTGCTGGCGGTGTTGATGTTCTCGACCAGTTCGCTGGTGCGCGCGATCGCCGGCACCAGCTCGCCGAGACGCTCGCCGGCGGCGCCGGCCTGGCGCACCGAGCCTGCAGCGAGTGCGCCGATTTCGCGCGCGGCGACCTGCGCGCGCTCGGCCAGCTTGCGCACTTCGGTGGCGACGACGGCGAAGCCCTTGCCGTGCGTTCCGGCGCGGGCAGCTTCGATCGCCGCGTTCAGCGCGAGCATATTGGTCTGATAGGCGATGTCGTCGACGATGCCGACGCGCTCGGCGATCGCGGCCATGTCGCCCACCGTCTGCTGCACCGCGGCGCCACCTTCGCGCGCCTGCTGCGCGGCGCGCTGCGCGATGCCGGCGGTCAGCCTCGCGTTGTCGGCGTTGTGCTGCACCGACGCGGCGCTCTGCTCCAGCGTGGCCGAGGTCTGCTCGATCGACGCAGCCT
>JAJZHH010000149.1 GCA_021804595.1 Pseudomonadota bacterium
TCGCTGCCGTGGATCAAGGCCAGCAAACTGGTCGACAAGTCGAAGAACTGACGCGGGCCTTGAACGGCAGCGCCGGGCTTGCAAGCCCGGCGCCGCTCGGGCCGCGTCCAGGCCGCCGCAGGGCGGCGCGCAGCGGTGCCGTCGAGCGCCCCGCACGGCGGCCAGCGGGTACACTTGCTGCCATGCAATATCCCCATCCGATTCTTGCCCGCGAGGGCTGGCCGTTCATCGGCGCAGCGCTGCTCGCGTCCGTGCTCGTGTCCGCGCTGGCGGGCCTGTGGTGGTCGCTGCCGCTGTGGCTGATCAGCGCCTTCGTCGTGCAGTTCTTCCGCGATCCCCCGCGCGCGCTGCCCGATGATGCGCGCGCGATCGTCGCGCCGGCCGACGGCCGCATCGTCTCGATCGAGCGCTGCGACGATCCGTACGCCAAGCGCCAGGCGCTGAAGATCAGCGTGTTCATGAACGTGTTCAACGTGCATTCGAACCGCTCGCCGGTCGACGGGCGCATCGTCTCGGTGACTTATTTCCCGGGGCGTTTCGTCAACGCCGACCTCGACAAGGCGTCGCTGGAGAACGAGCGCAACGCGCTGGTGATCGACTGCGCCGGGGGCCGGGTGACGACGGTACAGGTCGCCGGCCTGGTCGCGCGCCGCGTGCTGTGCTATGTGGCAGCCGGCGACGCGCTGCAGCGTGGCCAGCGTTTCGGTTTCATCCGCTTCGGCTCGCGCGTCGACGTCTATCTGCCGCTCGATGCGCAGCCGGCGGTGTCGATCGGCGAGAAGGTGAGCGCCACCCGCACCGTGCTGGCGCGCTGGGCGTCGGAGGCCGGCGCGTGAAGCCGGGTGCGCAAGCGCCGCTCGAGCGCGACGACGACGAGCACCTCGACGCCGGGCTGCCCGACCCGGGCGAGGATCTGCTACAAGGCACTCGCCGGCGCCGCGGCATCTACCTGCTGCCCAATTCGTTCACGACCGCAGCACTGTTCGGCGGCTTCTATGCGATCGTGATGGCGATGGGCCAGCGCTACGCGCTGGCGGCCACGGCAATCTTCATTGCGATGCTGCTCGACAGCCTCGACGGCCGTGTCGCGCGGCTGACGCACACGCAAAGCGAATTCGGCGCCCAGTTCGATTCGCTGGCTGACATGGTGTCGTTCGGCGCTGCGCCGGCACTGGTCATGTACCAATGGTCGCTGCACGGACTGGGCAAGCTCGGCTGGCTGGCCGCGTTCGTCTACTGTGTCGGCGGCGCGCTGCGACTGGCGCGCTTCAACACCAACATCGGCGTGGTCGACAAGAACTACTTCCAGGGACTGCCGAGCCCGGCCGCCGCGGCGGTCGCCGCCGGCTTCATCTGGGTCATGACCGACCTGGGCTACGTCGGCGCCGAGCTGCGCTGGCCGGCCTTCGCGATCACGCTGTTCGCCGGCATGAGCATGGTCACCAACGTGCCGTTCTACAGCTTCAAGGCCCTGAGCCTGCGTCGCAGCGTGCCGTTCATCACGCTGTTCCTGATCGCGCTGCTGATCGGGCTGATCGCGTACCGGCCACCGGTGGTGCTGTTCACGCTGTTCCTGGCGTATGCGCTGTCCGGTTACGCGATCTACGCCTGGCGGCGCATGCACGGCAAATCGGTCAGCGTGATCTCGACCTCGACCGACGAGCCCGACGAGCGCGGGCTGCACGACTGAGGCGCCCCCCGTCGCGTCAGTGCGGCGCGAGCATGCGGCGCGCGGCCAGTTCGCCGATCACCATGCACGGCGCGTTGGTGTTGCCGCCGATCAGCGTGGGCATGATCGACGCGTCGGCCACGCGCAGCCCGTCGACGCCGCGCACGCGCAGATCGAGGTCGACGACCGATTGCGCGTCGGCGCCCATGCGGCAGCTGCCGACCGGGTGGTAGATCGATTCGGCGTTGGCGCGGATGAAGGCGTCGATCGCCTCGTCGGAGTCGGCCGCCGCGCGTGCGTCGTATTCGGCGGCGAAATGCGCGCGCAGCGCCGGTGCGCCGACGATGGCGCGGGCCAGCCGGAAGCCGGCGCGCAGCACCGCGAGGTCGCGTGCGTCGCCGAGGTAGTCGGGGTCGATGCGCGGCGGCGTCGCCGCGTCGGCGTCGGCCAGTTCGATGCGACCGCGGCTGTACGGGTAGAGCTGGCACACGTGCAGCGTGTAGCCGTAGCCCCAGCACAGCTTGCGGCCGTGGTCGCGCAGCAGCGACGGCACGAAGTGGAACTGCAGGTCGCAACGCGGCTGTGACGAATCGCTGCGCGCGAATCCTCCGGCCTCGGCCGCGTTGCTGGCCAGCAGCCCGGCGCCGTCGCGGCGCCAGCGCCAGCTCGCGCGCCACAGTCGCGGCAGCATGCGCGCGCCGACGCCGACCGCCAGCGAGCCGCGTTCGCGCTGCAGCACGGTGACGTCGAGGTGGTCCTGCAGGTTCGCGCCAACCTGCGGGCTGTGATGCAGGCAGCGCACGCCGACGCGCTGCAACGCGGATCCGTCGCCGACGCCCGACAGCATCAGCAGCTGCGGCGTCTGCACCGCGCCGGCGCACAGCACGACTTCGCGCCGCGCGTGCACGGTGCGCGTGCCGCCGGCGTCGCGCAGTTCGACGCCATAGGCGCGCCGCGACGCGGCGTCGATCAGCACGCGCGTGACCTGCGCGCCGCAGTGCACCTGCAGTGGCGCGCCGCCGGGCACGCTGTCGAGGAAGGCGCGTGCCGCGCTGACGCGGCGGCCGCGGCGCTGCGTGACCTGGTACAGGCCGACGCCGTCGCGCGCCGCGCCGTTGAAATCGTCGCGTTCGGCCAAGCCGGCCTGCACCCCGGCGGCGACGAAGGCCAGGCTCAGCGCATTCGGCTGCGCGATGTCGGCCACCGGCAGCGGACCGCCGGTGCCGTGCCAGGCATCGGCGCCGCGCGCGTTGTCCTCGTGCGCGCGGAACAAGGGCAGCAGCGTGGCCCAGTCCCAGCCGGTGCAGCCGGCCGCGGCCCAGCCGTCGTAATCGCTGGGGTCGCCGCGCATATAGATCATCGCGTTGATCGCGCTGCTGCCGCCCAGCCCCTTGCCGCGCGGCCAGTACAGCTGGCGCCCGTCCAGCGCGCGCTGCGGCACGGTGTCGAAGGCCCAGTTGTGGCGAGTTCCGCGCAACAGCAGCGGCAGGCCCATCGGCACTTCGACGCTGGCGCCGCGCGCGGCGTCGCCGGCTTCGAGCAGGCACACCGAGCCGGCCGCGCTCAGGCGCGCGGCAAGCACGCTGCCGGCCGAGCCGGCGCCGACGACGATGTAGTCGTAGAGATCGTCCACGCCGGCTGCGCGTCAGCCGAACAGGCGCTGCGCCAGCTGCGCGACGTGACGACCCTGGAAGCGCGCGACTTCGAGCTCGGCGTCGCTGGGCATGCGGCTGCCGTCACCGGCGCTCATCGTGGTCGCGCCGTACGGCGTGCCGCCACTGATCGCGTCCATCGCAGTCAATTGCGGGCAGCTGTACGGCACGCCGACGATGACCATGCCGTGGTGCAGCAGCGTGGTGTGGAACGAGGTCAGCGTGGTCTCCTGGCCGCCGTGTTGCGTTGCGGTGCTCGCGAACACGCTGCCGATCTTGCCGACCAGCCGGCCTTGCTGCCACAGCGCTCCGGTCTGGTCGAGAAAATTGCGCATCTGACCGCACATATTGCCGAAGCGGGTCGGCGTGCCGAACACGATGGCGTCGTAGTCGCCGAGCTCGTCGGGCCGCGCCAGGGGTGCATCCTGCGCGGTCTTGGCGTGGATCGCCGCCAGCGTCGCGTCGGGCATGGTCTCGGGAACACGCTTGAGCGTGACTTCGACGCCTTCGACCTCGCGCACTCCAGCTTCAACGGCCTGCGCCATGCGCTCGACGTGACCCCAGGTGCTGTAGTACAGGACCAGAATTTTCGCCATGACAACCTCCGATTGGATGCGGAAAGTTGTTCCATGATGCTTGAATGGAAGCGCAAGCGATGTAACCAAAAATCAAGGGGGTTGCCACCGGACGCCGGCGATGGCGCCGAGCGCCTGCCATAGCACGTCGAGCAACGCGTTGTACAGGCGTTCGACGGCGATTTCAGCCAAGCCGATCAGCGTGTTGACGAAACTGCGCGTCATTTCTCGCAGCGCATCGAGAAAATAGCCTCGCATCGGCTCGTCTATCGAGCCGTCGGCGACGCCGGCACCGATGTACAGCGCCTGCTGCGCCAGCGCGTCGAGTTGGGCGCGGGCAAAGCCACGCATGCGGTTGAGGTCGTCGCCGAGCACCGCACGCGCGGCATTGCGCAGAGCACGCAGCAGTTCGTCGCGCCGGATCGTGCTCATGGCTCCAGCGCCGCTTCGTAGGCGAGTGCTTGCGCCAGGAAGATGTCGGCCTGTCCGGCGAAGGCGGACAACGCGGCGCCGTGCAGGTGCCCGGCGCAATCGACCAGCTGCATCTGCTCCAGCGTCGATGCGGCGCCGTGCAACGCACGCGCGCTCGGCTTGGCGCTGAAGCCGGTGTCGCCGCCGATGGCGCGGCGCGCGAGGCGCGCGAGCAAGGAAGCTGGCGGCAGCTCACGCGCGTTGGCCTGCATCTCGAGCGCGTGCAGCCGGCCGATCAGGTCTGCGTAGCGCTCGCGGCGCGCCGCGCAGGCGCCGGGGGCAGGTGCGCGCAGCTGTTGCAGCAGAACCTGTGCGTCGCGGTTGGCCGAGCGCAGCTCGGCGGCCAGCGCGGCGTCGGCGCGCGGCGCCAGATGCACGCTGCACGCAGCGCA
>JAJZHH010000061.1 GCA_021804595.1 Pseudomonadota bacterium
CCCTCTGTGATGAAAATCGCCACCTGGAACGTCAACTCGCTGGCCGTGCGCCTGCCGCAGTTGCTCGACTGGCTCGCCGTCGAGCAGCCCGACGTCGTCGCGCTGCAGGAAACCAAGCTGATCGACGCCAGGTTTCCGCACGACGCGCTGGTGCAGGCCGGCTGGCAGGCGGTGTGCTTCGGCCAGCCGACCTACAACGGCGTGGCGCTGCTGAGCCGCGCCGCGGCGGTCGACGTCGTGCGCAACATTCCCGGCTTCGACGATCCGCTGGCGCGCGTGATCAGCGCCACCGTCGATGGCCTGCGCGTCGTCGGCGCGTATTTTCCCAACGGCCAGGCTCCGGACAGCGACAAATTCGCCTACAAGATGCGCTGGCTCGACGCGCTCGCCGCCTGGTTGTGCACCGAACTGGTGCAGCACCCCGAACTGGTGCTGCTCGGCGATTTCAACATCGCCCCCGAAGACCGCGACGTGTTCGACCCCGAAGGGCTGCGCGGCACCATCCACTGCACCGACGTCGAACGCGCGCATTTCCGCGCCCTGCTCGACCTCGGCCTGGTCGATGCGTTCCGCGCCTTCGAGCAGCCGGACAAGAGCTGGAGCTGGTGGGACTACCGCAACCTGGCGTTCCGCCGCAACCAGGGGCTGCGCATCGACCACGTGCTGGTCGGCCGCGCGCTGGCGCCGGCGCTGCGCGCCTGCCGCATCGACAAGACGCCGCGGCGCAACGAGCGCCCCAGCGACCACGCGCCGGTGCTCGTCGAACTCGACTGGCCGCCGCGCTGACGCTGGCGGTGGCGCAGCGCGGTCGGCTCAATCGTCGAGGCCGAGTTCCTGGATCTTGCGCGTGATCGTGTTGCGGCCGATGCCCAGCCGCGCGGCGGCTTCGATGCGCCGGCCGTGGGTATGCTCGAGCGCGGCCTCGATCACGGTGCGCTCGAAGCTGCGCGTGAGCTGATCCATCACGTCGGGCTGGCCGGCGCGCAGCAGTTCGCGCGCGCATTGCGCCAGCGGCTGCTCCCAGCCGGCTGCGGCCGGCGCGGGCACGGCCGCAGGCAGCGCCACGTCGGGCACGGCCGCGGCCATCGGCGCTGCCGCCTCGGGCACGGGCGCCGCGACCGCGTCCTGGCGCAACTCCGGCGGCAGGTCCTTGACGTCGACGGTCAACCCCGGCGCCATTACGGTCAACCAGTGGCAGACGTTCTCGAGCTCGCGCACATTGCCCGGGAACGCGTAGTGCTGCAGCACCGCCAGCGCCTGCTCCGACAGGCGTTTGGTCTCGACACCGAGCTCGCGCGCGCTGCGCTGCAGGAAGTGGCGCACCAGCAGCGCGATGTCCTCACGCCGCTCGCGCAGCGCCGGCAGGCGCAGCCGGATCACGTTGAGGCGATGGAACAGATCCTCGCGGAACTGGCCGTCGCGCACGCGCTGCTCGAGGTTCTGGTGCGTCGCGGCGATCACACGCACGTGCGCCTTGATCGGCTGGTGGCCGCCGACGCGGTAGAAGTGCCCGTCGGACAAAACCCGCAGCAGCCGCGTCTGCAGCTCGTAGGGCATGTCGCCGATCTCGTCGAGGAACAGCGTGCCACCCTCGGCCTGCTCGAAGCGCCCGCGCCGCGCGGTCTGCGCGCCGGTGAACGCGCCTCGTTCGTGGCCGAACAGCTCGCTTTCGAGCAGATCGCGCGGGATCGCCGCGGTGTTGATCGCGACGAAGGGCCCCGCCGCGCGCGGGCTGTGGCGGTGCAGCGCGCGCGCCACCAGCTCCTTGCCGCTGCCCGATTCGCCGGTGATCAGCACGGTGACCTGCGACGGCGACAGCCGCCCGATCGCGCGGAACACGTCCTGCATCGCGCCGGCCTGGCCGAGCAGCTCGGGGGCGTCGACGCGAGCCTCCTCGGCGCCCTGCTCGCGCAGGCTCTCGTCGACCGCGCGCTGGATCAGCTCGACCGCCTTGTCCAGGTCAAAGGGCTTGCTCAGGTATTCGAATGCACCACTCTGGAACGCCGACACCGCGCTGTCGAGGTCGGAGTACGCGGTCATGATGATGACCGGAAGCTCGGGGTGGGTGCGCCGCACTTCCTGCAGCAGGTCGATGCCGCTGCCACCGGGCATGCGGATGTCGGAAACCAGCACCTGCGGCTCGTCGCTGGCCAGCGCGGCCTGCACGTCGCGCGTGTTGGCGAAGGCGCGCACCGGCAGCCCGGCCTTCTCCAGCGCCTTGCCGAGCACGAAGCGGATGGACTGGTCGTCGTCGACGACCCAGATCGGCTTCATCGCGCCACTCCCGGCCACTGCCCGCGGCTCAGGCCAGCGGCAGCATGATGCGGAAATCGGTCAATCCCGGCTGGCTTTCGCACTCGATCGTCCCCTGGTGCTGTTGGATGAAGGTCTGCGCCAGGGTCAATCCCAGGCCGCTGCCACCGTCGCGTCCCGAAACCAGCGGAAAGAACATCCTGTCCTTGATCTGCGCGGGCACGCCGGGGCCGTTGTCGATCACATGCAAGACCAATGCCAACCTGTATCGATGCTTGGCCAATGTAACCTGCCGCGCCACCCGCGTCTTCAGCACGATGCGCGCGTCGCCGGCCGCTCGGCGCTCGGCCAGCGCCAGCGCCGCGTTGTGGGCGACGTTGAGGATGGCCTGGATCAGCTGTTCGCGGTCGCCGCGCAACTCGGGCAGGCTGGCGTCGTAGTCGCGCTCGACGGCCAGGCCCCTGGGGAACTCGGCCAGGATCACCGAGCGCACGCGCTCGAGCACTTCGTGGATGTTGACGTCGCCGACCACGTGCGGCCTGCGGTGCGGCGCCAGCAGCCGGTCGACCAACGTCTGCAGCCGATCGGCCTCGTGGATGATGACCCGCGTGTATTCCTGCAGCTCGCGGCTGTCGAGCTCCATCTGCAGCAGCTGCGCGGCGCCGCGTATGCCGCCCAGCGGGTTCTTGATCTCGTGCGCGAGGTTGCGGATCAGGTCCTTGTTCGCCTGTGTCTGGTGCAGCAGCTGCTCCTCGCGTTCCTGCCGCGTCTGCTGACCGATCTCGAGCAGCTCGACCAGCAGCACGTCGGCGTCCTCGGTACGCGCGACGATGACCTGCAGCGGCGGCGCGTCGGCGGCGCCGCGCACCTGCAACGCGCTGTCGAAGCGCTTGCTGCTGAACTCGTCGGCGTGGACCTGACGCAAGGCTTCGCGCCACGGCTCGGGGCGTGCCAGCCACTGGCCGAGATCATGGCCGATCAGCTGCCGCTGCGACAGCCCCAGGCCGGCTTCCAGCGCCGGATTGGCGTGGCGCACGGTGCCGCTCGCATCGACCAGCGCGACCATCGTCGCCAGCCAGTCCAGCGCCGCGCAAGCGCTACTTGGCATAGCGCGCGAGCTGGCGCTGCAGCGCTTCGATGTTGGCCTGCGTCAGCTCGATGCCCTTCTTCATGCCGGCGACGCGGTCGAGGTAGGTCTGGTAATTGCGCTCGTTGCCCAGGCGCTCGGGCTGGCCACCGGCGTAGGCCTTGAGCTGCTCCTGCAGCCGGGCCTGCTGCGCCTGCAGCTCGCTCTCGAGCAGTTGGCGCGCTTCGGCGTCGCGCTCGCTTTGCTGCTTGTCGCCCACGCGCGCGCCCGAGGCGACGTGCGGCGGCGCCGCGCGGTGCGGCACGCTCGGCGCGACGATGCTGATGTTGGCGTTGTCGACTGGCTTGCAGTGCTTCTCGTGCACCACGCTGAGCATATTGGTGTACGAGTTGTCCGGGCAGCGGTAGACGCGGTCGGGGTCGGTCTGCGCGTGCGCCGGCGCGCACAGGCTCAGCACACCCAGCAGCAGGGCCGGCAGCGCGCTGCGAAACGGAACGGAATGACGACGCATCGGAGACCTGCGGGCGTGAGTGCGATGGATGCCGAGTTTAAGTCCGCGCCGGATGCACCGACAAAAAAAGGGGACGGCGAACCGTCCCCCCTGCCGTGTCGGCGCCGCCGGCCGTGGGTCCGCGTGGACGCACGTGCCGGCGCGTGAACTCACAGCGAGTAGTACATGTCGAATTCGACCGGGTGGGTCGTCATGCGGAAGCGCGTGACTTCCTCCATCTTCAGGTCGATGTAGGCGTCGAGGAAACTCTCGCTGAACACACCACCGCGGGTCAGGAACGCACGGTCCTTGTCGAGATACTCGAGCGCCTGTTCGAGGCTCGAGCACACGGTCGGGATCTTCGCGTCCTCTTCCGGCGGCAGGTCGTAAAGGTTCTTGCTCGCCGCTTCGCCCGGATGGATCTTGTTCTCGACGCCGTCGAGGCCGGCCATCATCAGCGCGGAGAACGCCAGATAGGGGTTGCAGGTCGGATCGGGGAAACGCACTTCGATGCGGCGCGCCTTGTCGCTGGCCACATAGGGCACGCGGATCGACGCCGAGCGGTTGCGCGCCGAGTAGGCGAGCTTGACCGGAGCCTCGAAGCCCGGCACCAGACGCTTGTAGCTGTTGGTGCCCGGGTTGGTGATCGCGTTGAGCGCGCGCGCGTGCTTGATGATGCCGCCGATGTAGTACAGCGCGAACTCCGACAGGCCGGCGTAGCCATTGCCGGCGAACAGGTTCTTGCCGTCCTTCCAGATCGACTGGTGCACGTGCATGCCGCTGCCGTTGTCGCCGACCACGGGCTTGGGCATGAAGGTCGCGGTCTTGCCATAGCTGTGCGCGACGTTGTGCACGACGTACTTCAGCAGCTGGGTCCAGTCGGCGCGCTGCACCAGGGTCGAGAACTTGGTGCCGATCTCGCACTGGCCGGCACCGGCCACTTCGTGGTGGTGCACTTCGACCGGAACGCCCATCTGCTCGAGCACCAGGCACATCTCGCTGCGGATGTCGTGCAGGCTGTCGACCGGCGGCACCGGGAAGTAACCGCCCTTGACCGCCGGGCGGTGCCCCATATTGCCGCCTTCGATCTTCTCGCCGGTCATCCACGACGCCTCGTCGCTGTCGATGCGCACGAAGCTGCCGGCCATGTCGACGTTCCAGCGCACCTGGTCGAAGATGAAGAATTCGGGTTCCGGACCGAAATACGCGGTGTCGCCGACACCCGAAGCCTTCAGATAGGCCTCGGCCTTCTTCGCGATCGAGCGCGGATCGCGGTCGTAGGGCTTGCCGTCACCGGGCTCGAGCACGTCGCAGCTCAGCAGCAGCGTGGTCTCTTCCATGAACGGATCGATGTTCGCGGTGTCCGGATCGGGCATCAGCAGCATGTCCGAAGCCTCGATGCCCTTCCAGCCGGCGATCGACGAGCCGTCGAACGCGTGGCCCTCGGTGAACTTGTCGGCTTCGAACGCCGACACCGGCACCGTGACGTGCTGTTCCTTGCCGCGGGTGTCGGTGAAACGGAAATCGACGAACTTGACGTCGTTTTCCTTCACCATGCTCATCACGTCATCAACGCTCTTGGTCATGCAATTTCTCCAGTGACGGGAGTGGATTGGAAAGAGGGTGGCGTACGCCCGCGCGGGCGGCGCTCGCGGCATGGTCCGGCTTGGCGCGGACCGCTGACGAAAATCTAGCAGAAACCGTGCCACGCACGGCTGTTTTCGGTGACGTCGAATTCACCGTTGCGCAACAGCGTCGCCGCGGCAGGCGCACCGCATCGGTGAACTTTCCGCACCACGACGGTGCGCGTCAAATCGAGCGCACCGTTTCGGTGTGGATTTCGGCGCCGAGCTCGGCCAGACCGGCCTTGAGCATCTCGAACGCCGGCTGCACCGCCGCGGGCTCGCCCTTGACGCCGAGTTCGATGTGGCGTCCCCACTGCGGATGGTCGACGCTGGGCAGGCTGAACACCTTGACCGGCGCGTGCTCGCGCTCGATGCGCTCCATCAACGGTGTCAGATCCGATTCCATCGCGCCGGCGACGATGCACGCTCGCTCCAGGTACGCCCCGCTGCGATGCAGCGCGCGCAGCGGGCCTTCGAGCACCCACTCGAGCATCGGCCACGCCATCACCGGGAAGCCGGGCACGAAGTAATGGTCGCGGATCGAGAACCCCGGAATCTGGTTGTAGGGGTTGGGCACGATGTCGGCGCCTTGCGGAAACATGCCCATCTGCAGCCGCTGCTGGTTGGCTGCGCTGGCCGGGTCGCCGAGTCCGGCCGAAGCGATGCGCTGCTCGATCAGCGCGCGCGCCTGCGCATGCAACTGCAACGGCAGCCCGAGCGCCGCGGCCGCGCTTTGCCGGGTGTGATCGTCCGGGGTCGCGCCGATGCCGCCGCAGCTCAACGCGACGTCACCGCGCGCGAAGCTGGCGCGGAACGCCTGTTCGAGCAGCGCCGGCTCGTCGGCCAGATACTGGACCCACTGCAGCTGCATGCCGCGCGCGGCGAGCAGTTCCTGCACTTTCGCGAAATGGCGGTCCTGCCGCTTGCCGGAGAGGATCTCGTCGCCGATGATGTACAAACCGATGGCCATGACTGCCTGCTGATGGAACAACAGCGCCCGATCGGCGCCCTTGGCGATACTAACAACTGCCTGCCTGAGGCGCGTCGCGTGCCTTTGCGCCGCGGCGACATCGCGAATCTTGACCCCGACCTTGCCAGCGGCAGGGTCGTCGGGTGTGCGTCGACCGCGGCACGCGTCTAGTATCTGCAACAGACAGGGCGAGCGCATCGTTGCGCCGCCACGAGCGCCGAGGAGAACCCGATGCGACGTCTGTACTTCCTGGTCCCCGACGTCGAACTGGCGTCGCATATCGTCGATGCGCTGCTCGTGGCGCGCGTTCCCGAACACCGCATCCACGTCGTCGCACGCGAAGGCACGGAATTGGGCAACCTGCCCGAAGCCGGCCTGGCGCAGAAGAGCGACCTGATTCCGGCCATCGAACGCGGCATCGGCCTGGGCGGCGCCACCGGAACGCTGGCCGGACTGGTCGCCATTGCGATCCCGGGCGGCGCGGTGATCTCGGCTGGCGCGCTGGTGCTCGGACTGGCGCTGGCCGGCGGCACCGCCGGCGCCTGGATCAGCAGCATGATCGGAGTCAGCGTCAAGAGCCCGCGGCTCGAGCCGTTCGAACAGGCCCTCGAACGCGGCGAGCTGCTGATGATGGTCGACGTGCCGAAGGAGCGCGTCGCCGAAATCGAGCATGCCGTCTGCGCCTTGCACCCGCTGGCGCGCCCCGAAGGCGTCGAGCCCGACATTCCGGCGTTTCCCTGAGGCACGTGACGCCGCGCGCCGGCGCGCGGCGGTGCGCCGCGATCGCGCAGAGGTGGACGGCTCGGTCTATTATGATGGCCGAATCGACAACAATCCGACGATCTCCCGCTGTGGCGAATCCTTCGAAATCCGACCGCGACCGACCCTTGACCGATCTCGGTGCGCCCGAGCCGAGCCGGACTCTCCATGCGCGCTTTCAGGGCTACGCCAGCGACGCCCAGTCGTGCATCGGCTGCCGCCATCGCAAGCGGCTGGGTTCGCAGACCTGGTGCGCCAATCTCGACCTGCCGGCGCAGCAACGGCCCAGCGGCGACGCGATGAAAGGCTGCAGCGCCTACACGGTCGGCGACCCCGACGACGACGGCCGCACCGGGGTGCGCAAGGGCCTGGCGAAACTCGCCGCGCGACGCAGCGTTCGCTGAACATTTGATCCATCACAAAGCTCGCCCGCATATCGCCTGCATGGCTTGCCGAGCGGCTCGCGTCGGCGTAGATTGGAGTCACCCTCAGCGCCACGCGAAGGAGGTCGTTATCGACGAGCATCGACTGACAGCTTCGGCAACGACACGGCTGCGCGCCGTGAATCGGCTTCGCCCATGAAGCCGCCGCATCAGGCACCGCCAGGCTTTGCCGCCTCCGGTGCCTGATTCATTTGCAGCGCCGCGGCTCGCGGCACCGCCGCGCGTCACGCGGCCAGCCAGCTGCGCACCACCTCGACGAGCAGCTCGTGGTCGTCGCGTTGCGCCAGCCCTGAAACCGTGGCCGATCCCCAGACGACGCCGTCATCGCTGCGCAGCGCGACGCTGCCGCCATGCTGCGCGTAGTCGCGTGTCGGCAAGCCGGTCTTGTCCAGCAGCGTGGTGGATTCGGCGCGCATCGCCAGACCGACAGCGTACGAACTCGAGCCCTGCCACTCGGCGGTGTTGCGTTTGCGCCGGACCCAGTCGGCATGGCAGGGCGCGGTTCCCGGCATCGCATGGAAGAACACCGTCTGACCGGCCAGCCGCACCTCGATCGCCAACGCGACGCCTCGCGCCAACGCGACGTCGCGCAGGCGGCAGCCAAGCTGCCACGCGGCATCGGCACCGCGCGGCGCTGCGCGCAAGCTTCGCTCCTGCTCGCCGACGCGAGCACGTTCAGCCTCGATATCCATCACCGTCCCTCGCCGATCGCGGCCTTCGTGCCAGCCTAACAGCCGACGGCTGACGCCGCATCGGATCAACTCGACGCGGGTCGATGCCTTGCCCCGGCAACCTGTGCCGGCGCCCAATAACGTCGTGTGCACCGAACCGATCAACCGCCCCGCTGCGTTGCCGCCCCCCCGCGACGGTGACCTCGTCGACGCCGCGCAGGCCACGGTGCGAGCTGAACTGCGCCGGCTCGCGCAGGAACTCGGCGAGGCCCTCGAATCCTTGGCGCGCATGCCTCCGTGCCACGCCCGGCTGGCGCACCCGCCGCACCTGCATTGACCGAAGGCAAGGTTTTGATGGTGCGGCGCAACAACGGTTGTGCAAAATCTCGCGGAGAGGACTATATTAGGGTTAACCCTAGCCCAAAAACCTCCTCACGAGGGAGCACATCATGAGCAACCTGATCCAATTCCTGCGCACCCTGGTCTCTGAACGCGACAGCGCCGAGCAGCTCGACGAGAAGTATCTGTCGCAAGCTGTCGACGTTGCCGACCTCGAGCACCGCATCGAGGAACTCGAGCATCGCTCGGCCAACGAAGGCGTGTTCCAGACCCAGGCGCCGGCGCACGGCTTCGCATCGCGCGGCGGCGCGTTGTGGTGATCGTCTGAGCCGATGGTCTGCGCACTACCATGCGCAGACCATGAACGCCTTCTACGAACGGCTCGACGCCGACGTTTTCCGGCCGAGCATCGCTGCGGTCGGCCCGTGGGATCCTCAGCTGTTGCACGGTGGACCGCCGATCGCACTGCTGGCGCACGAGCTGCATGAGTTTGGCCGTGGCCAGCGCGGCCTTGTTGCCGATCCTGCGGCGGACCGGGCGATCAGCCGCCTGAGCGTCGAATTCCTCGGGCCGGTGCCGCTGGCGCCCTGCCGCATCGAGGTCCGCGCCTTGCGTCCCGGGCGCCGCATCGAACTGCTCGAAGCTCGCATGAGCGTGGACGGTCGGGACTGCCTGCTGGCGCGTGCCTGGCGTGTGCTGCGCGAACACGGTTGCGCGCCCGCGGTGCCCGATGCGTTCGAGCCGCCGGCGTTGCCGCCCGCGCAGGCGCCACGACATTTCGTCGGTGTCGGCCCGTTTCCGTATGCCGAAGCGCTCGAATGGCGTTTCGTGAGCGGAGGCTTCGACACGCTGGGCCCGGCCACGCTGTGGACCCGGCCGCGGATCCCGCTGCTGTCCGGCGAACCATCGAGTGGCCTTGAACGGCTGCTGATCATGCTCGACTCGGCCAACGGCGTCAGCGCCGAACTGCCGCTGCGCGAGTGGACTTTCGTGCCCATCGACCTGCAACTGAGCCTGTACCGCGAACCGGCCGGAGACTGGATCGGCATGGACGCGCGCAGCGCCATCGACCCCGGCGGCGTCGGCTGCGCGCATACGACGGTGTTCGACGCCGCCGGTGCCTGCGGCCGCAGCCTGCATACCCTGTTCGTGCGTGGGCGCTGACCGCGGCGCCGACTCCTGCTCCCCCGACCATCATGACCCGTCCTGATCCGACCGCGTCCACCCCCGCGCCGGTCGACTTGCGCGAACCGGCGATCGAGGCGCAGCCACAACCCTGGCGCGCACTGCTCAGCCGCTTCCGCAGCTTCATCGACCACGTCAGCGCCGACGCCAACGAAGTCGCGTCGGCCTTGGCACGCATGAGCCTGCACGCGCGCCAGACGCTGACGCAAACCACCACCCATGCCCAGGAGCAGACGCGCTCGCTCGCCGAGGTCGGCGACGAGCTGCATGCGCTGGCCGATTCGTCGAGCAGCGCCGAGGCACAACTGCGCGCGCTCGACGGTGAGATCGGTCACATCAACGGACTGGCATCGGGTGGCGCTGCGCAGAGCGAATCGATGCGTGCGATGTTCGCGGCGCTGGTCGAGCGCAACGCGCGCAACCACGACGAGCTCGAGGCGTTGCGTCGGCAGTTCGATGGCGTCGTGCACCAGGTCGGCAAGATCCGCACAATCGCCGAACGCGTCAACCTGCTGGCCTTGAACGCGGCGATCGAGGCCGCGCGCGCCGGCGACGCCGGCCGCGGTTTCGCGGTCGTGGCCGACGAGATCCGCAACCTGGCACGTGCCACCGAAGGGACGGTTCGCGACATCGGCAGCGAAGTCGACACGATCCAGCGCACGGTGAGGACCACCGCCGACGCCGCGCAACAGTTCGCCGAAGGCATGCGCTCCAGCCAGGGCCGCATGCACGGCCTGGCCGGTGACTTCAACTCGATCGCGGCAGGCATCGCGCGCATCGCAACGCAAACCGCGTCGACCTCGTCGACCTTCGCCGAACAGGGTGGCAAGCTGCGCGGGCTGCAGAGTCACTTCGATCGCATGGCGGTACAGGTGCGCTCCTTCGGCGACGAGCATGTCGACGAGGCGCAGCGGTTCGCGCGTGAACTCGACGCCGCGCTCGGCAAGAGCCAGCATCTGTTCGTGTCGTCGACCGAATACCTGACCGATTCGGCGTCGAGCCGCATGGTGCAGGACATCACCGAGCGCGCCGCCGCGCTGGCCGCGCTGCTCGAGCGGGCGCTCAGCGACGGCGAACTCGACGAAGCGACCCTGTTCGACGACCAGTACGTACCGATCCCCGGCACCGACCCGCCACGCTGCACGACGCGCTACACGGCGTGGTTCCGCCAGCATGTACAAGCATTCGAGGACGCCTATCTGGCGTCGTCACCGCAGTACAAGGCCGCCGTGGTGATCGACCGCAACGCCTACGCGGCGGTCAGCAACAGCATCACCGACCGACCGCTGACCGGCAACGCCGAATACGATCGCCTGCACAACCGCTCGCAGCGCCGCTTCGACGATGCGGTCGTCGTGGCCGCGGCGCGTCATGCTGACGGCGTGATGCTGCAGGTCTACGCGCGCGACAACGGCGAGGTCATGAGCGTGCTGTCGCACCCGGTGTACGTGCGCGGGCGCCACTGGGGCGCGCTGTTCCTCGGCTTCACCGCCGGCTGACGCGCCGCGTCAGTAGCCGAGGTCGGTGTGCACTTCGGGCAAGACCCCGGCGTCGAGCATGGCCCAGAGCAAGCGTGCGACGCTCTCGGGCGCGACCACGGTGCGCGAGTTGCCGGCGCGCGCCAGTCCCTGGCGCAAGCGCTGGCGCACCGTGAACTGCCCGCTGAGCTCGAACACGATGTCGATGCCGGCGCAGCGCTCGATCAGCTCGGGCAGCTCGAGCACCGGAATGCCTGCCGCCTCGGCCGCATCGCGGCCCGGCGTGCGCTGCGGCTCGGCGACCGCGACGACGACGACGCCGCGCGACGCACGTTCGCGCATCGCTTCCAGGAAACGTGAGCCGACCCGCCCCAGGCCGACGATCGCGATCGTCTGCATCGCCTCAGCGCGCCGCGCGCATCGCCTGCGCCAGCGCGTCGTGGCCGCGGGCCTGCAGCGCCTCGGCCGCGCCGAGGCGGTCGCGCGCGTCCTTGTTCTGGCTCAGCTTGGCCTTGCCGACCAGCCGCGTCACCGCCACCTCGATGCCGACGATGTTGCGAAGCATCGAATCGATGTAATCGGGTGCCGAGTCGCCCATCTTCCACGGCACCGGCTCGCCGGCCTCGTGCCGGCGGGTCAGACGCGCGACGACGCCGCGCACGAAGCGCTCGTCGTCGCGCACCGTCAACGTGCCATGGACGTGCACGACGGTGTAGTTCCAGGTCGGCACCTGCCGGTGCGTCTCGTGCTTGCTCGGGTACCAGCTGGGCGACACGTAGCCGTCGGCGCCGCGGAACACGACCAGCACCGACGTGCCGCTGTGGCAGCGCTGCCACAGCGGGTTGGCGCGCGCGACGTGCGCCGACAGCACGCCGCAGGCGCCGGCCGCCGGGTCGAACTCGAACGGCAGGTGATCGGCGTCGAGGCCGTCGCTGCCGTGCGTGACCAGCATGCCCAGCGGATGGTCGGCGATCAGGCGCTGCAGCGCCGCCGCGTCGGTTTCGGCAAAATGCTCGGGCAGATACATGGCCGGGCTCCTGCTTCGGCTCAGCGCGGCTCGCCGCGCGCAACGGCCGGGGCCGATGCGCACGCGGCGCACGAGCTCGACGCGCAACTGGTGCAAGCGCCGCCGCTTTGCGCTGCCGCGCGTGCGGCGCGCTTCGCGCGCAGGAAAACGTAGCCCACCAGAGCCGCGCCGACCAGCAACACGCCGGCCATTTCACCGACGCCGGCGCCGTGCTGCAGCAGCATGAGCTCGGCCGCGGCGTAGCCGATCACAATCATCGCAATCAGAAATTTCTCGGGCGGATGCATCGTCACTCTCCTGTGTGCGGCGCCGACGCCTGCCGAGGCCGGCCCACTTTTGCGCAGGATAGCGCAGCCACCCGCTACCGGAGCGTCAAGCGCACGCAGTCCCGGCCCTCACGCTTGCCTTGATACAGCGCCGCGTCAGCGGCCTCGATCGAACTGGCCATATCGGCGCCGTCGGTGACCTGCGCGGCGCCTATCGTGGCGGTGATCGACAGGCTCGTGGCGCCGTGCTCGAACCGTGCGTTGCGCACCGCCTCGAGCACACGGCTCAGCGCCGCCCGCGCGGCGTCGACGTCAGGCGCGCGCAGCAGCAGCAGGAACTCCTCGCCGCCGAATCGATACAGCAGCTCGTCGTCGCGCGCCACGGCACGCAGCACGGCCGCGAAGCGTTGCAGCACAGCGTCGCCGGTCGGATGGCCGTGGCTGTCGTTGATCTGCTTGAAATGATCGATGTCGATCATCACCGCGTACAGCCCCTCGCCGCGGCGACGGGCGTCACGGCGGCACAGATCGAACTCCTGCTCGATGCCGTAGCGCATCGGCAATCCGGTCAAGGGGTCGCGCCGCGCCGCGGTCGTCAGCACCTGGGTCTTCAATTCCGAGAGCAGGCGCAACAAGGCATGCTGGTGGGCCTCGAACGCGTCGAGATCGGCTTCGCTGCCGCCATGTGCGGTGTCGACGGCTTCGCAGATGCGCCGGATCGCGTCGTGCATCGCGCGATGCTCGCGCTCGACCTCCGCGCTGCGCTGCGGGTCGATGACCGTGAACGCTGCGCGTTCGTCGGCAAACCAGCGCCCGAACGCGCAGCGCCGATGCGCATCGGCCTGCATCACGTCGTCGCCGGGTCGGGTGCGCAGCACCGCGCAGCGCAGAATGTGGCGCGTCCAGTCCATGTGCGCGCCGATCGCCGCGTCGAGGCGCTCGATGAAGGCCGTCGTCGTGGCCGCGAATACCGGTTCCATGTTGCTCGCTGTCGCCGGGCACGTCCACCGCGACGCGCCGCCACGCGCATTGTGACGGCGCCACCGGGAATGTGCAACATTTAGAATGTTTATGTAACGCCGTGCTTACGCCGTCTCGCAGCGACCGGAGTTCGACGAAACGGCGTCAGAGCCCGTGCAGCGCGCGCGGCAGCAAAGTCAGCGACAGCACGCACATCGTCGTGCCGGTCAGCGCGTCGAGCCATTGCCAGGCGCGCGGGCGGGCGAACCACGGCGCCAGCCAGCGCGCGCCGAAGCCCAGCGTCGTGAACCAGATCACGCTGCCCGCGCCGGCGCCGGCGACGAACCAGGTGCGCAGCGCGCTCGGCTGCTGCCCGCCGACGTTGCCGATCAGCAGCACGGTATCGAGGTAGAAATGCGGATTCAGCAGCGTGAACGCCGCCGCCTGCGCCAAGGCACCGCGCAGCGTCGCGGCGCCGCCGCTGCCGGCGTGCAGTGCCGCCGCATGACGCGCGCGCAGCAGCGTGCGGGCGCCGTAGACGGCGAGAAAGGCGCCGCCGACCAGCGCCAGCGCGCGCGCCAGCCATGCACTGGCCGACAGCACACCGGCCATGCCGGCGACGCCGACGGCCATCATCACGACGTCGGCCAGCACGCAAAACAGCACGACGCCGGGCACATGCTCGCGCCGCAGGCCCTGCCGCAGCACGAAGGCGTTCTGCGCGCCGATCGCGACGATCAACCCGAGGCTCAACGTGAGGCCCTGCGTGAAGACCGGCAACGCGTGCGACGAGAAATCCATGGTGCCCATCGACGCAGCTTGCCACGGCTTCTTGATGAAGGCAAACTATCTTTTCTAATCAACCTTAAGTTCAGCTGAATCCATGTTTGATTACCCGGCGCTGGCCGCGCTGGCCGCGGTGATTCGCGAAGGCAGCTTCGAGCGCGCTGCACGTGCCCTGCACGTGACGCCGTCGGCGATCTCGCAGCGCATCCGCCAACTCGAGGAACGCGCCGGCTGCGCACTGGTCGTGCGCGGCCAGCCGTGCCGTGCGACCGCCACCGGGCGCCGGCTGTGCCGCCACGTCGACCGCGTGCGCCTGCTCGAGCAGGAACTGCACGACGCGCTGCCCACGCTCGCCTCCGGCACCGGCACCCGGGTCGCACTGCCGGTGGCGGTCAACGCCGACAGCCTGGCGACCTGGTTCGCGCCGGCGCTGGCCACGTTCGCCGCGCGCGCTCCGGTGCTGATGGACGTGGTCGTCGACGACGAGACACACACCGCCGAGTGGCTGCGCAGCGGCGCTGTGCTGGCCGCCGTCACCTCGGCCCCACGCCCGCCCACCGGCAGCGACAGCCAGCCCCTCGGCGCGATGCGCTACCTGGCCGCGGCGAGCCCGGAGTTCGTGCGCCGCCATTTCGCCGGCGGGGTCACCGCAACACGACTGGCGCAAGCGCCGAGCCTGATGTTCAACGCCAAGGACGAATTGCAGGCACGCTGGGTGCGCCGGCTGTGCCGGCGTCACGTCGAGCTGCCGCGCCACGCACTGCCGTCGCCGCAGGCCTTCGTTGCCGCCGCTGCCGCCGGCATGGGCTGGGGCCTGCATGCGCAGCCGCTGGTGGCCGATCGGCTGCGCGACGGTACGCTGGTCGAACTGGTTCCCGACACGCCTCTGGACGTGCCGCTGTATTGGCAGCACGCGCGCGCGGCTTCGTCCTTGCTCGACGGGCTCGGTCGGGCCGTCGTCGACGCCGCGCGCGATGCGCTGCGACCGCTGTGACCTCATGCGTGGTCGCCGCGGCGCCTCGAGCGCGCCGCGCGCACAGCTGCCAGAATGTCGCCTCGCCCACTCCGACCCACCGTCATGTCCGATACCCGACTCCCGCTCGATGGCCGCGCCATCGTCACGATGGTGGCGCTGTGCATCGTCTGGAGCCTGCAGCAGATCTCATTGAAGGCGATCGAAGTCGACGTCGCGCCGGCGTTGATGATCGGGCTGCGTTCGGGCATCGCGGCGCTGTGCGTGGCCGCGCTGATGCGCGCGCGCGGCCAGCGGGTGACGCTGGCCAGCGGACGCTGGCGCGCCGGGGCGATCGTCGGCACGCTGTTCGCGCTCGAATACCTGCTGGTCGCCGAGGCACTGCGGCTGAGCTACGCGTCGCACGTCGTCGTGTTCCTCTACACCGCGCCGATCTTCGCCGCAGTCGGGCTGCAGGCTCGGCTGCCGGCCGAGCGCTTGCACACGCTGCAATGGGCAGGCATCGCGGTCGCGTTCGGCGGCATCGTCGTCGCCTTTCTCGGCCACGCCCAGCCAAGCACAGCAGCGGCACCGGAGCCGCTGCTCGGCGACGTGCTGGCGCTGGCGGCCGGCGCGACCTGGGGCGCGACCACGGTGACGATACGCTGCTCGGCACTGTCGAGTGCGCCGCCAGCCGAAACCCTGCTCTACCAACTGCTCGGCGCGTTCACGCTGTTGCTGCCGGCCGCGTGGCTGAGCGGCCAGTGGCGCTTCACGCCGACCGCGCTGGCCTGGGCACACCTGGCCTTCCAGGCCATGATCGTCTCCTTCGCCAGCTTCCTGCTGTGGTTCTGGTTGCTGCGCCACTACCTGGCGTCGCGCCTGAGCGTGTTCTCGTTCCTGACGCCGATCTTCGGCGTCGTGCTCGGCATCTGGCTGCTCGGCGAGCCGGCACAGCCGACCTTCCTGGCCGGCAGCGCGCTGGTGCTCGGCGGCATCGTGCTGGTCAGCGCGCACGGGCGGCTGCGACCGCCCCCCGCAGCGCGCCTGCGCGCCTGAGCCCCGGCGCGGCTCAGGCCTGCGCTGGCCGGCGAGTCAAGGCAGCGGCGGAATCGGTGGCTCGACCCAGCCTGGACGCATTGCCGGCGTCGCGCTGCGCACCAGATCCTCGATTTCCGCGGCGCGCTCGGGCGGCACGTCGACCAGCATCAACAGCTGGCCGGACTGGATCGCCGTCTCATAGGCCTTGACCTGCTCGCTCTTCATATTGACGCCGACCATCGCGCCGATCCAGGCTCCGGCGGCCGATCCGCCCAGCGCCAGCGCCGGCAGCAGCGTCGCGGCAGCCACCACCGCCCCACCCGGCACCGCGACCGCGAGCAGGCCACCGAGTATGCCGGTGGCGCCGCCCAGCGCGGCGCCGCGCTCGAGCGCTGGCACCAGGTCGGTGCGCTGCGTCACCCCCGCTTCAGGAAGATCCTCCAGCGGCGTGCCCTCGCGGGCGATGATGTGGATGTCGTGGTCGGGAATGCGGGCCAGCCGCAGCCGGTCGACGAGCAGTTTGGCCGTCGGTACGTCGGGAACCAGAAAATGCAAGCGTCGCATGGTGATCTCCATCGAATGAATTGGGTTTCTCGCGAAGCGTCAAAATGATCGGACCGGATATCGGAACGATTTTGACCCTGCGTTTCGATCGAATGTCGGCGCCGACCACCCCGGCACCACAAGCGCTGACGCACCTGCCTGCACAAAAATCCCGGCGGCTCGATAACCGACATCCATCGACGACAGCTTCTCACTCGAGCCGCCGCCGCGTCAATTCGCATCCGGAATAATCCAAAAGATATTTACGGGGACGTGGTCCAAGACCTGGCGACGGCACGCTGCGCGCGGTTGCGCGCGCGCCGGGCTGTCTCGGCGCCGCCGGCGGCGATTACCATGACGCCAATACCCCCGGCCCGCCCCTCACGATGGGAACGCTGCGATGAGCTGTGACCCGGCATTCCTGAAGGAAGTACAACTCTTTTCGCTGCTCGATGCGCAGGAACTCGAGGTCCTCGCCAGCCAGGTCGAGGTGCGCCGCTTCGCGGCCCGCCAGCGCGTGCACCGCCGGGGCGACGCCAGCGTGCGCGCGCTGATCATCGTCTCCGGCACGATCCAGGTCACGACGATCGACAAGGACAATCAGATCGTGATCCTCGACACGCCGGCCCACGGCGAGCTGGTCGGGCTCGCGTCGATGCTCGCGCAGACCGCTCACCAGACCGATGCGACGGCGCTGGAAGAGACCGAGTGCATCGAGTTCGACATGCACGATCTGACCGTGCTGCTGCGCGAACTGCCCGACGCCGGCGTCGACTTGATGACGACGATGGCGCGCCAGTTCCATGCCACCGAGGAGCTCGTGCGGCTGCGCGCCACGCGCAATCCCAACACCCTGATCGACGAGGCCGAGACGCTGGGCGAACGCGTCGCGGATCTGGTGGCGTCGTTCGGCGGGTCGTGGACCTTCATCATCATCTTCAGCGTCGTGCTCAGCGTGTACGCGCTGATCAACGTCGAGCTGGGCCGGCACGCCTGGGATCCCTATCCGTTCATCCTGCTCAATCTGTTCCTGTCGATGCTGGCGGCGGTCCAGGCCCCGATCATCATGATGAGCCAGAACCGGCAGGACAAGAAAGACAGGCTGCGCAGCGAGCTCGATTTCGACGTCAACCGCCGCGCCCACGACGAAATCCAGGGCGTGGCGCATCGCATCAACCTGCTGCACGACAAGATCGACGACGTCAACGCGCTGCTGCTCGCCGAACGCGGCGCACAGGACCGCACCCGATCGAGCTGAACCCGGCGGCGCGCGGCGTGGCGCCGCCGCCACGTCGGCGCGGCTTCAGGCGCCGGCTGACGACGGCGGCATCGGTTCGCGGTCGTGCTGCGGTCGCAGCGCGGCCGACGATTGCTCGATCAGCTGCTCGAGCCGTTCGAGCCTTTGCCGGCGCGCCGCCGTGATCGCGTAGAAGTGCTCCTGCAACTGCTCCGAGCGCCCGACCTCGACCAGCACCCCGGCACGCAACTCGTCCTGCACGACGACTTCGGGCAGCACCGTCAACCAGCCGCTGTCGCGCGCGATCAGGCGCAGCATCGCCATGTCGTCGACCTCGGCGCGAAAGCGCGGCTTGACGCCGGCGGCGATGCACAGCGCATCGAACTG
>JAJZHH010000150.1 GCA_021804595.1 Pseudomonadota bacterium
CGCGGCTTCGGCCCCCACCTCGACGCGCTGCGCCGCCTGCCCAGGCTGCTGCGCCTGCGCGCCGGCGGTCACGACGTCGGCGTGGTGCACGGCGACGCCTGGTCGCTGGCCGGCTGGAACTTCTCGCAGGAAGCGCTGCGGCTGGCGCAGCGCGCGGGTTGGCCGCACGTGCCAGACAGCTTGCCGCAGGCGTGGCGCGAGGCCGCCTTGAGCGTGCTGTGCTCGTCGCACAGCTGCTTGCCCGCGGCGGTCGAACTGACCGTCGACGGCGCCGCGCGTGTGCTGATGAACAACGGCGCGGCCGGCATGCCCAACTTCCGCGGCGACGCCTGCGGCGTGATCACGCGCCTGTCCGTCGACCCGCGGGTGCCGCCGGACAGCCTGTACGGCACCACGCTCGGTGCGCTGCGCATCGATGCGATCGCGGTGCGTTACGACTACGCCGCCTGGTGCCGGCGCTTTCTGCGCAGCTGGCCTGCGGGCAGCGACGCGCACGCGTCGTACTGGTCGCGCATCGAGCGCGGCCCCGACTACGGCGTCGCCGATGCCCTGTTTGGCGCCTTCGCCGCGCGCCGCGACGTCGAGCTCACGCCAGCTGTGCGCGCAGGTACGCGACGTGGGTGACCAGTCCGGGGAGCAGCCATTGGAACAGCCGTGCGACGGCGACGACTTCGTCCAGCGGGGCGTCGGCCGCGGCGGCCTCGCGCAGTGCCGCACCGCGCAGCGCCGCCGGGTTGGGCAGCGCGTGCGCCACCCGCTCGAGCACGTCGGCGTGCAGTCCGGCACAGCCCTCGCGGTAGGTGTCGCTGTCGATGTTCGGCGCCAGCTGCCGCCATGCCATGGCGAAATAGCTCGGCCAGCGTGCCAGCGCCCGGTAGTCGGTGTTGACGAAGGGCAGCCCGAGGGTGCGCTGAATGTCGGCGTACAGCGCGCGCGTCGGCGCGTCGGCGTGGTGCGCCTCCATCAGCACCAGCGCGGCGCCGGGGCCCGGCCCGTGGCGCCCTTCGAACGGCGTGGCGTCGCCGGCGCCGTCGAGTTCGCCGCCTTCGAGCAGCAGGCGGGTGATGCTGGCGATCAGCAGATAGGGCTGATTGCCGTGCGCGAACACGTCGAGCAGCTCGCCGATCTGTTCGAGCTCGCGCGGCGCGTAACCCAGCTTGGTCAGCGCCGGAACCAGGCTGGCCGGCTGCAGCCGCAGCGCCGCCAGCTCGGCCTGAGCGCGCAAGGCGCGGCTGTGCTCGACGAAGGCTGTGCTGCGCACGATCGGCTCAAGCCCTTGCCACAGCACGCGGAAGAACGTCGGGTAGTGGGCGTAGGCCATCGTCACCACGCCCATCCACGGCACCTGCAAGGCCTGCTTCATCGCCGCGTAGGCGGCGGCGCGCTCGCCGTCGACGCGGTATTCGGGCAGCGGGTGCAGCGCGGGAACGGGGTAGGGCAGCAGGCGGGGCAGCAGCGGGGTGGGCATCGCGGTCTCCAGGGCATCAGCAAGGTGGAAAGGCACGACGCGTGCAGCGTCGATGAACGTTATGTACCATTCATTCCATTATTGACCGTGAGCCACACCATGTCCAGACCCCGCAGCTTTGACCACGACGCCGTCGTCGACGCGGCGATGCAAGCCTTCTGGTCCGGTGGACTGGTGGCGACCAGCGTCGACGACTTGCTGAAGGCCAGCGGCCTGGCGCGTTCGTCGTTCTACGCCAGCTTCAGCAACCGCGACGGCATGGTCTGCGCCGCAGTCGAGCGCTACGTCGACCTGCAGATCAGCGCTATCACAAGGCTGTTCGCGCGCCATGGCTTTGCCGATGCGCTGCGCCGCTTGCTTCTCGACGCTGCGGTCGACAACTTCGACGGCCGCGGCTGTCTGCTGGTCAACGCGGTCAACGAGCTGCACGCGTCCGATGCGGCCGGCGCGGCACTCGTTCGCGCCGCGTTCGCGCGGCTGGCCGCGGCGCTGCAGCGCGCGATCGCCGACGCCGCGCCGCAGCGCGACGACAGCGTGCAGTTGGGCGCGATGTTGATGGCGACGATTGCCGGACTGCGCACGCTGCAGCGCGCCGGCACGCCGCTGGCATTGCGCCGCGAGGCTGCCGCACGCTTTGCCGAAGCCCTGCTGCAGCGATAAATTTTTTGCCTATTCGGGAACGTTCATTCCATTTCTCGCGCATTGTGCGCATTTCGCGCCTCACGGCGCCCATCCCCAGGAGCCAAGCATCATGACCCAAGCCATCGCCCGTCTCGACCTGCCCGCGCAGACCGTGGCCTCGACCAGCGGCAAGGCCCGCGACATGCTGGAAACTTCGCAGCAGCGTCTCGGCTTCGTGCCGAACATGTACGCCAACATGGTCAACTCGCCCGGTGTGTTGCAGACCTATCTGCTCGGATACGAGCTGTTCCGCAACGAAGGCGGCTTCACCCCGGCCGAACAGGAAGTCGTGTTCTTGTCGGTCAGCCGCTTCAACGGCTGCACCTATTGCATGGCCGCGCACAGCATGATCGGCGACAAGATGTCCAAGGTGCCGGCTGATTCTCTGGCCGCGCTTCGCGACGGCCGCCCGCTGCCCGACGCCAAGCTGCAGGCGCTGGCCACGTTCGCCACCATCATGGTCGAGAGCCGCGGCACGCCGACTCCGGAGCAACTGGCCGCGTTCAAGGCCGCCGGCTACAGCGACCGCCACGCGCTCGAGATCGTGCTGGCGATCGCGGTCAAGACGCTGAGCAACTACGCCAACCACGTGTTCCACACCGACACCGACGCCGCGTTCCAGTCCTACGCCTGGCAGCCGCAGGCCTGATGCATGCCGGCCGCAGGCATCGCGCGCCTGCGGCCCCGGTTTCCCCTGAGGAGTTCACGATGCCGGCCATTCGCATGTACACCACCGCGGTCTGCCCCTATTGCCTGCGCGCCAAGGCGCTGCTGCGCCAGCGCGGCGTCGAGCGCATCGACGAAATTCGCATCGACGCCGACCCGGCCGCCATGGCCGAGATGATGCGACTGTCGGGACGGCGCACTGTGCCGCAGATTTTCATCGGGGAGCGCCACGTCGGCGGCTGCGACGATCTGTACGCGCTCGACGCCGCCGGGGGCTTGCGCGAACTCCTAGACGCCTGAGTGTCAGGAATCGAGCGCTCGTCCGACCAAGGACAATCACCCCCTCTTTTCTGGAGATCCCGATGACCTCGTTCAAGTCGACTGTCCTTGCCGTCGCCGCCGCTGCCGGGCTGATGCTGGCCGCCGCCGCGCCGGCGCGCGCCGACTATGTGCAGCCGCACATCACGCACGCGGCGTTCGGCCGCGTTCGCGTCGTCGTTCCGCTGACCAGCGCCAACCCCGGCGTGTGGGCGTTCAAGCTGAAGAACCTGCTCAACAGCGAACAGAGCATCAAGCAGTGGCACGGCACGCTGCAGGCGCACGTCGTGCTGTACGGCGCCGGCGTCAAGATGCTGCTCGACCCGGTGAACGACGACGTGAAGTCCGCGGTCGACGCGCTGCGCGCCGACGGCGTGCATTTCGACATCTGCAACAACACCCTCAAGGGCATGAACCTCGACTGGCACCAGCTCTACGGCGTCAAGCAGACCGACATCGTTCCGGCCGGGTTCCTGCAGGTCGGCTGGCTGGCCAATCACGGCTGGGCGGTCGAGGCGATGAACTGAGCATGCGCTTCGAGCGCGCGCGCGGCGAAGCGCTGGCCGCGGCGCTGGTCGCCGCGGCCGCGCTGGCGGCGCGCGCCAGCGGTGTCGACACGCTGATGTTCCCCGAGTTGGGGGCGCTGGCGCACGACGTCTTCACCCGCCCGCAGGGGAACTGGGCGCGCGCGCCGCTGATGCTGGTGCTGACGCCGGCGCTGGCGGCGCTGATCGGCTTGCTCTTGGCGCGCTGGCTGCCTCTTGGCCTGCCGGCGCTGGCCCTGAGCCTGGGCAGTACGTTGCTGCTGCTCGGCGTGCTGCGCTCGCCGCTGGCACCGGCGATTTCCGCCGGGCTGCTGCCGGTCGCGCTGCGCGTGCGCAGCCCGTGGTACCCGGTGTCGATCGTGTTGGTGACCGCGGCGCTGGCCGGCGCGGTGCTGTTGCGCGCGGCGCTGCGCCGTCGCGGGCAGCCGACCGACGCCGCTGCGCGCATCGACGGCGACATCGATGACCGCATCGACGACCGCACCGAGGACGCCGCCAGCGGCTGGCGCTGGTTGCCGGGCTACGCGGTGTTCGCGCTGGTTGCAGCGGCGCTCGCGCTGTCCTGGCAGCTGCTGCTGGTGCCGCCGTTGTTCGTCGTCGCCTACGAAATGTTCGCGCACCCGGACGTGTGTCCGTGGCGCGCGCGGCCGTGGGCGCTGCTGGCGGCCTGCGTTGCGGGCGCTGCCTGCGGCGTCGCCGCAGTGGCGTGGCTCGGCGCCGGGCCGCTGTCGGCCGCAGCCAGTCTGCTCGCCGGCGTGCTGATCGTGCGCGCGCTCGACCTGCACGTGCCGCCAGCGCTGGCCATCGGTCTGCTGCCGCAGATCGTGCCGCGCCCGGGGCTGCATTTCGTCGAGTCGGTCGCGCTGCTGTGCGCGTGGCTGGTCGGCAGTTTCGCGCTCGCAGGCCTGGCCTCGCGGCGATTTTCCACCAGGAGCAAAGCGGCATGAGCGACCCCATCGAGCGCATCGGCATCATCGGCGGCAGCGGGCTGTACGACTTCGACGGCCTCGCCGACGCCGCCGAGCACGC
>JAJZHH010000062.1 GCA_021804595.1 Pseudomonadota bacterium
CCGCATTGTTCGCGCGCTCGCTGAGCGCAGGCTTAATCCACCGGGGTCGTTCAACGCTGCCGCGCGGCCCAGTCGGCGACGATGCGCTGCAGCGCGCGAACGCCGTCGGTCAGCGCGGCCGGGCCCGGCTGCAGGATCAGCGGCGACTTGACCTCGTGGATGGCGCCGTCGCGCACCGCGGCGATCGCATCCCAGCCCGGGCGCGCGGCGACACGCTCGGGCCTGAACTTCTTGCCGCACCACGAGCCGACGATGATGTCGGGATCGGCGCGCACGACGTCCATCGGATCGGCGACGATGCGGTCGCGAGCCAGCGGCTGCAGCGCACGCTGCGCGAAGATGTCGTCGCCGCCGGCCACGCCGATCAGCTCGCTGACCCAGCGTATGGCCGAGATGCAAGGCGTGTCCCACTCCTCGAAATAGACCCGGGGCCGCCGTGGCAGCGCAGCCGCGGCCTGCGCGACGTCGCGCAACCCCGCCTCGAGCTGTTCGGCATAGACGTCGGCGCGCGCGGCCGCGCCGACCATGGCGCCGAGCCGGCGCACGTAACCCAGCGTCTGCTCGATGGTGCGGTGGTTGCTGATCCACACCTCGACGCCGCTGCGGATCAGCGCCTGCGCGATGTCGGCCTGCATGTCGGAAAAGCCGATCGCGAGGTCGGGCCGCAGCTCCAGGATGGTGTCGATCTTCGCGCTGGTGAACGCCGACACACGGGGCTTTTCCTGCCGCGCCCGCGGCGGGCGCACCGTGAAGCCGGAAATGCCGACGATGCGCGACTGCTCGCCGAGCGCGTACAGCACCTCGGTCGGTTCTTCGGTCAGGCAGACGATACGCGTGGGGAAAGCACTCACGGCGGAAATCCTCGATGCGGCGCTCGACACCGGACGGGCCATTGACGAACGCCCCGCGAGCCACGCGGACAGCATACCGACAACCGCGGGCGCGGGCGCCGCGTCAAGCGCAGCGCCCGCCGCCCGTTGCCGCGCGATCGCGCTCAGTCGGCCGCCGCGACCGCTGGACGCAAGGCCCACGCGCCGTCGCCGAGCAGGCTGAGCACGAGCAGCGACAGCGACCAGAACGCCGGATATTCCCAACCGCCGCCCTTGTTGGTGAACAACCAGCCGTTGGCGCCGTGCACCAGCGCGATGGTGCCGAGCAACTCGAGCGCCAGCGGAATCGCGACCCACGGCGCGTAGATGCCGAGGATCAGCGCCACGCCGCCGAACAGCTCGAGCGCGATCGTTGCGTAGGCCATGATCGGCGGCAGGTGCAGCGACGCGAAGTAGCCGACGAAGCCGGGAATGGTGAACACGAACACTTTCAGCGCGACGTGGGCGAGGAACAGGATGCCCAGGCTGACGCGCAGCAGCGCGACGCCGTAGGGGGCGGTCGATGAACGGATCATGACGGGCTCCGGAGCGGAAGGACGGTTCAGGACTGGCGCAGCCAGGTCGGCGCGATCAACGTGCCCAGGCCGGCGCCGTAGCCCAGGTAGATGTTGAGCCCGGCCAGCGGTTCGAGGTAGCGCGCGTTGCGCAGCGGGCCGGCGTCGATCACGTCGAAGCCCATCGAACGCGCCAGTTCGGCGACGCGCTGCCGGGCCGGCTCGGCGTCGGCGGCGACGAACACCGGAACCGTCTCGGTCGCACTGACGCGGGCGCCGGCGGCGAGCCGTTGTGCGAACACGGTGTTGAACGCCTTGACGATGTGCAGACCGGGCAGCGCCGCGGCGATCTGCTCGGCGGCCGAAGTCGTATGGCCCAGCGTCAGCCCCATGTAGTCGGCGGTCAGCGGGTTGGTGATGTCGACGACGATGGCGCCAGCGGGCAGCGCCGCGTCGCGCAGCGCCTGCACCGCGTCGCCGTAGCCGGTGGCCAGCACGACGACGTCGCTCGACGCGGCGCGCGCAAGCTCGGTGCTGGCGCCGAAACGCGCGGCCAGCGCCTGCGCCTTGGCCGCGTCGCGGCCGACGATGTTGAGGCTGTGTCCAGCGGCGTGGAGTTGATGCGCGAAGGCCGAGCCCATATTGCCGGTGCCGAGGAGGGTGATGTTCATGATCGAGGTCCTGAAAGGTTGCCGTTCAATGCCGCGTCGACGGGTGAAAGCTGCGGTCGCCGCGGGCCATGGATGAGACTCTAGTGCTGCGTATTCGGCAAAAAAATGGCTCAGAAGACAATGAACTATTTCGTTTCACGCAATAAAATGGCGAGACGATGGATGTTCTCGCCGCCAGTCGGGTATTCGTTCAGGTCGTCGATTCGGGCAGCTTCGCGCGTGCCGCGGCGGCATTGGAGCTGTCCAACGCCGCGGTGACGCGGCAGGTCGCCGCGCTCGAGGCCCACCTCGGCGCGCGCCTGCTCAACCGCACGACGCGGCGCATGTCGCTGACCGACGCCGGCGAGGATTTCCAGCAGCGTGCACGCGCGATCCTCGAGCAGGTCGCCGAAGCCGAGGCGATCGCCGCGCAGGGCACGAAGAACCCGGTCGGCCTGCTGCGCGTGTCGGCGCCGCTGTCCTACGGCATGTCGCATCTGGCGCCGGTGCTGGCGCGCTTTCGCCAGCGCTACCCGCAACTGCGCCTCGACGTCGACCTCAGCGACCGCATCGTCGACCTCACGCACGAGGGGGTCGACGTCGCGCTGCGCGTGGCGACGCGGCTGGCGCCGGGAGTCGTCTCGCGCCGCCTCGCCGGGCTCGACGTCGTCGTCTGTGCCGCGCCGGCGTATCTGCGGCGGCGCGGCACGCCGCGCCGGCCGGCCGAACTGGCCGCGCACGACACGCTGAGCTTCAGCTATCTGTGGGCCGGCGACGACTGGCCGTTCACCGACCCCGACGGCAACCACGAAACGGTGCGCGTGAATTCCGCGGTGCATTCGAGCAACGGCGAGCTGCTGCGCGAGCTGGCGATCGCCGGCGGCGGCATCATCCTGCAGCCGCGCTTCATCGTCGAGGACGCGCTGCGCGCCGGCGCGCTGGTGCCCGTCCTCGAGCGCTACCGCACGCTGGACCTGAACCTGTACGCGGTCTACCTCAGCCGCAGCTATCTGCCCAGCCGGGTGCGGGTGTTCATCGACTTCCTGGTCGACGCGCTGGGCCCGCACGCCTGAGCAGCGTCGCGGTGCACGGACGGCTGCCCTTCCTCGACGCCGACGGGAACGGTGCCAGGTCGAGCGGCGCATCGGCCGCCCGTTGTAGCCGCCGGTCGCGCCGCTCAGCGCGCCGGCCGTCGGCTCACGACTGGGCGGACGGAAAATCGGCGCCGCGGCTCACCGCCTCCCACGCGTCGACCTCGACGCGCAGCGCATCGAGCTTGGCGCGCGCCGCATCGACCGCGAAATCGCCCAGCAACAGGTGCAGCGGCGGCTGCGGCGCCAGCGCGGCGTCGACGATCGCGCGCGCCGCGCGCTGCGGATCACCGACCTGCTGGCCGCTGCGCGCGTGGGTCTGCGCACGGCGCACGCCGGCAGTGGCCGCGTAGTCGGCGATGTTCAGCGCCGACTCCTTGATCGACGCACCGGCCCAGTTGGTACGGAACGGTCCGGGCTCGACGACCATCACGTCGATGCCCAACGGGCGCACTTCGAGCGCCAGCGATTCCGACAGCCCTTCGACCGCGAACTTGGTCGCGTGGTAGTAGCCGGTGGCGGCGAACGCGGTCAGTCCGCCGATCGACGAAACGTTGACGATCAGCCCGCTGCGCTGCTCGCGCATGCCCGGCAGCACGGCCTTGGTCGCCTCGATCAGACCGAACACATTGGTCTCGAACATCGCGCGCACCGCGGCGTCCTCGCCTTCCTCGATCGCGGCCAGGTAGCCATAGCCAGCGTTGTTGACCAGCGCATCGATGCGACCGAAATGGCGCTGCGCGGCGCGCACCGCGTCGTGCACCTGCGCCGCGTCGTCGACGTCCAGACGCAGCGCGAGCGCGCGATCCGGCGCCGACGCGACGAGGTCGGCGACCTTGGCCGGGTCGCGCGCGGTGACCACCGCACGCCAGCCGCGGGCGAGCACTTCGCGCGCCAGCTCACGGCCGAAACCGGTCGAACACCCGGTGATCATCCAGACCGGATCGTCGCGTCGCATCATGTCAGGGCACTCCTTCAATCGGTGGGGGGCAAGCGAAATGGGAACGTGCCGGGCCGACCCCGGCCCGGCACGGCAGCGTCAGGTGTGAAGACCCGGCACCGCGGCGTGCGGCGGTGCCGGCTGCGGCAGGCGGGGCGGCGCGGGCTGCGGCACGACGACGATGACCCGCTGCGGCGCAGCCAGTGGCCACGGCATCGGCGACAGCGTCGGCAGTGGTTGCGCCAGCCGCGGCGCGCCAAGCCAGGCCGCCTGCTCGAGCTGGCGCATCTGCGCCTGCATCAGCGCGAACTGGGTGCGCATCACGCGCAATTGCTGCAAGGCCCAGGCCGGGGGCGGGCCGCCGCGCGTGGTCTGCACGACGACGCGCGCGGCGCCGTGCGGGTCCTGCCAGGTCCAGGTGCGGATGTGCTGCACACCGTCGGCGGTGGACACGGTGCGGGTCGTGGCCTGGCCGCGCACGACGTGGCCGTCGATGCGCAACAGCCAAGGCGGCTGAGCCGCCGCGAACACGGGGGCCGACGCCAATGCGCCGGCGAGGATCGCTGTGCGAAGTCGCATGTTGTGACCTCCTTTCAAAGTCGCTTCGAACGGATCGTGACTCGTCGTTGAGTCGAGCGAAATTCTGTCCAACGCCGCTGAAGCGATGCTTAACGCGCTGCCGCTGCGGCCGCCCCGCCGGGTCATGCTCCAGGTCGAGTCCAGGCGCGGGCCTGCCGCGCCAGCGTCGCGAAATCGGCGACGACGTCGACGCCGGCCGGCGCGCGCGCCAGAGCCGGAGCGCTGCCCCCGGCCCACAGCGCCACGGCGGCGGGCAGCTGCGCGCGCAGCTCGGCCAGCGGCTCGAGCACCTGCGCCGACGACAGCACCGCCGAGAAGCTCAGCGCGACGACGTCGGCGCCGTGTGCTGTGCGAGCCGCGACGATGTCGCTCAGCGGCACCTGCGCCCCGAGCTGGATGCAGCGGCAGCCTTCGAGCACCAGCATGGCCTCGGCCATCAGCAGGCCGAGCGTGTGCGGCTCGTGCGGCAACGTGGCCAGCAGCACGCGCGGGTGGCGCGCATCGAACCCGGCGCGCGACGCCGCGGCGATCGCCGCGCGCAGCACGCGCTGAATGATCTCGGTGTAGAGGTGCTCCTCGTGCACCTGCAGCTCGCCGCGCATCCAGGCTTCGCCGACCGCACGGTTCAGCGGCGCGACGACGTCGACGACGAAATCGGCCAGCCCCAGCCGCAGCACGTCGAGCGACAGCGCGTGGTGCAGCGCGTCGGCCTGGTGGCGCGTGAGCAGTTCGATGTAAGGCGCCACCGCGCGCAACGCCGACGCCGCGGCGCTTCCGGTGGCGGCGCCGAAGGTGTCCTTGAGCAGCGCGTCCAGCTGCGCCACGGACATGCCGACGACCTTGGCCGGCCGGTGCCCGGCGTCGAGCAAGCGCTTGATGCGCCGCAGGTGCTCGACCTGTTCGGTCGGGTAGGCGCGGTCACCCGCGGCGTCGCGCGCCGGACGCGGAAACCCGTAACGGCGTTCCCAGACCCGCAGCGTATCCTTGGCGATGCCGGTGTCGCGCTCGACCGCGGCGATGCCGAGGGTCGCGGCGGAGGCGCGCGTGGCTTCAGTCATGCAAGCAACCTGTTCTGGACAAAAAAGATGAGCCTGCGCGACATTGACGCGGCCCGATCGGCCCCAAGCGCGCTGCAGCGTATCGTAGCGGCGAAGCGGTGGCGCCGAGAAGACCCCTTACACGTCCTGGACATTTCGGGCGACCCAACTATTTTCGGCGATTTATTGCCTAATTGTCCTGGACAAACAACGCGGAGGAATTTCCCATGTCGCTTGCTCGAAGCGTTGCTCACAGCGTCGCATTCGCCGCCGCCGTGTTCATGACGAACCCATCCAGCGCCGCCACCTGCCCGTCGCTGCTGCAGCACACGTTCCGCTCGCTGCAGGACGACAAGCCGCAGAACCTGTGCCAGTACGCGGGCAAGGTCATCCTGGTCGTCAACACCGCCAGCCACTGCGGCTTCAGCCCGCAGGAACGCGGACTGCAGGCCCTGCTCGACAAGTACGGCCCGCGCGGCTTCGTCGTGCTCGGCTTTCCGTCCAACGACTTCCACCAGGAGCTCGACGATCCGACGAAGATCGTCAACTTCTCGCGAGTGACCTACGGCGCCACGTTTCCGCTGTTCGCGCCGTCGCACGTCACCGGCGCCGACGCCAATCCGCTGTTCGCCGAGTTGATCCGGGCCAGCGGGACGAGCCCGAAGTGGAATTTCTACAAATACCTGATCGGCCGCGACGGCCGCGTCATCGACTCGTACTCGAGTCTGACCTACCCCGACAACGCCGGGCTCGACGCCGCGATCGTGCACGCGCTGGCGCAGCGCCCCTAAAGTCCCCGCCCCCGACGAGACCCCTCGATGAACGCTCCTGACCTGCTTTTCACCGCCCAGGCGTCGCGCGCCCTGCCCGACGTGCAATCCAGTGCCGACCGCCGCGACATCGCGATCCAGAAAGTCGGCGTTCGCGACGTACGCCATCCGCTGCGCCTGCGCGCCACCGACGGCGAGGCCCAGCCCAGCATCGGTACCTTCCAGATGACGGTTGCGCTGCCGCCTGAAGTCAAGGGCACGCACATGTCGCGCTTTCTCGAAGTGCTCGAAGCGCACGACCACGCGCTCGACGCCGCCGAGCTCGGCCGGCTGCTCGACGCGATGCTCGTGCGCCTGGGCGCCACCGACGGCGCGATCACCGTGCAGGCGACCTACTTCCGGCGCAAGCGCGCACCGGTGTCGGGGGTGGCCAGCCTGCTCGACTACGGCGTCACGCTGCACGCCGAGCGCCGCGACGGCCGCACGCTGCTGCGCCAGAGCGTCGACGTTCCGGTCACCAGCCTGTGCCCGTGCTCGCGCGACATCTCCGACTATGGTGCGCACAACCAGCGTTCGCTGATCAGCATCGGCGCCGAGCTGCGCGGCGAGCTGACGCTCGACGAGCAGATCGCGATGGCCGAGAACGCCGCGTCCTGCCAGCTGTGGGGGCTGCTCAAGCGTCCCGACGAGAAGTACGTCACCGAATACGCCTACGACCACCCGAAGTTCGTCGAGGACCTGGTGCGCGACGTCGCGCTGGCGCTGCGCGGTGACATCCGCGTCGCCGCCTACACGGTGGCGTCGGAAAACTTCGAGTCGATCCACAATCACTCGGCATGGGCCTGGCTGGAAGGGCGCAACCCCTGAGCAAGCGTCGGCGCCGGCGTCGCGGCCGGCGCGCCCAGCCGCTGTGCCTCGCGCCTGCCGCTCAGCCGCCGTAGCGATGCGACCTGCGCTGCGTCGGCGCCGGTCCGACGTAGCGCTTGTAGGCGCCGATCCAGTCGGTGGCGATCAGGCGCTGCGCGTCGACCAGGCTGATGCGTTCGGCGCAGACCATTGCGTGCAGCCGGTTTTCCAGCTGGTCCTTGGCGTAGCTGCCCCAGCCGCCGATCACGCGATGCGGCTCGGGCCACAGATTGCGCGGATCCGACGGGCTGCCGCCGAGCTCGAGCGAAATCAGGTGGTCTTCTTCATAGTGGCGCAGCATCCCGGCGTCGCGACCCATTTGCCGCGCATAGCCGTACTGGCGGACCTGGCGCCGCTTGAGCCGTTCGGTGTAGGCCTGAGGCGGGCGGATCGAGCGCGTGTAGCCGCCGCGGCGGCAGATCGTCCGGGCAAGATTGTGCTGGGTCACTGCCGGGTTGATCGCGCCTGGCGTCAGCCGCGGATCGGGCAAGGCGTCGGCGGCCGGAAACACCACGTCCATGCGCCCGTCGTGCTCGATGTCGGGCGCCTGCCAGCGCTCGTGGGCCTGCGCCCGCCCAGGCCAGACGACGGCGGCGATCAAGGCCACGGCACAGCCGACGATCACGGCGGCAGCCGTGCGGCGCGGGTTCGGGAGGGGACAACGGTTCATCGGCTGGCGGGACGGAATCGAACGAACCGACAATTTAACGCGGCGGCGCGCAGGCCGCCGGCGCCCCTGTGATCAAGCCCAGCGCCGCGCCACCGCCTCCTGCGTCGAGCGCAGCGCCTGCTCGATGTGCGTCGCGGTCGCGGCGAGTTCCTCGATCGCCGCGGCATTGCTGCGCGTCACCGCGTTGATCTGCGCCACGGCGTCGTTGACCTGCTCGATGCCGGTCGACTGCTCGTCGGCCGCGGCCTGCATTTCCTCGACCAGCGACGACGTCCGCGCGACCGCCGGGACGATCGTGCCGAGCATGCTGCCGGCCTCTTCGGCCTTGCCGACCGAACCCCTGGCCAGCGCGCCGATTTCGGTCGAGGCCTGCTGCGCCTTCTCCGCCAGCCGCCGCACTTCGGTGGCGACGACCGCGAAGCCGCGCCCGTGCTCGCCGGCCCGCGCCGCCTCGATCGCCGCGTTGAGCGCCAGCATATTCGTCTGATAAGCCATGTCGTCGATGATGCCGACCTGTTCGGCGATCGCGTGCATGTCGGACACCGTGCGCTGCACCGCGTCGCCGCCGACCTGCGCCTGCCGCGCCACATCCTGCGCCACCACCGCGGTCTGCCGCGCATTGTCCGAACTGAGCTTCAACGACGCCGTGGACTGCTCCAGCGCCGACGCCGCCGATTCGACCGCGGCGGCCTGGGTGGCCGCGCTGTCCGACAGCGAGCGCGCGGCGTCCGAAATCTGCGCGACGGAACCGGCGATGTGTTCCAGCGAATGCCCGGCCTCCAGATTGGCGCTGGCCGTGTTGCCGGCGGCGACGCTGACGGCGAACGCCACGCGCCCGATTGGGCTCGGCACATAGTCGCCGATGTGCAGCGACAGGTTGCCGGCGCCGATCGCCGAGAGTTGCTGCTCGACGCGTTGCAGCTCGCGACGGGTCGACAGCATGCGCGCGGCGACAAGCGCGACCAGCACCCACTCCGCCAGCGCCGTCGCCACGGCGCCGCGCAAGACCGGCACGCCCCATGAGGCGGCCTGCCACATCAGCACGTCCTGCGCCAGCAACAGCACGATCGCCAGCGCCAGCATGCTGTCCATTGGCCTGCGCGTGACGACGCCGGCGAGCGCGGCGAGGCGTCCGCGCACGCCGCTGCGCGCCGGGCGACCGTCGCGCACGGTCCAGCCGCCTTGTGGATGCTCGCGCAGCTCGCGGTAGAACTTCTCCGCGGCGTCGATCTGCTGCCGGCTCGGGCAGGTGCGCAGCGACATGTAGCCGATCATCCTGCCGTCTTGCCAGATCGGATTGACGTTGGCCAGCACCCAGTAGAAGCTGCCGTCCTTGCAGCGGTTCTTGACCATGCCCTGCCACGGGTCTCCGGCCTTGAGCGCACGCCAGAGATCGTCGAACGCGGCCTCCGGCATGTCCGGGTGACGCACGATGTTGTGCGCGCGGCCGAGCAGTTCGGCTTCGGAGAAGCCGCTGATTTCGACGAAGGCATGGTTGCAGTAGGTGATGCGCCCTTTCAGGTCGGTCTTCGACACGATGTATTCATCGGCGTGGAGAATTCGTTCCCGATCGACGATCGGCAGGTTTTTGCGCATGGATCGACCACTGTGGTCATTTTGGATCGAGCGATGCTATTTTTGCCGTCGAAGACCGTCAATCGACGGTGCGGTAATAGATCACACTCAGGCAACATTGTTTTTGTATCGTTCGAAACAGTTTTTTTCTCGACAATGTCGACGTGGCGCAAATGCGGTGTGCTGAGCGGGTCGTACCGTGGCGCGCACTCGATGATTTCCCCGATTCGGTGCGACTTCGACGCCGAAGGGAAGCGATCGCCCCTTCCGCATGAACCTTGCCGCGCCACTCGCCCCTGAACACGAAGCCGCCGCGACCGACCTGATGGGTCTCGCGGGCGACGACACGCCGTCGCGCGCGCTGGCGCGCGAACAGGCCGAACTGATCCTGCGGTCGATTCCGTCGGCGGTCGTCACCACGGCGGTGGTGATCGCGGCGTGCGCCGCGCTGCTGCGCCGCTACTACCCGTGGCCGCGCATCGCCGGCTGGGTCTCGTTCGCGCTGCCGCTGTTTCTCGCCCGGCTGGCGATCTGGCGCCGGGTCGTGCGTGGCCATGCGCTGCTGAGCGCGCCGCGTGCGTGCCTGCGCCAGCTGGAGGTCTCGGCGCTGCTCGCCGGGCTGACCTGGACGCCGTTGCCGCTTTGCTTCTTCGCCCACGACGACCTGCTGCGCATGTTCCTGACCGCGCTGCTGCTGGCCGTGGCCAGCGCCGCGATGGCCGCGCTGGCGGCCGCACCGCTCGGCGCGATCTGTTACATGCTGCCGGTGCTGGCGCCGCTGGTCGTGCGCCTGCTGCTCGCCCAGCAGCCGCTGCTGCACGCCGCCGGCTGGCTGATCGTCGTCTACATCGCGTTCATGCTGCTGGTGTCGCGGCGCATGCGCGCGATGCTGCAGGACAAGTCGCGCTGGCGCCTCGACGCCGTGCGCCGCAGCCTGAGCGACCCGCTGACCGGGCTGGCCAACCGCATGGGCTTCGAGCAGCGGCTCGACGCCGCGCTGCACCGCGCGCGCCGCCGCGCATCGGGGGTCGCCGTCGTGTTCATCGACCTCGATTCGTTCAAGGCCGTCAACGACCACCACGGCCACGCTGGCGGCGACCGCCTGCTGGTCGAATTCGCGCAGCGCCTGCGCTCGGTGCTGCGCGCCAACGAACGCCCGGCACGCATCGGCGGCGACGAGTTCGCAGTGATCGTCGAGGACGACGACGGGCCGTCCGGCGCGACCCAGGCGCTGCTGCGGCGAATCGCGCGCATCGTGCAGGCGCCGTTCGCGCTCGACGCTGGCCCCGCGCGCGTCGGCATGTCGCTGGGGCTGGCGCGTTTCCCGACGGACGGCGACGACCGCGCGGCGCTGCTGGCGCACGCCGACGCGCGGATGTACCGCGCCAAGGCGCGCCGCCGCGGGCCGCAAGGCGGGCAAAAGGAACCCGGCGCGTGGCCGGGCGAAGAAACGTGCTCTAGCTAGGAGCGGGGAGTAGCCTAGCGGATCCACGTTGCCGCAGCGTTTCCGCGACGTAAAACTGTGCGACGGCGGCGGCGCCTCGTTCGATGGAACTATTCGGCGTCGGCTTCGTGGGCCGCCTCGACGCGCACCTTCGCCGCCAGCCAGGCCAGCAACTGCCGACTGGCCGCGCGGCGCGGCGCTGGGTCGGGCGCCTCGTGCACCGCACGGTGCCAGCGCGCCGCCTCGTCGTCACGATGACCGCGCGCGTCGAGGAAACCGGTCAGCGGACACGCATCGTGCTGCAGCGGGAAGCGACCGACGTCCTCGTGCATGTAGCGCCAGTGGTAGGCCAGCGCGCCCAGGTAGCTGCCGATGCCGGCGTCGGGCGTGGTGCGCCAATGCCACTGCGCGGCCCATGCCATCACGGCCTCGGGGGGCATCGGCCGCGACAGCCCCCAGCCCTGGCCCTGGCTGGCGCCCAGACGCATCACCGCTTCGATCAGCGGCGCCGTCTCGAGCCCCTCGACGACGACTTCGCGGTCGAAATCGCGGCCGATCTGGACGATGGTCCGCACCAGGCTGAGCGTCTTCACCGGATCGCTGGCGACGTCGCGCACCAGCGACTGGTCAGCCTTGATGACGTCGAAGTTGAGGCTGGCGAGCCGCTTCAGGCTGCTGTAGCCCGAGCCGAGGTCGTCGATCGCCAGCCGCACGCCGACGCGCCGCAGCGCCGCGATCGCCTCGTCGCGCCGGCCCTCGTTGAACTCCTGGTTCTCGAGCAGCTCCAGCGTCAGCCGTTGCGGTGCGATGTCGTGGCGGCGCAAGGCGTCGTCGACCCATGCGGCACAGTCGGCGTGCACCAGCGTCGATGGCGCCAGGTTCAGCGCCAGCTCGACGTCGAGGCCGCGCTCGCGCCACGCACGCTGCCAGCCCAGCGCGATCTCCAGCCCCTGACGGAACAGCGCATCGAGGTCGCTGTCGCGCAGCGACGGCAGGAACTGCCCCGGCGCGATGATGGCGCCGTCGGTGCGGCGCAGTCGAGCCAGCGCCTCGAGCTTGACCAGGCGCCCCTCGCGCAGATCGACCACCGGCTGCATTTCCATGCACAGCGCGCCCGAGTGGAACAAGCGGCGGAACTCGGTGGCCTGCGTGACCGTCAGCGGCGCCGCCGCGCCGGGTTGGGCCAATCGCGCGATCTGCCCCCAGCGGTTCTGCAGCGCCAGGCACAGGTCGCGCGCCCAGCGATTCGAGAACTGGTGGGGAAACGCTCCCTCGATCGCGAGCACGAATTCGGGTCCGTGGACGCCGAGCACCGGAATCGCGACGATGCTGCGTATGCCCAGCACGGCCAGCGGCTCGTGCCAGACCTGGGTGCGCTCGTCGAGCGCGTAGGAGTCGCTGTGCTGGATCTGCTCGCTGTGCCAGGCCAGCGGAATCAGCCCCTGACCCGAGCGCTGGCGCGAGTCGAGCTGCGGCGTCAGGCCCGCGGTCAGCGCGACCCGCTCCATCGCCGCGGCGGCTGTGCCGCCGCTGAATTCGACCGCGAACGCGCCGTCGTCGCGCGGGCGCAGCAGCTGGCACGCACGCACCCCGGGCAGCGCGCCCAGCGCGTCGAGCTCGGCCTGGACCTGGCTGGCCCAGCTGACGTCGGCCGACGGCAGCGCGCGCGCCGCATGCGCGCTGTACGCGTCGGCCACCGCCTGCATCGCGTCGAGCTCGGTGTGCAGATCGAGCTGCAGCCGCGCATCGGCGGCGCGCAGCGTGTGGTAGCGCTCGCGCGCGGCGAGCGTGGACCGATCGACGTGGCGTTGCAGCAGGTCGTGGTAGACGTTGGTCGCGCGCGTCAGCCACGACGGGCTGACGCCGATCAGCGCATGGACCTCGCCGAGGTGACGGGCGCGCGCGACGATTGCCGCCGCGTCGGTGGCCGGGTCGAGCAGGAAGTCGAGATGCTGCGCCTGCGCGCCGTGCAGGCGCAGCAGTTCGTCGGGCGACAGGCTCGCCAGCACCGCCGCGGTTTCGTCGTGCCCCTTGAGCTCGGCGTAGAAGTCGTCGATGAATTGGCGCCTGACCGACGCCAGCCCGGCGTGCACGGCGCCGAGCAGCAAGGTCGCGGCGTCACCGAACGCGTTGAACGGCGCCTCCTGCGGCGCGTTGCGCGGCGTATCGCCGCTGACGCTCCACCAGGAATCGCGCTCGATCTTGTCGGCCTTGGCGCGGTACATCGCGGCGTCGGCGCGGCGCATCAGCGCGTCGGGCTCGGCGTCGTCGATCGGATACAGCGCCACGCCCATGCTCATGCCGACTTCGGCGCGCCGTCCGCCGCCGAGATCGAACGGCGTCTCGACGGCACGGTGCAGCCGTCGCAGGGACGCGTCGAGCTCGGCCAGGTGCTGCACGCGGTCGAGCTGTTCGAGCACGACGACGAACTCATCGCCGCCGAGCCGCGCGACGAAATCGGTGGCGCGCAGCAGGCGCTGCAGCCGCAGGCCGAGCTCACGCAGCAGCGCGTCGCCGGCCTCGTGACCGTGGCGGTCGTTGATCGGCTTGAAGTCGTCGAGGTCGATCATGCCCAGCGCCAGCGCGGTGCCGCCGCGCGCAGCGCGTGCGATCGCTTGCGGCAGGTATTGCTCGAGCGCGCGCCGGTTCGGCAAGCCGGTCAGCACGTCATGGCGCGCGCGGTGCGCTTCCTCGGCCTGCAGCTGCGAAATGCGCTGTTTCAAGTCGAGTTCGTCGAGCGCGTGGCCGAGCAGAGCCGCCACCCGGGTGCAGACTTCGATGGTCTTGACGTCGAACGCGGTGTCGTCCAGCGACACGAAGGCGAGCACCGCCCAGCGCGCGTCGCCGCGCTGCACCGGCACCGCCAACGCCGAACCCCACTGATGGCGCTCGAGTTCGGCGGCCCATGGGCTGGCGCGCCGCTGCGCCTCGTTCAAATGGACGACGACGCCTTCGCGCCAGGCCCGTGCCACCAGCGAGCGCGGATCGTCGATGTCGATCGCCATGTGATCGAGCGCGCCGGCGCCGGGGCCGGCACGGGCCAGCACCTGCACGCGACCGTCGGCGTCGGGACGGCCGATCCACGCAGCGTGGAAGATCGCCTCGCCGCCGAGCCGGGCGCAGGTCTGCTCGAGCATCAGCTGCTCGGTGCGCGCCTGCAGCAGCACGTCGGCTTCGCCGAGCAGCGCACGGTACAGCCGCTCGAGCTGCAGCAACTGGCGGTGTTCCTCGTCGCGCCGCTTGACGTCGACGAAAGTCCAGATCGATTGCTCGTCGTCGATGCGCGCGCCGGTCAGGTCGCACGGCAGCGCACTGCCGTCGCGCCGGCGAAACAGCACCGACTGCAGGCGCACGGTCTCGCCGTCGGACAGTCGGGCATGGTGCGCCCCGACGGCGTCGTAGGTCTGCGCATCGTGATAAAGGTCGCGCGTCGCCATGCCGACGACGGTGTCGACCGTTTCGTAACCGAACATCCGGGCAAAGCGCCGGTTGGCCGATACGACGCGGCGCTGACGCACCAGCGCGACGCCGGCCTCGCTGTGCTCGCTGAGGGTCTCGGTCCAACGCCGCGCCTCGATCACGTCGAGCCCGTGCGAAACGCTGTCGGCCAGGTCGAGCAGCACGCGCTGCAAGGCCGTGTCGAACAGGTCGGGCTGCGCCGAATACAGCGCCAGCAGCGCCCACGGCGCATCGTGCCGACGGATCGGCAGCACCGCACTGCTGTCCAGCCGCTGCGCCGCCGCGCGCCGCAGCCACGGCTGCGCCGCCGGCGGGCGACTGACGTTGAACAGCGCGCGCTGTTCGCGCCAGGCCTGTGCGACGCTGCCCGGCGCCGCGGCCGACGCATCGCCACCGGCGTCGACGCGCAGTTCGGCCTCGTCGAGCACGTCGAGCGCAGGCCCGGCCTTGCCGACGAAATGCACGCTCCCCTGCGCGTCCGGGCGACCGATCCAGGCCAGCCGGGCGCCCGCGTAACGCACCGCCAGCGCGCAGATCGTCTGCAGCAGGTCGGCTTCGTCGCGGGCCAGGGCGATCGTGCGGTGCACCTGGCCGAGGAAGGCGTTGTAATCGGCCAGCCTCGCGTTCAGCGCGCGCATGCGCGCGTTCGTGTCGAACGCCGCGCTGGTCGACCGCATCGCCAGTCCGAGCACGATGAAATACGCCGCTGCGAGCGCCGCGACACCGTGCATCATCGGATGCGCCGAACCGACCAGCCGTGCGGTCAGCGCGATGCCGGACGGGGCCAGGAACAACAGCGCCGACGGCATGTCGGGAACCAGCTTGGCCAGCACGACGCCGGCCGACGCGACCAGCACGCAGGTCACCAGCAACTGGTGCAGCAACGAGGCCGGAAACAGCGCCAGCGGCAGGATCGACCACGCCAGGCCGATCGCGAACGCGCAGCCGCGGAAGCGCCGCAGCCAGATCTCGGCGTCGGGTTCCGGATGCCACGCTCGCCAGCGCGCGACGCCCAGCAGCGCTCCATGCGCCAGCGCCTGCGCGGCGATCCAGGCCAGCAGCCAGCGCGCCGGGGCATGGCCACGCAGCATCCAGGCCAGCGCCAGCGGCACCGCGACACCGCCGAGCGCACCCGGCAACACTCCGCCGTAGAGCAGGCGGACGCGGTCCGCATGGGCGTCGGGCGGCAACGCTGACGCGAGCAGCGGATCCCCAGGGTTCGGCGATGATGACATCGTTCAGCGATCAACCGCGCAACGCGCGGGGGCCCCAGTTTATCGCCGCAACTTGCGCTTCAGGCGGCGTCGCCGACAAAGCGCCACCAGTGCGTCCGATCGCCTTTGCGCAGCTTGGCCTGGTACATCGCGGCATCGGCTTCGCGCAGCAGTTCGCGCACCGTCTGGCCGTCGACCGGATACAGCGCGATGCCCATCGTCATGCCCACCGTCGCACGCGCGCCGCCGGGCAGCGTGAACGGCGTTTCCACCGCGCGGTGCAGGCGCGGCAGACCGGCCTCGATCTGCGCGCCGTCCGCGAGCGCCTCGAACACGACGACGAATTCGTCGCCGCCGAGCCGGGCGAAGAAATCGGCGCTGCGCAGGCCCGCACGCACGCGGCCGCCGAACTCGCGCAGCAGCGCGTCGCCGGAGTCGTGGCCATGCTGGTCGTTGACGCGCTTGAAGTCGTCGAGGTCGAGCAGGCCCAGCGCCAGCAGCAGCCCCTGGCGTTGCGCGCGTGCGATCGCCTCGCGCAGGTGCTCGTCGAAGGCGTAGCGGTTCGGCAGCGCGGTCAGCGCGTCGGTGCGCGCCAGCGATGCCTCGACGCTTTGCAGCGACTGGATGCGCGCCTTCAGGTCGAGCTCGTCGAGCCCATAGCCGAGCAGCGCGGCGATGCGCGAACACACGTCGATCGTGGCCTCGTCGAAGGTGCCGCGGCGCGGCGACGCCAGCGTCAGCACGGCCCAGATCCGCTCGCCGCGCAGGATAGGCACCGCCAGCGCGCTGAACCAGCGATGCCTGGCCAGACCGGCGTGCCACGGCGCGATCAGCGGATCGGCCAGCGTGTCGTTGCTGTACAGCAGCTGCTGCCCGGTCCACGCCCGCACCGTCATCGACGCGCGGTATTCCGGGGTCAGCCGCGGCAACGCGGACTCGACCTGCGCGATGCCGTCGCCGTGCATCGCCAGCACTTCGAACAGCTCGCCGTCGCCTTGCGGTCGACCGATCCAGGCCGCGTGAAACGGCGTGTGCTGCACGATCTTGCTGCACAGGCTGTCGACCATCTCGTGCTCGCTGCGGCTCTGGATCAGCACATCGCCCGAGTGCAACAGCGCCTGATAGAGCTTTTGCAGATTGGCCAGGCGCTCGCGCTCGCTCAGCAACTCGAAGGTGCGCTGCACCAGCGCATCGGTCAGTTGTCCCAGCGCGTCGCCCATGCGCTGCAGCGGGTCGCCGGCGTCGGCCACCGGCAGCGGCTCGCCGGCCTCCAGCGCACGCACTTCGCGCGCCAGCCGGGTGTCGACGCCGGCGACATGGTGCAGCAGCCATTGGGCGAGAAACGCCAGCAGGTCGAGCACGGCTTCGGCCGGCTGCTCGGCCGCGACCGCCTGCGCCTGGTCGAGGAATTCGGTGAAACGCTGGTGCGCCTGCAGATGCGCGGCCTTGCGCTGCGGGTCGACCGGCCACTGCCGCATCAGCTCGGCTTCGGTGCGGAAATGCTCGCGCGTGTAATCGATCAGCTCGCCGATCAGCGCGTCGGCCTGCGCGCTGCCGTCGGCCTGCGCGCGCGCCGCCGCATTGAAGATGTCGAACAGGTGCTGGTGCTGTTCGTCAATTTCGGCCACACCGGTCGCAATCGACGTGTCCCAGCGCAATTCAGGGAGCTTGTGCACGGCCAGTTTTCGTTTTGATCAGACTATATCCCGCAATGTGCAAGCGTGGGGCATTCGCCGCGGCCCGTGAAAACCCGTGGTGCCGCCACGACGCGGCGCGCAGCGCTGGACGCGGCCGTGCGCGACGCCGACAATCGCCCGAGGAGGTCGAACGATGCACGCAGCGACGCAGCAGGCTGACGCGACGCCGACGACGCGACCCCGCGGCGGTGCCGACCTGCAGCCGCTGGACATCGACGCGCTGCGCCGCGAGCTGCAGGCGCGCAGCGGTCGCGACGTGCGCTGCATCGAGACGCATATCTCGTGGGTACTGCTCGACGGCGAGCACGCGTGGAAGATCAAGAAACCGGTCAAGCTCGAATTCCTCGATTTCAGCGGCCTCGCCCAGCGGCACCGCGCCTGCCTCGATGAACTGAGGCTGAACCGGCGCCTCGCGCCGACCCTGTACGTCGACGTCGTCGCGGTGCGCGGCAGCGCCACGGCGCCGCGCCTGGGCGGGCCCGGCGCCGCGATCGACTGGGCGGTGCGCATGCACCAGTTCGCCGACGACGCCCTGCTCGGCCGCCGCCTGGCCGCGGGCCGGCTCGACGGTGCGACCATAGACCGCCTCGCGGCGACGCTGGCCGCGTTCCACGCCGGCGCGGCACGCACCTCCCCGCGCTCGCGCCACGGCACCGCGCGCGCGGTGCTCGGCGACACCGCCGACGCGCTGGCGCGGCTGGCCGTGCACCGCGACGACACGCGCATCGCGGTGCTGACGCGCTGGTGCGAAGCCGCCGGGCGGCGGCTGGCGCCGACCTTCGCCGCACGGCGGCACGACGGCTGGGTGCGCGAAGGCCACGGCGACCTGCACCTGGACAACCTGGTCGTGCTCGGCGACGTCGTCACCGCGTTCGACGGCATCGAGTTCGCCCCGGCGCTGCGCTGGATCGACGTGCAGGCCGACCTCGCCTTCGCCACCATGGACCTGCACGCGCACGGGCGCGCCGACCTCGCCGCGCG
>JAJZHH010000151.1 GCA_021804595.1 Pseudomonadota bacterium
CCGGCGGCAGCGGCCAGCGGGTTGAAGTTCTGCGCCGTGTGGCGGTAGACGACGTTGCCGAAGTGGTCGGCTTTCCAGCCCTTGACGATCGCGAAGTCGCCGGTGATCGCCTGCTCGAGGATGCAGTGGCGCGTTCCGAAGCGCCGCACTTCCTTGCCGTCGGCCACCGGGGTGCCGTAGCCGGTCGCGGTGAAGAAGGCCGGGATGCCGGCGCCGCCGGCGCGCAGCTTCTCGGCCAGCGTGCCCTGCGGCGTCAACTCGACTTCGAGCTCGCCGGCGAGCAGCTGCTGCTCGAACAGCGCGTTCTCGCCGACGTAGGACGCGACCACCTTGCGCACCTGGCGCGTCTCCAGCAGCAGGCCGAGGCCGAAGCCGTCGACGCCGCAGTTGTTCGACACCACGGTCAGTTCGCGCGTGCCGCGGCGCCGGATCTCGGCGATCAGGTTCTCCGGGATGCCGCACAGGCCGAAGCCCCCGGCAATCACGGTCATGCCGTCATTCAGCCCGTCCAGGGCCTGCGCGTAGTCGTGCACGCGCTTGTCGAGTCCGCTCATCACTGTCTCCTCGTCGTGCGCGCGCCGGCGGCGGAGGCCGGCGCGTCGTCTAGACGTATCGTCGGGCAGGTCGATGAATTTGTTAAATTGATTTTTCCTGCCCACCGTTTTGTTTTTCCAATAGCCGATGACGGTCAAGCAATTGCGCGCGTTCCTCGCGGTCGCGCAGACGCTGAGCTTCGTGCAGGCGTGCGAGCGGCTGCACCTGTCGCAGCCGGCGTTGAGCCTGGCGATCAAGGCGCTCGAGGAATCGCTGGGCGGCGCGCTGTTCGTGCGCAACAGCCGCAGCGTGCGCCTGAGCGCCGAAGGCGAAGTGCTGGCGGCGATCGCGCCGCGGCTGCTGGCCGACTGGGACGACGCGCGCGACCTGCTGCGCCAGCACTTCGCGCTCGACGTCGGCCGCGTGACGCTGGCGGCGATTCCGTCGTTCGCCGGCAATCTGCTGCCGCGCGCGCTGGCGCGCTTCGTCGAGCGCCACCCGCGCATCGACGTCGCGGTGCACGACGTGGTCAACGAACAGGTGCTCGAGATGGTGCTCGACGGCCGCGTCGAGCTCGGCATCGCGTTCGAACCCGACCACCTCGAGCGGCTGCGCTTCACGCCGTTCTACACCGACCGCTTCGTCGGCGTCGTGCCGCCGGGCGCACGCGCGCCGCGGCGCGCGGCGCTGCACGGGCGCGAGCTGGCCGCGCAGCGCTTCATCGCGCTGCAGCGGCCTTCGGGGGTGCGCGCGCTGATCGAGCGCGCGTTCGCCGACGCCGGTGCCGAGCTCACGGTGGCGTTCGAATGCCACCAGCTCGCGACCGTCGGCCGCATGGTCGCGCAGGGCCTGGGGGTCAGCGTGGTGCCGGGATTCTGCGTGCCGCAGATGCGCGAGCTCGGCGCGCGCTGCGTGGCGCTTGCGCAACCGTCGATCGAGCGTCGCATCGGCCTGCTGCAGCGCGTCGAGCGCGCTCCGTCGCGCGCCGCGCAGGCGCTGTGCGAGGTGCTGCTGGGCATCGCCGACTGGGACGCGCTGAGCCCGCCGCGGCGGCGCTGAATCGGTCGACGCCGCTTGCGTCGGCGCCGAGCCCGCGTTAAAGTGGTATTTATGTTGCCACTTAACATCCGGGCCGAGGCCGAGGCCGAACCCGCCCCCGCGAGTGCCCCCACCGACGCCGCGCGCATCGCCGAACTGCAGGCTCAGCTGGCCGCCGCGCGCAGCGAGCGCGACGCCTTGCAGCGCGAGCGCGACGTGCTGCGCGGCGTGTTCGCCTGCTTTGCCAGTTTCGGCGCCTCGCTCGACGACGTGCGCGACGCGTTCGGCGACCTCAGCTCGGCGCTGGCCGCGCAGCGCGCGTCGGCGCAGCAGGCGTCCGAGCAGTCGGCCCAGCACCGGGCCGACTTCGAGCGCACGCGCGGTGAACTGCAAGCGCTGTTCGAGCACATCGGCCAGGCCGCGCAGCGCGTCGCCGAACTCGACCGCCGCGCCGCCGGCATCGACGAAGCGGTGCGCCGCATCCGCGGCATCGCCGGACAGACCCGGCTGCTCGCGATCAACGCGCAGATCGAGGCCGCGCGGGCCGGCGCCGCCGGGCGCGGCTTCGCCGTCGTCGCCGAGGAAGTCGGCAAGCTGTCGGCGCGCACCCAGCAGGCCACCGTCGACATCGCGTCGCTGCTGCTGGGCATACGCGACGACACGCGCGAGACGCGCTCGACCATGGAGCGCGCCGGATCCGAGGCGATGGACTGCTCGCAGCGCAGCGAACAGTCGATGCGCGGCGCGCAGGAGCTGCTCGAGCGCCACCGCGCGATCACCACCGCGGCGCAGGACTGCGCCTTGCTGGCCAACGTCGAGTTCGCCAACATCGACGAGCTGATCGTCAAGCTCGAGGTCTACAAGGCGCTGTTCGACGTCTCCGCGGTGCGCGCCGAAGACCTGCCCGACGAGACCCACTGCCGACTGGGCACCTGGTACTACGACGGCGAGGGCCGCGAACGCTTCGCCGAGCTGCCCGGCTACGCCGCGCTGGAGGCACCGCACCGCGCGGTGCACGTGCACGCTCGCGGCGCGGTGGCCGCGCACCGCGCGCAGCGCGGCCAGCTCGCGGTGACCGAACTGCAGGCCATGGAGCAGGCCAACCTCGAGGTGCTGCACGGCTTGCGCCGCATGCTCGGGTCCGCGGAACGGCCGTGAGGCGGTCCGGCGCCGTCCGCGCGGCGCGGCGCGACTTCCTGCTGTCGCTGGGCTGCGACGCGATGCAGGGCTATCTGTTCGCCAGGCCGATGCCGGCGGCCGAGCTCGAGCGCGACGTGCTCGCCGGCTCGGCCTCGTAGCGTTCACGCAGACGTTCGCGCCACGCGCTGAGCAAGTCGCTGCGCGTGAGCATGCCGACCAGCGCGCCGCTGCCGTCGGCGGCCAGCACCGGCAGCCGGCCGATGTCGAGCGCGGCCATCATGTGCCGCGCGTCGTCGAGCGAGGCGTCGGCGCTCACGCACGTCGCCGGCCGCCGCAGCAGCTCGCGCAGCGCGGCGCCGCCGTCGGCGCCGTTCGCGTACAGATCCTTGCGCGTGAGCACGCCCAGCACGCGGCCGGCGTCGTCGACCACCGGGTAGCCCTGGTGACGGCTGCCCGGCGCGTCGGTATCGAGCCACGCGCGCACGCGCGCGACGCGGTCGTCGGCGGCCAGCGCGACCGGCCGCGAACTGGCGAAATCGGCCACCCGCGCCTGCGCGAACGGGTCGGCCTGGTAGGCCGACGGCACGCGCACGCCGCGGCGCGCGATCTTCTCGGTCATGATGGTCTGCCGCATCGACAGCCCCGACACCAGCCACGCGGTGCCGCAGCCCAGCAGCAGCGGCAGCAGTCCGGGCAGCTGCCAGGTCGACTCCAGCGCGAACACCACCGACATGAACAGCGCGCGCGACGCGCCGGCGAAGATCGCCGCCATGCCGACCAGCGCGGCCAGCCCCGGCGACAGCCCGAGCTGCGGGAACGCCAGCGCCAGCGCGTGCCCCAGCGTCGCGCCCAGGCAGGCGCCGACCGTCATCAACGGCGCCAGCGTGCCGCCCGAGGTTCCGCTGCCCAGCGCGACGGTCCACGACAGCAGCTTGGCCGCGCCCAGCAGCCACAGCGCGTCGCCCAGGCCGCCGCCGGCCAGCGCGTCGGTGATGTTGTCGTAGCCGACGCCCAGCGTGCGCGGCTGCCACCAGCCGATCACGCCGACCGCCAGCGCGCCGATCGCCGGCCACCACATCCAGTGCAGCGGCAGCCGCTCGAAGGCGTCCTCGACGGCGTACACCGCGCGCGTGATGGCGACCGCGGCGACGCCGACCACCGCGCCCAGCGGCACGCAGGCGAGCAAGGCGCCGACGCCGGGCCAGGCCAGCGGCGGCATGGCGAAGAACGGCGTGAAGCCGAGCAGCGCCACGCGCACCACCGCCGCGGCGACGCTGGCCACCAGCACCGGCAGCAGCGTCTCGGCGCTGAACTCGAACAGCAGCAGCTCGATCGCCAGCAGCACCGCGGCCAGCGGGGTGCCGAAAGTCGCGGTCATGCCGGCCGCGGCGCCGGCCGCGAGCAGGGCCTTGCGCTCGTCGGCGGTGACGCGAACGTACTGGCCGAGCAGCGAACCGAGCGCGCCGCCGGTGGCGATGATCGGGCCTTCGGCGCCGAACGGCCCGCCGGTGCCGATCGACACCGCGGCCGACAACGGCTTGAGCCACAGCACGCGCGCGCCGATGCGGCTGCGGTTGGTCAGGATCTGCTCGATCGCTTCCGGAATGCCGTGGCCGCGAATCGCCGCGGAGCCGTAGCGCGCCATCAGGCCGATCACCAGCGCACCGGCCACCGGCACCGCGACCACCCACGGCCCCAGCGCGTTGTGCGCCGGCTGCGCGGCGGCCAGGCTCAGGCGCCCGGCGAACGCGAGGTTGCCGATCAGCGCGATCAACGCGACCAGCGCACGCGCGATCAGCGCCGCGGCGACGCCGACCGCCAGCGCCAGCAGCGCGAGCACGACGCTGCGCGCGCGCAGCTTGCCTGGCGCGCCGGCGATGCGCGCCGATTCGAGCAGCGGCGTCAGCGACGGCGTGATCGGCAGCGGGTCGGCGGGGGAATGCCGGTGGGATTCGGCGGCGGATTCGGCGGCG
>JAJZHH010000152.1 GCA_021804595.1 Pseudomonadota bacterium
CGCTGGGCGGCACCGCGCGCGTCGGCCGGCAGCGCCGCGATCAGCTCGGCCAGCGCCGCCGGCGCCGCGCCGGTGACGAGGAAGGGCGCGCTGCCCGCCGCGATCAGCCGGCGCAGGTACAGCGGGCCGCCGGCCTTCGGGCCGGTGCCCGAGCGGCCGTGGCCGCCGAACGGCTGCACGCCGACCACCGCGCCGATGATGTTGCGGTTGACGTAAACGTTGCCGGCGCTGATGCGCGCGCTGACGCGGGCGATGGTCTCGTCGATGCGGCTGTGGATGCCGAAGGTCAGCGCATAGCCGAGCGCGTTGACCGCGTCGACCATCGAGTCGAGCCTGTCCTGCCGGTAGCGCAGCACGTGCAGCACCGGGCCGAACACTTCGCGCTCGAGCGCTTCCAGCGCGTCGATCTCGATCAGCGTCGGCGCGACGAAGGTGCCGTGGCGGGCGTCGTCGGGCAGGGTTGCCGCGTGCACCGCGCAGCCGCGCGTGCGCATCGCCGCGATATGGCGCTCGATGCCTTCGCGCGCTTCGGCGCTGATCACCGGGCCGACGTCGCTGTCGAGGCGGTCGGGGCGGCCGATGCGCAGCTCGGCCATCGCGCCGCGCAGCATTTCGAGCAGGCGCGGCGCGATGTCGTCCTGCACCAGCAGGATGCGCAGCGCCGAGCAGCGCTGACCGGCCGAGTCGAAGGCCGACGCGACGATGTCGGCGACCGCCTGTTCGGGCAGCGCCGACGAGTCGACGACCATCGCGTTCTGCCCGCCGGTCTCGGCGATCAGCGGAATCGGCAGCCCCCGCGAATCCAGGCGTTCGGCGAGCTGTGCCTGGATCAGCCGCGCGACTTCGGTCGAGCCGGTGAACATGACGCCGCGCACGCGCGCGTCGCCGACCAGCGCGGCGCCGACGCGACCGTCGCCGGGCAGCAGCTGCAGCGCGCCGGCCGGTACGCCGGCTTCGCGCAGCAGCCGTACCGCGCAGTCGGCGATCAGCGGAGTCTGCTCGGCCGGCTTGGCCAGCACGACGTTGCCGGCGGCCAGCGCGGCGGCGATCTGTCCGGTGAAGATCGCCAGCGGGAAGTTCCACGGGCTGATCGCGACCACCGGGCCCAGCGGGCGGTGCTCGGCGTTGTGGAAGCGCGTCTCGACCTGCGACGCGTAGTAGCGCAGGAAGTCGGTGGCTTCACGCACTTCGCCGATCGCCGACGGCAGCGAGCGGCCGGCTTCGCGCACGACCAGGCCGACCAGGCGCGGCAGCCGCTCCTCGAGCAGCTCGGCGGCGCGACGCAGGATCGCGGCGCGCTCGGCGGCCGGCGTGGCCTGCCACACCGGCGCGGCCTGCAGCGCCAGCTCGTAGGCGCGGTCGACCAGCGCAGCGTCGGCTTCGACGACGTGGCCGACGACGTCGCGCGCGTCGGCCGGGTTCAGCACCGCGCGCTCGACGCCCGCGCCTTCGCCGTCGGCCAGCAGCGGATGCGCGCGCCAGCTGACCTCGAGGCCGGCCAGTCCGGCCGCGGCCAGCGAGCCCAGGCGCTGCTCGTTGCTGAGGTCGAAGCCCGACGAGTTCTCGCGCACGGGGCCGAACAGCGCGCGCGGCAGCGCGATCTTCGGGTGCGGCGAGCCGAGCGGTTCGATGCGTCGCGCGAGCTCGACCGGGTCGGCGACGATGTCGTCGAGATTGGCTTTGGGGTCGTTGATCTGGTGTACGAACGAGGTGTTGGCACCGTTCTCGAGCAGACGCCGAACCAGGTAGGCGAGCAGCGTCTCGTGGGTGCCCACCGGCGCGTAGATGCGGCACGGCCGGTTCATCGCGGCGGCGCCGACGACCTCCTCGTACAGCGGCTCGCCCATGCCGTGCAGGCACTGGAACTCGTACTGGCCGACGTAGAAGTTCTGCCCGGCCATCGCGTGGATCGCAGCGACCGTATGCGCGTTGTGCGTCGCGAACTGCGGGAACACCGCGTTGGGCGCGCTCAGCAGGCGGCGCGCGCACGCCAGGTAGGACACGTCGGTGTGCACCTTGCGCGTGTAGACCGGGAAGTCCTCGAGACCGTCGAGTTGTGCGCGCTTGATTTCCGAATCCCAGTACGCGCCCTTGACCAGCCGCACCATCAGGCGCCGGCGCGAGCGCTGCGCCAGGTCGATCAGGAAGTCGAGCACGTAGGGCGCGCGCTTCTGGTAGGCCTGCACGACGAAGCCGATGCCGTTCCAGCCCTGCAGCGTGGCGTCGAAGCACAGGCTCTCGAGCAGGTCCAGCGACAGCTCGAGGCGATCGGCTTCCTCGGCGTCGATGTTCAAGCCGATGTCGTAGCTGCGCGCCAGCCGCGCCAGCTGCTGCAGCCGCGGCAGCAGCTCGTCCATCACGCGCTGGCGCTGGGCGCGCGCGTAGCGCGGGTGCAGCGCCGACAGCTTGATCGAGATGCCGGGGCCTTCGTAGATGCCGCGACGCTGCGCCGATTTGCCGATCGCATGGATGGCCTGTTCGTAGTCGCGCAGATAGCGCGCCGCGTCGTGCGCGGTCAACGCCGCCTCGCCGAGCATGTCGTAGGAGTGGCGGAAGCCGCGCGCTTCCCATTTGCGGCTGTTGGCCAGCGCCTCGGCGATGGTCTGGCCGAGCACGAACTGCTCGCCCATCAGCCGCATCGCCATGTTGACGCCGCCGCGCACCATGGGCTCGCCGCCGCGCGCAACCAGCCGGGTGAGCATCGACGACAGCTTGGCCTCGCTGCTTGTCGCGGTCAGCTTGCCGGTCAGCAGCAGGCCCCAGGTGGCGGCGTTGACGAACAGCGAGCGGCCGCTGCCGAGGTGGCTCTGCCAGTCGCCGGCGCCGATCTTGTCGCGGATCAGCGCGTCGCGCGTCGCGGTGTCGGGAATGCGCAGCAGCGCTTCGGCCAGGCACATCAGCGCGACGCCTTCCTGGCTCGACAGCGCGTATTCCTGCAGCAGGGTCTCGACGATGCCGCTGCGCTTCTTGCCGCGCAGCCGCTCGGCCAGCGCGCGCGCGGTGTCGGACGCCGCGGCCGACAGCTGCGGCGTCAGCGCTGCCTGCTCGATCAGCGCGGCCACGCATTCGGTCTCGGGCCTGCGGTAGGCGGCGGTGATCGCCGCGCGCAACACCGTCTGCGGCTGCACGTCCTGCGCCAGCTCGAGGAAGGGCACCACCGGCGCTTCGGGCAGCGACGGCGGCGGCGGGCGCAGCTCGCCGTCGTCGCCGTCTTCGATGTCGAGCGCGTCGCCGTGCTCGAGACGCTCGAGGCCTTGCAGGATCAGTTGCTTGACGACGTAGTGCGGCGTGCGGCCATGGGTCTGTGCCGCCGCCTTGATGCGCAGGCGGACCTGTTCGTCGAGTTTGACACCGATCGTCGTGACGGCCATGGTTATACCTTCCTTGCGTTGGAACGGCGGATGGTTGCACCGTTCAAACGAAAAGTAAAGTCGGTTATATTTCGGTGTTACCTTTTACCTTATGAAAGGTGCAACCGTGGTGCGCAAACGCGGCGCACACGGTATGTTGCGGGTTTCGCTGTGCCGGCTGCGACCGGCGCAACCCTGTTCGATACAAGGAGACGAGGATGCGACAGTTTGGCAAGGTGGTGCTGGCCGGCCTGATGGCCGCCGGTTTCGGTGCGGCGAACGCCGCGAGCCCGATCACCATCGGCGTGCAGGCGCCGATCACCGGGCAGTACGCCAACGAAGGCCAGGGCATCGCCGACGCGGTCAAGCTGCTGGTCAAGCAGCAGAACGCCAAGGGCGGATTGCTCGGCCACGAGCTCAAGGTGCAGGTCTGCGACGACCAGGGCGAAGCGGCGCCGGCGGCGATCTGCGCGCGCCAGCTGACCAACGCCGGCGTGCTCGCGGTGATCGGCAGCTACACCAGCGGCGCGGCACTGGCCGCCGAGCCGATCTACGCGCGCGCCAACGTGATCCAGACCTCCGACGGCACCAGCGACGAGCTGACCGCGCACGGCTTCAAGACCTTCTTCCGCAACGCGCCGCCGAACAGCGCCGAAGCCGTTTTCACCGCCGGCTACCTGAAGGCGCGCGGGCTGACCCGTATCGCCGTCGTCACCGACCACTCGAGCTTCGCCACCGGCCTGGCCGACGCCGTCATCGCCGACGCGAAGAAGGCCGGCGTGACCGTGCTCGACAAGGCCTTCATCACCGCCGGATCGCAGAACTACACCCCGGTGCTGACCAAGCTGGCGGCGCTCAAGCCGCAGGCCGTGTACTTCTCGGGCTATTACACCGACGGCGGCTTGATCAAGGCGCAGATGGCCCAGCTGGGCATGAAGGCCGAGTTCATCGGCGGTGACGCCAACCAGAACGTCGCCTTCGCCAAGATCGCCGGCAACGCCGCCGCGGGCGCGGTGATCATCAACGTGCCGGCTCCGCAGGACCTTCCGTACCCGGCGGCCAAGCAGTTCCTGCAGCAGTTCAAGCAGGCCTACGGCCACATGCCGCCCAGCGTCTACACGCTGACCAACGCCGACGGTTTGCGCGCGGTGCTGGCCACCGCCGAGCGCATCAAGAGCGTCGAGCCGGCCAAGCTGGTCCCGGCGCTGCACGAGCTGAAGAACTTCGAAGGTCTGACCGGAACGTTCTCGTGGAACGCGGTCGGTGAGCGCACCGG
>JAJZHH010000153.1 GCA_021804595.1 Pseudomonadota bacterium
CGGCGCCGACGCGGCCAGCTCGAGCAGCAGCCGGCGCAGGGCGTCGCACGCCGCGGCCAGCGCGGCGGCGTCGTTGGGCGTCGCGCCGACGGCGGGGAAGACGAACCAGCGCGCCGCGCCGTGCTGGGCCGCGTCGCGCAGTGCCGGCAGGCCGTCGGCCATGTCCACCCGGAGCACGTGCTGTTCGGCGGCGCGCAACTGGCTGGCGAGGGCATCGGCGGCGTCGTCGTGAGCGGGGTCGAGTACCACCACGCCCCAGGTCTGCGGCGCGCTGGGCGCGGCTTCGCGCAGCCCCGGCGCGGGTCGCGCGAGCACCACGAAATCGCCCAGCGGCAGCCCATCGGCGGCCGGGTCGAGGAGTGGCTGCACGTCGGCCCAGCCGAGTTGCTGGAGCAGATGCAGCCAGTCGTGCGGGCGCAGCAAGCTCGCATGCACGGCGCCGTCGGCGTTGTGCCACCAGGCGGGCGACACTCCGGCGGCCAGGTTGGAGGCGAGGTCGGGGTGGCGCTCGGCGAGCAACAGCACCGCGTCGCCGCACAGCAGCGGCAGCAGCGCGGACAGCGCCTGAGCGGGTTGCTCGACCCGGTGCAGGGTGTGATGCAGCAGCACGAGGTCGTAGCGCGCCGGGGCCTCGGGCGGCAATGCGGGGGCCAGGGTCTGCGCGTCGAGCGCGGCGCACTGCACCACGGCATCGCGGGCAAACGACGCGCGCAGGCGCGCGAGGTCGGCGTCGTCGGTGCGCCCGACCACGTAGTCGATCGCCCCGGCAGGCAGCAGCTCGCGCACGGTGTCGAACAGGGTGTCTTCGCCGTCGGCGATCTCCAGCACGCGCAAGCGGCGCGACGCCGGCCAATGCTTGAGCAGCGCCGCCACCGCATGGCGCACCGCGTCGCGCGAGGCGGCGTGTGCGGGCAGCTGAAGCAGGTCGTCGTGTGGCGCAGGGGCGGCAGGCGACTGCGCCGCGCCCGAGGTGGCCAGCTGGGGCAGTTGCATCCCGCTGCGGCCGAGGCGCAGCAGCTCCCCGGCGGCGCCTGGGCACGCGGCCAATGCGCCACGCCAGAGCTCGGCACTGGCAGGCAGCTCGGCATCGTGCACGGTCCAGCCCGACTCGGACGTGGCAAGCACGCCCTGGCGGTCGAGCTCGTCGAGCAACTCGCGCAGCAATGGGTGGGCCTGGCGCCAGCGTGCCGGCAGCGCGACGTCGTCGCTGGCTTGCGCGCTGAGCGCATCGCGCGCGAACGCCACCGGCAGCAGCTCGAGCAGCGGCGCAACCTCATGCAGGTAGTGCCGGCGTGCGTCGAAACCGTCGCGCTGCCAGCCCTTCAGCACGGCGCGGCCGAGCACCGCGGTGGGCACCAGCGGCGCGCGCGTCGCGGCGTCCTCCAGCGGTTGCAGGCGCAGCCGCGTGACCCAGCGCGCCGGGGGGCGCGGCGCCGGGCGCAGCGCAGCGGCGCGGAAGCGGCAGCCCTCGGCGACGGCGAGCAGCTCGCCGCCTGCGCCGCGCAGTTCGAAGTCGACCAGCGCCGAGCGGGGCAGGTGGCGTCGAAGGCGCGCGCGGATTTCGCGTGCCTGCGACGCCGGCCCGAGCACGGCCAAGCGTTGCATGGCCACCGGCAGGAAGCCCAGTCGCGCCGACCCTGGCGTGAGCCACGCCATCACGGTCTGGAAGCACTGGTCGAGCAACGCCGGGGGCATCAGCCAGCCGGGGTCGTGTGCAGCGGCGGCCAAGGTGGCGACGAGTTCGGCACCGCGCAGTTCGATGGACTGCAGCAGGCGGAATCCGGCGCCGTAGTCCAGCCCAAGCGCCTGCGCCAGCGCGTACAGCTGGGCGCCGTCGACCTGGGCGTTGGCGACCTCGCGCGCCTCGATCGGGCGGCAGTACAGCGTTTCGGGCGCGGTGCCGGGCAGGCGGCCTTGCGCGTGCAGCGTCCACGCGTCGTCGGATAGTCGTGTGCGGCCTTCGATGCGAAAGCGCTGCGTTTCGAGGTCGAGCTCCAGCCGCAGCGTGCGCGCGTGCTCGCCGTCGAACACCACCGGGGCGACGATGTCGAGCGCCTCGACCCGCGCGTGTCCGGCGCCGTAGGCCTCGCGTGCCGCGGCCAGTGCCATTTCGGCGTAGGCGGCGCCGGGCAGCACGATGGCGCCGCCGACCCGGTGTTCGGCCAGCCAGGGGTGTTTGACGGGGTCGAGGTGAACTTCCCACGCGGCCGCCATTTCCTTGAGGCGGTAGCCGAGCAGCGGGTGCACGGTGCGGCGCTGCAGCAGCGCATAGGCTTCGCTGCTCGCCGCGTAGGCGTGGCGCTGGCGTTGCCAGGGGTAGGGCGGCAGCGCGGCGCCGGCGGCCAGCTGCTGCGCGAACATGGCGCGCGCATCGACCGCGGCCCCGAGCAGTGCGGCGCGCAGCACCGCGTCGCGCAGGGTGTCGAGGGTGTCGGCGCGGTTCGGGGCGATCGCCAGTGCGCGGCCGTCGACGCGGGCCGCGTCGAGCGTCTCGCCGATGTAGCGCTGCAGGATCGCGTGCGGGCCGATCTCGACGAACACCCGATGGTCGGCGTCGCGCAGCGCCGAGACGGCGGCGTGGAAACGCACCGGCTCGCGAACGTTGCGCCACCAGTAGTCGGCGTCGAGCTCGGTGCCGTCCAGCACGGTGCCCGTGACGCTGGAGAAGAAGACGCCGCCGCCAGCGCGCGGCTGCAGGTCGGCGAGGTCGGCGAGCAGTTGCTCGCGCACCGGGTCCATGCAGCGGCTGTGGAAGGCGTAGTCGAGCTCGAGTTCGCGGTAGAACACCGATTGCGCGCGCAGCGCGCGGCGCAGCGTCTGGAGCGCTGCGGGTGCGCCGCTGACGGTGCAGCTGCGCGGGCTGTTGTGGGCGGCCACCGCAATCGCCTCGGCCAGGCCGAGCTCGAGCAGGCGCTGCTGCATCGCGTCGCCGGCCATCCCGACCGCGGCCATGCGGCCGGCGCCTCGCGTGAGCGCCTGGGCGCGGCTGCGCGCGACGACTACGCGGCAGGCCTGCGCCAGATCGAGTGCTCCCACCGCCCAGGCCGCGGCGATTTCGCCGACGCTGTGGCCCATCGCGGCATGGGCACGCAGCCCGCAACTGCGCAACAGTTCAGTAGCGGCGACCTGCAGCGCGAACAGCGCCGGCTGCGCCACCGCGGTGTCGTCGAGCACCGTGGCGTCGTCGCTGGCCAGCGCCGCGTGCAGGTCGGGGCCGCCGAGCGCGCGGATGCGGGCGTCGACGTCGTCGAACACGCGCCGGAACGCCGGCGCCGCGGCCAGCAGCGCGCGCCCCATGCCGGTCCATTGCGCACCGTTGCCGCTGTAGACGAAAGCAGCCAGCGCTTGGCCCGGCAGCGCGCGCTCGCGCAGCAGTTCGGGCGCGTTGCCGCCTGTGGCGAAGGCCTGCAAGGCCGCGGGGGTGTCTGCGGCATGCACGTCGCGCAGTGCGGCGCGCTCGGCCAGCCAGTCGCGCCGCTCCCACAAGGTCTGCGCAAGAAGCGTGCGCTGCGTTTCTGCGGCACCGGCCAGGCGCTCGGCGAGCTGGCCGGCGCGCGCGCGCAGAGCGTCGGCGTCGGCCGCGCTGAACAGCAGCGGCGTGGCGCCTGCGGCGGCCATTGAGAGTGGGGCCGCGGACGCGGCGGCGTGCGGGGCCGATTGCGGCGAGCCCAGGGGCGCCTGCTCGAGCAGCACGTGGGCGTTGACGCCACCGAAGCCGAAGGAGTTGACGCCGGCGCGCAGCGGTGTATCGCGCATCGGCAGCGCTTCGCCGTCGCGCACGACGCGCAAATTCAAGGCGTCGAAATCGATCGCCGGGTTCAGCTCGGCGGCGTGCAGCGTCGGCGGCACGCGGCGGTGGGCGAGCACCGCGATGGCCTTGGCCAGCCCGGCCATGCCCGACGCCGGCTCCAGGTGGCCGACGTTGCTCTTGATCGATCCGATCGGCAGCTGGCCGTCGCGACCGACGCCATACACCGCGCTGATCGCGCTCGCCTCGATCGGGTCACCGACCTTGGTGCCGGTGCCGTGCGCTTCGACGTAGTCGATATCGGCCGCCTGCAGCCCCGAGTCGTGCAGCACGCGGCGCATCAGTTCGGCCTGCCCGTCGGCGCTGGGGATGGTCAGCGCGCTCTTGCGCGCGCCATCGGTGTTGACGCCGCTGGCGCGTATCACGGCGTGGATGCGGTCGCCGCCGCGCAGCGCGTCGCGCAGGGGCTTGAGCAGCAGCATCGCGGCGCCTTCGGCGCGCACGTAGCCGTCGGCATCGGCGGCGAAGGGGCGACAGCGACCGCGCGCCGACAGCATCGACGCCTTGGTGAAGCCGACGAAGGGGTAGGGGTGCAACAGCAGGTTGACGCCACCGGCCAGCGCCAGGGGGGCGGCGCCGGCACGCAGCAGCTCGCACGCGTGGTGCAGCGCGACCAGCGACGACGAGCACGCGGTGTCCACGGCCAGGCTCGGGCCGTGCAGATCGAACACGTAGGAGATGCGATTGGCGGCGACACTCATCGTGTTGCCCGTCATCGAGTGCGCCGACATGCTCGACAGGTCGTCGAGCACGCGCATGCCGTAGTCCAGCCCGGAGATGCCGACGTAGACCCCGCAGT
>JAJZHH010000063.1 GCA_021804595.1 Pseudomonadota bacterium
GGGCCGCGCAGCGATGCGGCGGCGCCGCATGCGCCGGCGCCCAGCCCGGCGACGCAAGGTGCAAAGGCGGCACCGCCCGCGGCGCCCGACGCGCAGCGCGTGGCCGGTGCGCGCCAGGCGCTGGCCGCGCTCGAAGGCAAGACGCCGCAACAGATCAACGCGCAGACCGCCGCCGCGGCGGCCGCGCCGCAGGGCACGCGCTACGTCGTCCAGGCCGGCGCCTACGCCGACGCGGCGACCGCACGCAAGGTGCGCGTGAAAATCGAACACGCGGGATTCAAGACCTACACCCAGGTCGTCGACACCGCCGCCGGCAAGCGCATCCGCGTGCGCGTCGGCCCGTTCAACGATCGCAGCCAGGCCGCGCACGCGGCCTCGCGCATCAAGGCGCTGGGCCTCAGCGCGGTGGTGCTGACGCTATGAGCGCGCATGGCCAGGGGAGCTCGCGATGACGGCGGCGCAAGGCCCGGGGTCCGGCGGGAGCCGTCCGTGAACCTGCTGGACGGGCTGGCGCTGGTCGCGCTGGCCGTTTCCGCCGGCGTCGGCGTCGTGCGCGGCGCCGCCTACGAGCTGATCAGCCTCGGCGGCTGGGTCGGCGCGTTCTTCGTCGCCCGGCTGGCGTCGCCGTGGGCCGCCAGCCATCTGCCGCCGCTCGTCGCCGAGCCGGCGCTGCGCGCCGGCGTCGCCTGGGGTGGCTGTTTCGTCGCCACGCTGCTGGCCGCCGGGCTGCTGGCCACGCTGGTGCGCTTGCTGCTGCGCTCGACCGGGCTGGGTCTGCTCGACCGCAGCATGGGCGCGCTGTTCGGCCTGGCACGCGGTGCGCTGCTCGTGCTGGTCGCGCTGTTCGCGGCGAGCTACACGGCGCTGCCGCACAGCGCGCTGTGGCAGGCTTCCATTCTCGTTCCTCCAGCGACGGCCGCGCTCGACGCGTTGCTGCCGGCGCTGCCCCAAGCCGTCGCGCACGCGCTGCCGGCGCATTGACCCCGTTTCGTTGGAGTGCATCATGTGTGGAGTCGTCGGCATCGTTTCACGCCAGCCGGTCAACCAGGCGATCTACGACGCGCTGCTGCTGCTGCAGCACCGCGGCCAGGACGCCGCCGGCATCGTCACCGGCCACGGCGGTCGGCTGTACATGCAGAAGGCGCGCGGAATGGTGCGCGACGTGTTCCGCACCCGCAATATGCGCGCGCTGCCGGGCAACTACGGCCTTGGCCAGGTGCGCTACCCGACCGCCGGCAGCGCCGACAGCGAGGAGGAGGCGCAACCGTTCTACGTCAACGCGCCGTACGGCCTGGCGCTGGCGCACAACGGCAACCTGACCAACGCCGACGAGCTGCGCGCCGAACTCGCCGCGACCGACCACCGCCACATCAATACCGGCTCGGACTCCGAGGTGCTGCTCAACGTGCTGGCGCGCGAACTCGACCGCGTCAGCGGTGCGCAGCCGCTGTCGGCGGCCGAGCTGTTCGCCGCGGTGCGCGCGGTGCACCGCCGCGTGCGCGGCTCGTACGCGGTGGTCGCGCTGATCGCCGGCCACGGCCTGCTCGCGTTCCGCGATCCCTACGGCATTCGCCCGCTGTGTTTCGGCCGCAGCGACCCCGATGGTGACTTCATGGTCGCCAGCGAATCGGTCGCGCTCGAAGGCAACGGCTTCCGCCTCGAGCGCGACGTCGCGCCGGGCGAGGCGGTGTTCGTCGACTTCGACGGGCGCATGCAGGCCGAGCAGTGCGCCGAGGCGCCGACGCTGAACCCGTGCATCTTCGAGTTCGTCTACCTGGCTCGCCCCGACTCGGTGCTCGACGGCATCTCGGTCTACCAGGCGCGGCTGAATATGGGCGAGACGCTGGCGCAGCGCGTGATCTCGGTGATGCCGCCGAGCGAGATCGACGTCGTCATCCCGGTACCGGAATCGAGCCGGCCGGCGGCGATGCAGCTGGCGTGGAAGCTGGGCCGTGCCTATCGCGAAGGCTTCGTCAAGAACCGCTACGTCGGGCGCACCTTCATCATGCCGGGGCAGGCGGTGCGCAAGAAGTCGGTGCGGCAAAAGCTCAACGCCATCGGCCAGGAGTTCGCCGGGCGCAACGTGCTGCTGGTCGACGACTCGATCGTGCGCGGCACGACTTCGCGCGAGATCGTGCAGATGGCACGCGAGGCCGGTGCGCGCAAGGTCTATCTGGCGTCGGCGGCGCCGCCGGTGCGCTACCCGAACGTCTACGGCATCGACATGCCGACCGCCGCCGAGCTGGTCGCGCACGGCCGCGACATCGAACAGGTGCGCGCGCAGATCGGCTGCGACGCGCTGATCTACCAGGACCTCGAAGCGATGAAGCGCGCGGTGCGCCGCGAACGTGCCGACATCTCGACCTTCGAAGCCTCGTGCTTCGACGGCTGCTACGTCACCGGCGACGTCGACGCGGCGCTGCGCGGCGCGCAGCGCGGCGGCGGCGGCGACGATGCGCCGAGCAGCCGGCTGAATCTGCAGGGGCAGGAGGAGTCCGCGTCATGAACGACGAAGCACCGCTGCACCCCGATACCCTGGCGGTGCGCGAAGCGTTGCCGCGCAGCGCCTGGGGCGAACACAGCGAGGCGCTGTTCCTGACCAGCAGCTTCGTGCAGCCCGACGCGGCCAGCGCCGCGGCGCGCTTCGCTGGCGAAGAGGATGGTTTCATCTATTCGCGCTTCTCCAACCCGACGGTGACCAGCATGGAGCGCCGGCTGGCCGCGCTGGAGGGCGCCGAGGCCGCGCTGGGCACGGCCAGCGGCATGGGCGCGATCCTGCTGGTGATGCTCGGCCTGCTCAAGGCCGGCGACCACGTCGTCTGTTCGCGCTCGGTGTTCGGCGCGACGCTGAAGTTGATCGGCACCGAGTTCGCCAAGTTCGGCGTCGAAGCCAGCTTCGTGCCGCAGACCGAAGTGGCGGCGTGGCGCGCCGCGATCCGCCCCGGGCGCACGCGCTTGCTGTTCGCCGAATCGCCGACCAATCCGCTGACCGAGGTGTGCGACATCGCCGCGCTGGCGGAACTGGCGCACGACGCCGGCGCGCTGCTGGTGGTCGACAACTGTTTCTGCTCGCCGGCGCTGCAGCGCCCGCTCGAGCTCGGCGCCGACCTCGTCGTGCATTCGGGCACCAAATACCTCGACGGCCAGGGGCGCGTCGTCGCCGGCGCCGTCTGCGGCAGCCGCGAGCTGATCGACGGCCGGCTGCTGCCGGTGCAGCGCAGCGCCGGCGTCACGCTGTCGCCGTTCAACGCCTGGGTCGTGCTCAAGGGCATGGAAACGCTGAGCCTGCGCATGCGCGCGCACAGCGCCGCGGCGCTGGAGCTGGCGCGCTGGCTCGAGCAGCAGCCCGGTGTGGCGCGCGTGCACTTCCCTGGCCTGGCCTCGCACCCGCAGCACCTGCTGGCCATGCGCCAGCAATCGGGACAGGGCGGCGCGGTGCTGTCGTTCGAGGTCGCGGCGGTCGACGCGGCGGCCGCGCGCGAGCGCGCGTTCGCAGTCATCGACGCCACCCGGCTGTGCTCGATCACCGCCAACCTCGGCGACACCAAGACCACCATCACGCACCCGGCGAGCACCTCGCACGGCCGCCTCAGCGAAGAGCAGCGCGCCGCCGCCGGCATCACCCAGGGGCTGATCCGCGTCGCCGTCGGCCTTGAGCACGTCGGCGACCTGCAGCGCGACCTCGCGCGCGGCCTGCAACCCGCCTGAACGAATCCGTCACCATGAATCGACCCGTCCGCACCCGTTTCGCGCCGAGCCCGACCGGCTTCATCCACCTCGGCAACATCCGCTCCGCGCTGTACCCGTGGGCCTTCGCGCGCCACCATGGCGGCACTTTCATCCTGCGCATCGAGGACACCGACACCGAGCGCTCGACCGACGCCGCGGTGCAGGTCATTCTCGAGAGCATGCGCTGGATGGGGCTGGACTACGACGAGGGGCCTTACTACCAGATGCAGCGCATGGCGCGTTACCGTGAAGTGCTGCAGCAGCTGGTCGACGCCGGCCACGCCTACCCGTGCTACATGAGCAGCACCGAACTCGACGCGCTGCGCGAGGCGCAGATGGCCGCCGGCGAGAAGCCGCGCTACGACGGTCGCTGGCGCCCCGAGCCCGGGCGCGAGCTTCCCGCGCCGCCGGCCGGGGTGCAGCCGGTGCTGCGTTTCCGCACGCCCCACGGCGGCAGCGTGGTGTGGGACGACAAGGTCAAGGGCCGCGTCGAAGTGCGCAACGACGAACTCGACGATCTCGTCATCGCCCGCCCCGACGGAACGCCGACCTACAACTTCTGCGTCGTCGTCGACGACATCGACATGGGCATCACCCATGTGATCCGCGGCGACGATCACGTCAACAACACGCCGCGCCAGATCCACGTGTTCCGTGCGCTCGGCGCCGAGCCGCCGGTCTACGCGCATTTGCCGACCGTGCTCAACGAGCAGGGCGAGAAGCTGTCCAAGCGCAACGGCGCGAAAAGCGTCGTCCAGTATCGCGACGAAGGCTATCTGGCCGACGCGATGGTCAACTACCTGGCGCGACTGGGCTGGTCGCACGGCGACGCCGAAGTGTTCTCGCGCGAGCAGTTGGTGCAGTGGTTCGACCTCGATCACCTCGGCCGCTCGGCCGCGCAGTTCGATGGCGAGAAGCTCAAGTGGCTCAACGCGCAGTACCTGCGTGCGCTGCCGGCCGATGCGCTGGTCGAGCAGCTGCGCCCCTTCGTGCTGCGCCTGGGGCTGGTCGAGCGCGGCGTCGACCTCGCGGCCGCGGCACTGCTGCTGCGCGAGCGCGCGTCGACGCTGGGCGAGCTCGCCGAGCTGTGCACGATGTTCTACGCGCCGCCGCAGCCCGCCGCCGAGCTGCTCGCGCAGCACTTGACCGACGTCGCGCGCGCCGCGCTGGCCGAGCTGACGCAGCGCTTGCAGCAACTGCCGGAGTGGGACGCGCCGTCGATCTCGGCGGCGCTGAAGGCCACGCTGGCCGCGCAGGGGCTGAAGATGCCGCAACTGGCGATGCCGCTGCGCCTGCTCGTCGCCGGGCGGCTGCAGACGCCGTCGGTCGACGCGGTGCTGGCGCTGTTCGAGCGCGACACGGTGCTCGAACGCCTGGCCGCGGCGCAGCCCTGAGTTGGCGGCACCGGCTCGCGTGGCAGCGAGGGGACGTTTTGGGTTACAATTGCCTTTTGAAGGGTTTACAGCTTAACAGGGCAAAGGGCGAGCCGTGGCGAAAACGACTACTACGCGCAAATCCGTGGACACCGACAACGACAGCGATGTCCTGACTCCCGCCAAGCCGCAGGTCTCCAAGGATGCAAACCCCTGGGACCTGATGATGGCCAACGCAGCCGAGGTGGCATCGACCTTCCGCAAGCGTCCGCAAGTGAAGGTGTCCTCGCCGTGGCGTGAGGGTTTCGGGCGGCCGCTGTCGCAGCGTTCGCGCGAGATCTACGAGCACATCACCGCGAACAAGACGCGGCTGAAGCAGAAGTAAGCAGCGGCGGCAGCAAGCGGTGCGGACAGCGGTGCGGACCCCGCGCCGCTCGCTGCACTCAACGCGAAGCGAGCGCTTGCGCGCAATCGGCGACGAGCTGCGGGCCGCGGTAGATCAATCCGGTATACAGCTGCACCAGGTCGGCGCCGGCGTCGAGCTTGGCGCGCGCCGCAGCCGCGTCGACGATGCCGCCGACACCGATGATCGGGTAGCCGACGCCGAGGCGTGCGCGCAGTTGCGCGATCACCGCATCGGAGCGTGCGCGCAGCGGTGCACCGCTGAGGCCGCCGGTCTCGCTGGCGTGGCGCAGGCCCTCGACACCGTCGCGCGACAAGGTCGTGTTGGTCGCGATCACGCCGTCGACGCGGTGGCGCAGCAGCGCATCGGCCAGCGCATCGATCTGCGCCGGCTCGAGGTCGGGCGCGATCTTCAGCAGCAGCGGCACGCGCCGGCCTTGCGCGTCGGCCAGTCGCGCGCGCTCGTCGGCCAGGCCGCCGAGCAGGTTCTCCAGCGCGTCGTCGGACTGCAGCTGGCGCAGATTGCGCGTGTTCGGCGACGACACGTTGACCGTCACGTAATCGGCATGCTCGTGCACCGCGCGCAGCCCGGCGAGGTAGTCGTCGAGCGCGCGCTCGATCGGCGTGGCCGCGTTCTTGCCGATGTTCAGCCCCAGCGGCACTTCACGCCGGCTGCGCCGCACGTGGCGCAGGAAGGCGTCGAGGCCGTCGTTGTTGAAGCCCATGCGGTTGATCAGCGCCTGCGCCTGCGGCAGCCGGAACAAGCGCGGTTGCGGGTTGCCCGGCTGCGCCAGCGGCGTCACGGTGCCGACTTCGATGAAGCCGAAGCCGAGCGCGGCCAGCGCGTCGATCGCCTCGCCGTTCTTGTCCAGCCCGGCGGCCAGTCCGACGCGGTTCGGAAAGCGCAAGCCGAGCAGCTGCACCGGGTCGTTGACCCGCGCCGGCGCCAGCAGCAGCGACAGCCCGGCGGCGTGCAGCAGGCGCACGGTGCGCAGCGTCAGCGCGTGCGCCACCTCCGGCTCGAGTGCGAACAGCAGAGGGCGGGCGGCGGCGTACGGAATAGGCATCGTGGCGGGGGTCCGGGCACAAGGTTGGAGCGGCGATAATAAGCCTCTCCGCTGACCCCCAACCGCAGACCTTCAATGGCCCAACCGATGACCCAGGACGAACTCAAGCGCGCAGTCGCGCACGCCGCGTTGCGCGAAATCCCCGACGGCGAAATCGTCGGCGTCGGCACCGGATCGACGGTGAACTTCTTCATCGACGCGCTGGCGACGATACGCTCGCGCGTGCGCGCGACGGTGTCGAGCTCGGAGCGCAGCACCGAGCGGCTGCGCGCGCTCGGCTTCCAGGTGCTCGACCTCAATGACGTCGAGCGCGTGCCGGTCTACGTCGACGGCGCCGACGAGATCGAACCGGGCGGCGCGATGATCAAGGGTGGCGGCGGCGCGCTGACACGCGAGAAGATCATCGCCGAAGTCGCCGAACGCTTCGTCTGCATCGTCGATGCGTCCAAGGTCGTGCCGTTGCTCGGGCGCTTCCCGCTGCCGGTCGAAGTGGTGCCGATGGCGCGCGAACTGGTGCGTCGGCGGTTGCGCGCGATGGGCGGCGAGCCGCGGCTGCGCGAAGGCTACCTGACCGACAACGGCAACCAGATCCTCGACGTGCACGGCTTGCAGATCGAAGCGCCGCGCGAGTTCGAATACCGCATCAACCAGATTCCCGGCGTCGTCACCGTCGGCCTGTTCGCGCAGCGCGGCGCCGACGTCGCGCTGATCGGCGGCGCCGACGGCGTCAGCACGCGCACTTTCTAGAACTGGAAGCCCGGCGGCGCGTGCGGATTCGGCGGCGGCAGCACCGGCACCGAGCCGGCACGCGCCGGCGGCGCGGCGCCGCCGTTGGCCGCCGATGCCGCGGTCAGCGGCTGCGGCGGCGCGAAGTTCCAGTCCGGCGGCAGCTGCGAAGTCGCCGGATAGCCCGCGGTGTCGAGCGCGCCGTTCCAGCTCGCGGAGTTGAAGCCGGGCTCGAGCTGGCGCGAGCCGACGACCAGCAGCGGCAAGCGGCGCACGCCGTGGCTGATCTGCTCGAAGCGGCGCGCAGCGGCCGCGTCGTCGATCGTCGTCTCGTGGTAAGGCACGCCGCGGCGACGCAGCAGCGCGACGCCGTCGCGGCACGCCGGGCAGTGCGCCATCGTGTAGATCACAACCGGCTCGTTGCGCATCGCGGCGCGCAGCGCCGGCGACAGCGATGCCCCCGGCGCCGGCGCCTGCGGCTGCGCGGCCGCCGTCGCGCCCGCGGTCGGCGGCATGTCGGTGAACGTGACCTGGCCGCCGGGGCCGACGACGCGGTACACGGCCCACGCCGGCAGCGGCACCGCCAGCAGCAGCGCGGCGGCCAGCGACAGCGCGAGCCGGCGGCGCATCGGCGCAGGGGGCGGCGCGCGGCGCATCATCGTGCCCCCGGCGTCGATGCCGCCGCGGCGATGCCCTGGTGACGCAGCAGCGCGTCGATGCGCGGCTCGCGCCCGCGGAACGCGCGGAAGGAATCGATCGCGTCGCGACTGCCGCCGCGCGCCAGGATCTCGTCGCGGAAGCGCGCGCCGGTGTCGGCGTCGATCACGCCGTGCTCCTCGAAGCCGGCGTAGGCGTCGGCCGACAGCACTTCGGCCCACTTGTAACTGTAGTAGCCGGCAGCGTAGCCGCCGGCGAAGATGTGCGAGAAGCTGTGCTGGAAGCGATAGAACTCCGGCGGGTGCAGCACCGCGACTTCGCGTCGCACCGCATCGGCAACCGCGGCCACGTCCGGCGGCGTGAAGCTGCGCAGGCCGTGGTGCAGCCGCAAGTCGAACAGCGAGAACTCGACCTGGCGCAGCATGTGCAGCCCGGACTGGAAGTGGCGCGCCGCCAGCATGCGCTCGAACAGTTCGCGCGGCATCGGCTGGCCGGTATCGACGTGGCGCGTCAGCCGCTGCAGCACGTCCCACTCCCAGCAGAAGTTCTCCATGAACTGGCTGGGCAGCTCGACCGCGTCCCACTCGACGCCGCTGATGCCGGCCAGCGCGAGCTCGTCGACCTGGGTCAGCAGGTGGTGCAGCGTGTGCCCGAACTCGTGGAACAGCGTCTGCACGTCGTCGTGCGTCAGCAGTGCCGGGCGCCCGCCGACGCCGCTGGCGAAATTGCACGTCAGCAAGGCCACCGGAGTCTGCAGCGCGCCGTCCGGGCGCCGCCAGCGTCCGCGCGCGTCGTCCATCCACGCGCCGGAGCGTTTGCCCGCGCGCGCGTGCAGGTCGGTGATGAAGCGCCCCAGCGTCGCGCCGGCGGCGTCGTCGATGCGCCACAGCGCGACGTCGGCGTGCCAGCGCAGCGACGCCGGTGCGTCCTCGGCGACGACACGCACGCCGAACAGTTCGTGCACCAGCTCGAACAGGCCGGACAGGACCTGCGGCTCGGTGAAGTAGGCCTTGACCTGCTGCTCGGAGTAGGCGTAGCGCGCCTCGCGCAGCCGCTCCGAGGCGTAGGCCACATCCCAGGCCTGCAGTGGCGCCAGGCCGAGTTCGGCGGCGGCGAATTCGCGCAGGTCGGCCAGGTCGCGCTCGGCCTGCGCGCGCGCGCGGCGCGCCAGGTCGAGCAGGAAGGACTCGACTTCGGCCGCGTCGCGCGCCATTTTCGGCTGCAGCGACAGCTCGGCGAAATCGGCGAAGCCGAGCAGCCTCGCTTCCTCGTCGCGCAACGCGAGCAGCTCGGCCATCACCGCCGAGTTGTCGAACGCGGCGTCGCCGAGCTCACTGGCGCGGGTGACATAGGCGCGGTACATGCGCTCGCGCAGCGCGCGGTCGCGCGCGTGCTGCATCAGCGGGAAATAGCTCGGCTGGTGCAGCGTGAAGCGCCAGCCATCGACGCCGGCGGCGGCGGCGGCGTCGCGCGCGGCCTGCACGCAGTCGTCCGGAATGCCGGCCAGTGCGTCGGCGCCGACGTCGAGCGCGAATGCGTGGGTCGCGTCGAGCAGGTGTTCGGAGAAGGTCTGCTCGAGTTCGGCGCTGCGTTCCTGGATGGCCGCGTAGCGCTCGCGCGACGCGCCTTCGAGTTCGGCGCCGCCGAGGCGGAAGTCGCGCAGCGCGTGGTCGACGATGCGTCGACGCAGCGGCGTCAGGGCGGCATCGCCGGCGAGCACTTCACGGTATTTCGCGTACAGCGCGCGGCTGGCACCGAGCTCGGTCCAGAACTCGGTGACTTCGGGCAGCATCGCGTTGTACGCATCGCGCAGCTCGGCGGTGTCGGCCACCGCGGTCAGATGGCCGACCATGCCCCAGGCGCGCGCCAGCCGTTCGGTGGCCAGCTCGAGCGGGTCGACGACGGCGTCCCAGCGCGGCGCCGCGGCAGCGGCCGCGTGCAGCGCCGCGCGCGCGTCGGCGATCAGCGGCGGCAGCGCCTCGGCGACATGGGCCGGGCGCAGATCGGCGTAGCGCGGCAGTTCACCGACGTCGAGCAAGGGGTTGGGCGTATCCATCCTGGCGTTCATGGGGGAACTCAGGCCTGCTCGCAGGCCTGCACCGTGTTGGCCAGCAGCATCGCGATGGTCATCGGGCCGACGCCGCCGGGCACCGGCGTGATCCAGCCGGCGACGGTCGATGCCGACGCGAAGTCGACGTCGCCGCACAGGCTGCCGTCGGGCAGGCGGTTGATGCCGACGTCGAGCACGACGGCGCCGGGCTTGATCATCGCGCCGGTGATCAGGCGCGGGCGGCCGACCGCGGCGACCAGCACGTCGGCGCCGCGGCAGGTCGCTGCCAGGTCGGGCGTGCCGCTGTGCGCGATGGTCACCGTCGCGTCGGCTTCGAGCAGCATCAGCGCCAGCGGCTTGCCGACGATGTTCGAGCGGCCGACGACGACCGCGTGGCGGCCGCGCAGCTTGGGCATGCCGATGTGCTCGAGCATGCGCATGCAGCCCAGCGGGGTGCAGGGGCGGAAACCGGCGCGGCCGACCATCAGCGCGCCGGCGCTGGCGACGTGGAAGCCGTCGACGTCCTTGCGCGGCGAGATCGCTTCGATCACGCGCTGGGCGTCGATGTGCGCCGGCAGCGGAAGCTGCACCAGGATGCCGTGCACCGTATCGTCGGCGTTGAGCGCGTGGATGCGCGCGAGCAGTTCGCCTTCGCGCATCGTCTCCGGGTAGGTCTCGTGGATCGAGCGGATCCCGGCCTGCTCGCAGGCGGCGATCTTGTTGCGCACGTAGACCTGGCTGGCCGGGTTCTCGCCGACCAGCACCACGGCCAGCGCCGGGCGGCGGCCGGCGGCGGTCAGCGCCGCGGCGCGGGTGGCGATATCGGCGCGCACGCTGGCCGCGAGCGCCTTGCCGTCGATCAGTCGGGCTGTCATCGGAGCGAAATCCTCGGTGGGGCGCTGCGCGTCACTTGGGCGCGCCCAGCGCGATCTTGAGCAGGTCGGCGACGGTGTTGGCGCCGAGCTTTTCCATGATGTTGGCGCGATGCGCCTCGACCGTCTTGATGCTGATGTTGAGGTCGTCGGCGATCTGCTTGTTCAGCCGTCCGGCGACGATGCGCTCGAGTACCTGCGATTCGCGGCTGGTCAGCTTGGCCAGCAGCGCGTCGCGGCTGGCACTTTGCGCGTGTTCCTCGAGGTCGACGCGGGCCTTGTGCAGCATGCGGTCGACGAGGTCGCGCAACAGGTTCTCGTTGAACGGCTTCTCGATGAAGTCGACCGCACCTTTCTTCATCGTGTTGACCGCCATCGGCACGTCGCCGTGGCCGGTGATGAAGGCCAGCGGAATGTTCGATCCGCGTTGCAGCAGCCGGTCCTGCAGTTCGAGCCCGTTCATGCCCGGCATGCGCACGTCGACGATCAGGCAGGCGATTTCGCGCGGGTCGAAACGGGTCAGGAACGATTCGGCCGAGTCGAAGCAGCGCACGCGGTAGTCGTTGCCTTCGAGCAGCCACTGCAGCGAGTCGCGCACGGCCTCGTCGTCGTCGATCACGTACACCGTGCCTTTGCTCGCGGGTTTCATGGGCGTGTCCGTTCGGTTGGTGCGGCGGCCTCAAGGGCCTCTGCGGCTTCGTCGGTGTGGGCGGCAAGCGGTTCGAACGGCAACGTGAAGCTGAATACGCTGCCGCTGAGAACCCCCTGTTCATTGTATTGATTCTCGGCCCACAACCGCCCCTGGTGGAACTCGACGATCGAGCGGCAGATGTTCAGGCCGATGCCCAGGCCTTCGCTCTTGGTCGTGAAGAAGGCTTCGAACAGGTGCGCCATGACGTCGTCGGGAACGCCGGTGCCATTGTCGCGAACCGCGAAGGTGATCAGCTGCGCGTCGGCTGATATGTCGAGCTCGATCGCGCGCAGCGCGCCCTGGCGCTGCGCGCGATCGACCGATTCGGCGGCGTTGCGCAGCAGGTTCAGCAGCACCTGTTCGATCAGGATCGGGTCGGCGTGCAGCGGCCGGATGCGCGGGGCGATGTGCATGAACAGCCGCACATTGCGCCGGCGCAGGTCGATTTCGGCCAGTTCCAGCGTGTTCTGCACGATGTCGGCGACGCGGCACTCGACGCGGTGCGGCTCGCTCTTCTTGACGAAGTCGCGCACGCGGCGGATCACGCCGGCGGCGCGCTGCGCCTGCCGCGCGGTCTTCTCCAGCGCCGCGTGCAGGTCGGCCTCGGGCATGCTGTGCGAGCGCAGCCGCGCGATCATGCCCGAGCAGTAGTTGTTGATCGCGGTCAGCGGCTGGTTCAGCTCATGCGCCAGCGACGACGCCATTTCGCCCATCGCGATCAGGCGGCTGGTGATCTGCGCCTTCTCCTCCTGGTTGCGCGCGACGTCCTCGGCCTGGCGCCTGGCGGTCACGTCGGTGGCGATGAGCATCTGCACGACGCGGCCGTCGACCCACTGGATGTAGCGCTGGCGCACGTCGAACCAGCGATCCAGAGTCGGCACGTGCACTTCGTGCACCTGCGCGTGCGGGTCGAGGAATTCACCGGCCGGCAGACCGGCGTAGCCGTCGACCGCGTCCGACGCGTCGTGCGCGGCGAACGCCGGCGGCTCCTCGCCGCTGAGCAGATGGTGGCCGTGCGCCGAGGCGCCGAACCACTGGCGGTACAGCTTGTTCGCGTACAGCTGCTCGTTGCGGTCGAGCGCGAGCACCGAGACCGCGGCGTCGAGCCCTTCGAGCACCGCGACGAAGCGCTCATGCGACGCCGCCAGCTCCTGGCGGATGCGGGTCGGCTCGGTGATGTCGGTGATCGACGTGATCCAGCCGGTCTGGCGCTCGCGCGCGTCGATCAGCGCCGAGACGTAGACGCGGGCGTCGAACTCTGAGCCGTCCTTGCGCGCGATCTTCAGCGCGAAGCCCGACGGCGGCGCCAGCCCGTCGATGGTCTGTTGCAGCGCCAGCGCCATTTCGGCGGCGCGCCGCGTCGGCCAGTACGGGTAGGGCGGTCCCTTGCCGATCAGCTCCTCCTCGGTGAAGCCGGTCATCTTGCAGAACGCGGCGTTGACGTAGCTGATGCGTCCTTTCATGTCGATGGCCTGCATGCCGGTCGACAAGGAGTTCTCGACCGCGCGGCGGAATGCCGTCTCGCGGGTCAGGCTGTCCTGCGCGCGCAGCCGCTCGCGCATCTGCCGCCACGTGCCCCACAGCATCCACAGCATCAGTGTCGACAGCACGATGACCGCCCAGTACAGCCCGCGCACGCCCCAGCCCGGCGTCGTGTGATAGCTGCTGACGCGCATCGTCAGCCCGGTCTCGAACGGACGCAGCCCGGCCAGGTAGCGCAGCGGCTTGCTGTCGGCATCGGTCGACGCGGTGCTGGCCAGCACCTGCCCGCCGTGGTCGAGCAGCGCGACCGCGTAGCGCGTGCTCAGTTCCTGCGCGACGCGGCTGCGCAGCATCGCGTCGACCGCGAACACCGCGTCGACCGCGCCGGTGTACACCCCACCGGCGAGCATCGGGGTCGACGACTCGACGACCCAGCCGATACCCGGAATGCGGTACGGCGATGAATAGGCCACGCGTTGGCTGGCCACCGCGCGCAGTGCCAGCGCGCGCGAGACCCCGGGTTGCGGCTCGCGCAGCCGCAGCCAGTGCAGGTCGCGCGGCAGCGCGGCGCTCAGCGCGGCCTCGCGCACGATGCCGTCGGCATCGATGCGGTAGACCATCAGCGCCGCCGCGTGCTGGTGCACGAAGCCGTTGGCCATCAGCGCGAAGCGCGTGTCGCGGTGCGAGGCGCTTTCGAGCATGTTGGCGATCGACTGCAACTGCTCGTGCATCAAGGCCATTTCCAGGCTCATGCGCTGCTGCGCCCACTCGCCGTCGCGCTGCAGCGTGTCGCGTTCGCGCTGCAGTTCGGTTTGCTGGGCGTAACGCAGCAGCGCGGCGGACGCACCGAGAAACAGCACCAGCGTGAGCAGCGGGCCGAACAGAAGCGCGCGCTCGGCGTTGCGGATGCGCAGCAGCGCGCGGCTGCGCGTGCGCCAGCCGTGCAGCAGGCGCTTGAGCCATGGGGTCGAAATTGCGAAATTCACCGCGGCAGTCCATGCAGGAATGAGGGGAGATGCGCTGGCGCCGCAAGCAGCGCGGTGCCAAGCTTAGCGGCTGGGCTGCGCGGGCACGCCGCCGACAGCGCGAGTCCGACCTTGTTTTTCATAATATAGAAAGCTATCTTGCAATTCAAAAAATTGTTTGCCATACTCGCGCCCACCTTCAGGAGGAGACAACGATGTCCGCAATGCCCGACCTTCCCGCCGACGCAGCCGACGGCGATCCCCAGGAAACCCGCGAGTGGCTCGACGCGCTGCAGGCGCTGATCGCCGCCGAGGGGCGTGAGCGCGCGCACGGCCTGCTCGAGGCGCTGCTCGACCAGGCGCGGCAGGACGGCGTCGACATGCCCTTCTCGGCCAACACCGCCTACGTCAACACGATTCCGCCCGACCTCGAGGAGCACAACCCCGGCAACGTCGAGGTCGAGGAGCGGCTGCGCGCCTACATGCGCTGGAACGCGATGGCGATGGTCGTTCGCGCCAACCGCCTGCACCCGGCCGACGGCGGCGACCTCGGCGGCCACATCGCGTCGTTCGCGTCGCTGGCGACGATGCTGGGCGCCGGCTTCAACCATTTCTGGCACGCGCCGAGCGAGGACCACGGCGGTGACCTGATCTATTTCCAGGGCCATTCGGCGCCCGGCATCTACGCCCGCGCGTTCATGGAAGGACGGCTGGATGAGCAGCAACTGCTGAACTTCCGCCAGGAAGTCGACGGCAAGGGCCTGTCCAGCTACCCGCATCCGAAGCTGATGCCGAACTTCTGGCAGTTCTCGACCGTGTCGATGGGCCTCGGCCCGATCATGGCGATCTACCAGGCACGCTATCTGAAGTACCTGCACGCGCGCGGCATCGCCGATACCTCCAAGCGCAAGGTCTGGGTGTTCTGCGGCGACGGTGAAATGGACGAGCCCGAGTCGCTGGGCGCGATCGGGCTGGCCGCGCGCGAGAAGCTCGACAACCTGGTGTTCGTCGTCAACTGCAATCTGCAGCGCCTCGACGGCCCGGTGCGCGGCAACGGCAAGATCATCCAGGAGCTCGAAGCCGAGTTCCGCGGCTCGGGCTGGAACGTGATCAAGCTGATCTGGGGCTCGTACTGGGACCCGCTGCTGGCGCGCGACAAGGACGGCATCCTGCGCCGGGTCATGATGGAAGTGCTCGACGGCGACTACCAGGCGATGAAGGCCAACGACGGCGCTTTCGTGCGCAAGCACTTCTTCGGCCGCGACCCGCGTCTGCTCGAGATGGTCAAGCACATGAGCGACGACGACATCTGGCGCCTGAACCGCGGCGGACACGATCCGCAGAAGGTCTACGCGGCGTTCCACGCCGCTGCCCATCACGAGGGCCAGCCGACCGTGCTGCTGGTGAAGACGGTCAAGGGCTACGGCATGGGCCAGGCGGCCGAGGCGCGCAACATCGCGCACCAGGTCAAGAAGCTCACCGACGAGGACATCCGCGAATTCCGCGACCGTTTCAACATCCCGGTGCCCGACCACGAATTGCCGAATCTGCCGTTCTTCCGTCCGGCCGACGATACGCCCGAGATGCAGTACCTGCACGCGCGGCGCAAGGCGCTCGGCGGCTACCTGCCGCAGCGGCGCGAGAAGGCCGACGAGCAGCTGCCGATTCCGGCTTTGCACGATCTGTTCAAGCCGGTGCTCGAAGCCACCGCCGAAGGGCGCGAGATCTCGACCACGCAGGCCTATGTGCGTTGCCTCAACCAGCTGCTGCGCGACAAGACGCTGGGGCCGCGCGTGGTGCCGATCCTGGTCGACGAAACGCGCACCTTCGGCATGGAAGGGCTGTACCGGCAGATCGGCATCTACGCGCCCGAAGGCCAGAAATACACCCCGGTCGACCGCGGTGAAGTGATGTACTACCGCGAGGACAAGGCCGGCCAGATCCTGCAGGAGGGGATCAACGAGGCCGGCGGCATGGGCTCGTGGATCGCCGCGGCGACCTCGTACTCGCACAGCAACCGCATCACGATCCCGTTCTACATCTACTACTCGATGTTCGGCTTCCAGCGCTTCGGCGACCTGGCCTGGGCCGCCGGCGACATGCTCGCGCGCGGTTTCCTGCTCGGCGGCACGTCGGGGCGCACGACGCTCAACGGCGAGGGCCTGCAGCACGAAGACGGCCACAGCCAGATGATGGCGGCGAACATCCCGAACTGCGTCAGCTACGACCCGACCTTCGCCCACGAAGTCGCGGTGATTCTGCACAGCGGCTTGAAGCGCATGGTCGAGCAGCAGGAAAACGTGTTCTTCTACCTGAGCCTGCTCAACGAGAACTACGCCCAGCCGGGGCTGAAGGCGGGGACCGAGGCCGAGATCCTCAAGGGCATGTATCTGTGCAAGGAGGGGCCGAAGCTGACCCCGCGCGTGCAACTGCTCGGCTCCGGCTCGATCCTGCGCGAAGTGCTTGCCGCGGCCGACCTGCTCGAGCGTGACTGGGGTGTGGCGGCCAACGTCTGGAGCTGCCCGAGCTTCAACGAGCTGGCGCGTGACGGCGCGGCGGCCGAGCGCTGGAACCTGCTGCACCCGGACGCGGCACCGCGCGCGAGCTTCGTCGCGCAGCAGCTCGAGCGCCACCCGGGGCCGGTGGTGGCCAGCACCGATTACGTGCGCCTGTTCGCCGAGCAGATCCGCCCCTACCTGCCCAAGGGGCGCGCCTACCGCGTGCTCGGCACCGACGGCTTCGGTCGCTCGGACACGCGCACCAAGCTGCGCCGCCACTTCGAGGTCGACCGCCATTTCGTCGTGCTGGCCGCGCTGCGCAGCCTGGCCGACGAAGGCGCGCTGCCGGCGGCCAAGGTCGCCGAGGCGATCGCGAAATACGCCATCGATGCCGACCGCATCGATCCGCTGCTGGCCTGAGCTCGCACGACCCGAACGACTGAAACAGGAGACAGCCCATCATGGCCGTGATCGAAGTAAAGGTGCCGGACATCGGCGATTTCAAGGACGTCGAGGTGATCGAGCTGCTGGTGCAGCCCGGTGACCGCGTCGCCGTCGAGCAGTCGCTGCTGACGGTGGAAAGCGACAAGGCGAGCATGGAGATTCCGAGCAGCGCCGCCGGGGTCGTCAAGAGCCTGCGCGTGAAGCTCGGCGACAAGGTCAGCGAAGGCGCGGTGATCGCCGAGCTCGAGGCCGACGACGCGAGTCAGGGCGAGGCGAAGTCGGCCGAAGCGAAACAGCCCGAATCGAAGCCTGCCGAATCGAAGGCCGATGCGAAGCCGGCCGCCCCGGCACCGGCGCCGGCGCCGGCCGAAGTCGGCGTCGGTTACGCCTCGGAGCCGATCCAGCACGTGCCGCCGACCGGCGCGCTGCCGCCGCTGGCGCAGCCTGCGCACGCCGCGGCGCTGCCGCATGCGTCGCCCAGCGTGCGCCGGCTGGCGCGCGAATTCGGCGTGCCGCTGGCCGAAGTCAAGGGCAGCGGGCCGAAAGGGCGCATCACCGCGAGCGACGTGCAGGCCTTCGTCAAGGCGGTCATGGCCGGCGGTGCCGCGTCGCGCGCGGCCGCGCCCGTGGCGTCGCGCGGCGGCAGCCTCGAGCTGCTGCCGTGGCCCAAGGTCGATTTCGCCAAGTTCGGCCCGGTGCGCAGCGAGCCGCTGTCGCGGATCAAGAAGATTTCCGGTCCCAACCTGGCGCGCAACTGGGCGATGATTCCGCACGTCACCCAGTTCGACGACGCCGACATCACCGAGCTCGAGGAGTTCCGCAAGCGCAGCAACGACAAGCTGGGCAAGAGCGGGGTCAAGCTGACCATGCTCGCCTTCGTGATGAAGGCCTGCGCCAGCGCGCTGAAGGCGATGCCGGCGTTCAACGCCTCGCTCGACGAGTCGGGCGAGAACTTGATCCTGAAGGATTACGTGCACCTGGG
>JAJZHH010000154.1 GCA_021804595.1 Pseudomonadota bacterium
CGCGCGGCGGCGTCGCCGCCGAGGCCGACGCCGCCGGCGAGCTGGTGCAGCTGCTGCAGCAGCTGCTGCGCGAAGCACGCCAGCTGGCGCGCGGGCTGGCGCCGCTGGACATCGCCGCGCACGGCCTCGGCGATGCGCTGACGCTGCTGGTGCACCGGACCCACGGCGGCGCCACCGAGTGCCGCGCCGATATCGGCGAGGGCGTGCCCGAAGTGCCGTCGGCGGTCGCGCTGCACCTGTACCGCATGGCGCAGGAGGCGTTGCACAATGCGCTGCGTCACGCTCGCGCGCGCCATATCGTCGTGTCGCTGCACGCCGACGACGGCGGCGTGACGCTGAGCGTGCGCGACGACGGTCGCGGCCTGGGCGCCGCCACGCGCGGCGGCATCGGCCTGTCAACGCTGGCCTACCGGGCGCGCGCGATCGGCGCGCAGCTGCGCATCGACGGCCGCCGCGGCCACGGCACCGTCGTCGAGTGTCGCTGGCCCGGCGTCGAGGCGGCCGGCTGATGCGTGGCGCTCAGTCGCGCGGCGGCCGCGTCAGCGCGTCGATTTGCTGGCGCAGTTCGCGCAGCTCGGTGCGCAGCGCCTTCATGTCGCGGTAGATCTCGTGCTGCAGTCGGCGCTCGCTCTCGCCGATGAAGAACGCGGCGATGCTCGCGGTGATCAGCGAGAACACCGCATAGCCGACGACGACCACCGCGACCGCGAGCAGCCGCGCGCTGGCGCTGGTCGGCACGTAGTCGCCGTAGCCGACGGTCGCCGCGGTCGTGAACGCCAGCCACAGCCCGGTCTCGTACGAATGCACGGTCGGCTCCAGCCAGTAAAAGCCCAGGCCGGCCAGCAGCACCGCGCCCAGCCCGAGCGAGAACGCGTAGGGAATCGCGTTGGCGGTGATCGTGCGCCGCAGGTAAGCCAGCAACTGGGTGAACGCCAGGCTGACGTAAGTGGCGCGCAGCAGCCGCACCAGCGGGATCCAGGTGCTGTCGAGCCCGGCCAGCGCCAGGCCCGACGCGACGATGATCAGCACGTTCAGCCAGTTGTAGGCCAGGTAGCGCAGGCGCTGCTTGCACACCGCGAGCATCAGCAGCGTTTCGACGAGGAAGGCGCCGAAGATGAACAGGTCGATGAAAGCGCCGACGCTGCGCTGGGCCGGCGCGGGCTGCAGATCCTCGAGGTAGAAGGCCGGAATCGCCAGCAGCGCGATCGCGACCATCACCGGGCCGGCGCGGCGTTCGAACAGATACACCGCGTTGCGCTCGCCCGGCGGCACGCCGTTGAGCCCGAGCCAGAAGTTGGGCATCGCGGATGCCTTCAGCGTCGGGGGCCGAGGAAGTCGTCGATCTCGGCCAGCAGCGCGTCGGGTGCTTCCTCGGGCACGTAGTGGCCGCACGGCAGCGCGTGGCCTTCGACGCGCTCGGCGACGCGCTGCCACTCGTGCAGCGGGTCGAACAGCCGGCCGATGATGCCGCGCTCGCCCCACAGCACGCGCAGCGGCACCGTGCAGCGTCGCTGCGCATCGCGGTCGGCGCGGTCGTGCTCGAGGTCGATGCCGGCCGCGGCGCGGTAGTCCTCGCACATCGCGTGCACCGCGCCGGGGCTGCGCAGCGCGGCGCGGTAGGCCGCCTGCGCCTCGGGCGCGAACGGCGACGGCTGCGGCGCGCGCCGCGCCATCACCGCGTCGATGTAGGCGTCGGGGTCGGCGCCGATCAGCCGCTCGGGCAGCGGCGCCGGCTGGATCAGGAAGAACCAGTGGAAGTAGATGGTGGCGAACTCGCGCGAGGTCCGTTCGTACATCGCCAGCGTCGGCGCGATGTCGAGCAGCAGCGCGGCTTCGACCGCGTCGGGCGCGTCGACGCACAGCCGGTGGGTGACGCGCGCGCCGCGGTCGTGCGCGCACACCGCGAAGCGCTCATGGCCGAAATGCCGCATCAGCCCGAGCATGTCGGCGGCCATTCGGCGCTTGCTGTAGTTGCTGTGGTCGGGCAGCCCGGCCGGCTTGGACGAGTCGCCGTAGCCGCGCAGGTCGGGGCAGACGACGCGGTAGCGCGTGGCCAGGCGGTCGGCGACGCGGTGCCAGATCAGGTGGGTCTGCGGGTGGCCGTGCAACAGCAGCAGCGGCGGCCCGGAGCCGCCGCTGCGCCCGGCGATGTCGACGTCGTCGACGGCGACGCGAAACGGAGTGAACTGCTCGAACATCGGGGTGCGCCTGGTCACCGGCGACCCCGCCGCGGATTCGGCGCGGGTCCGGCATCGCACTCGATGCTAAAGCAGTTCTGCCGCTTCAGTGCATCTTCAAGCGGCCTTGGCTTGCTCGGCCGAGATCGGCTGCAGCCGCGCGGTGAAATGGCGCAGCATCGGCGGCTCGTAGCTGAACTCCAGCCCGCGCAGCGTGTGCGCGCGCTGCTTGACCGCGATCAGGCAGTCGGCGACGTAGTCCATGTGGTCGTTGGTATAGACCCGGCGCGGAATCGTCAGTCGCAGCAATTCGAACGGCGAGCGCTCCTGCCGGCCGGTGGCCGGGTCGCGGCCGAGCAGCAGCGAGCCGATCTCGACCGCGCGCACGCCGCCCTCCAGATACAGCTCACAGGCCAGCACGTGGGCCGGGAACCGCGCGGGCGGGATGTGCGGCAGCAGCCGCGCGGCGTCGACGAACACCGCGTGGCCGCCGGTCGGCGTCTGGATCGGCACGCCGGCGTCGAGCAGGCGCTGGCCGAGGTAGGCGACCTGCGCGATGCGCCAGTGCAGGTAGTCCTCGTCGAGGCCTTCGCGCAGGCCGATGGCCATCGCCTCGAGGTCGCGCCCGGCCAGGCCGCCGTAGCTGATGAAGCCCTCCAGCGCGATGCAGCGCACCTGCACCGCTTGCGCCAGTTCGGCGTCGTCGCGCATCGCGCAGAGGCCGCCGATGTTGACCAGCGCGTCCTTCTTCGCCGACATCGTGAACACGTCGGCCTGCGCGAACATTTCGCGCACGATGTCGCGCAGCGACGCGTCGGCGTAAGCCGGGTCGCGCTGCTTGATGAACCACGCGTTCTCGGCGTAGCGCGCCGCGTCGAGCACGACCGGAACGCCGCGGCTGCGCGCCAGCGCGGCGGCTTCGCGCAGATTGCCCATGCTCACCGGCTGGCCGCCGGCGCTGTTGCAGGTCACCGTCATGATCAGCGCGACGACGTTGTCGGCGCCGACTTCGTCGAAGGTGCGGCGCAGCGCGTCGAGGTCGATGTCGCCCTTCCAGTCGGCGGCGCGCGCGGTGTCGAGCGCGGCCGCGGTCGGCAGGTTGATCGCGCGCGCTCCGGCCAGCTCGACGTGCGCCTTGGTCGTGTCGAAGTGGTAGTTGGAAATGAACACCGGCTTGGCGCAGGCGCGGCGGCGCACCAGCTCGGGGAACAGGATCTGCTCGGCGCCGCGCCCCTGGTGGGTCGGGATCGTGTGCGCGTAGCCGAACAGATCGCTCACCACTTCGCACAGGTGGTGGAAGTTGCGCCCGCCGGCGTAGGCCTCGTCGCCGAGCATCAGCCCGGCCCACTGGCGGTCGGACATCGCGCCGGTGCCGCTGTCGGTCAGCAGGTCGATGTAGACGTCGGCGGCGTCGAGCAGGAAGGGGTTGTAGCCGGCCGCGTGCAGCGCGGCTGCGCGCTCGGACGACGTGGTCTGCCGGATCGGCTCGACCATCTTGATACGGAACGGTTCGGGAATTCTGCGGGTCATGGAAGTCTCCTGGCGCGGGCGCGCAAGCGCAAGCGCCGCATCGGGGTGCGGTCGGTGAACGACGGCGGGAACGGTGGGCCGGGAAGGCCGGGGGCGTCGGCCGGGGGTGGCCGACGGCGGCGCGCCGCGCGGCGCGCGCGTTCAGCGATGCGGGAAGTCGTCGTGCAGCAGCACGTCGAGCGTGACCCAATGCGGGCGGGGCGCCGGTGCGAGGCGTCCGCGGGGCAGACTGAGCGTCATGATGCGCGAAATCTAGGGGTTCAGCGGCGCAGCGTCAAGTTCGGCGGCGGGCCGCAGCCGCAACGACGCCAGCGAGGCGCCGCCGAGCAGCACCGTCAAACCGAGCGTGGCCAGCCGTGTCAGCAGCGCTGCGGCCAACGCGTCGGCGAGCCCGGCGCCGCGGCCGACGAGCAGCGCGACCATCGTCGCCTCGGTGCCGCCGAGACCACCGGGGCTGGTGCTCAAAGCGCCGGCGAGCAGCGCCAGCGCGTAGATGCCGGCGGCGTCGGGCAGCGGCAGCGCCAGCCCCAGGCGAGTGGCGATGGCATGGAAGGCCAGTGCTTCGGCGACCCACGCCGCCAGCCCCAGTGCGCTGGCGCGCGCCAGCAGCGCCGGCGCGTGGCAGCGGCGCAGCGCCCGGCGCAGCCGACGCAGCCGCGCCGGCCAGCGGTGCGCGCGGCGCGCGGCCACCAGCAGCGGTGCGGCCAGCGCCAGCGCGGCGGCGAGCAGCCAGGCGCGCAGCAGCGCGGCCAGCAGCAGCAACGCGAACAGATCCGACAGCCGCTCGGCGAGCAGCGCGGCGACGCTGTGCGCGTAGTGCACGCCG
>JAJZHH010000064.1:0-13715 GCA_021804595.1 Pseudomonadota bacterium
AGCCGCGCTGGCCGCGTTCGGCGCCGCGCCCTACGTGTTCCCCGAGAAGAAGGTGCACCTGCAGTACACGACGACCAGCCCCAAGCTGCACAAGGTGCTCGGCGTCGAAACCCCGGTGTTCGACTGAAGGTCTGCCCAAAACCTGCGGTGCGGGCGGCGCAGCCGCCGCCCACACCGCAGCCGGATCAGATCAGCACGCGGCGGTCGACCTGGCCGATGTCGTTGAGGCCGCAGAAGGCCATGGTCAGGTCGAGTTCGCGGTGGATGATTTCCAGCGCGCGCGTCACGCCGGCTTCGCCCATCGCGCCCAGCCCGTAGAGGAAGGCGCGCCCGATCAGCGTGCCGCGGGCGCCCAGCGCGATCGCCTTGAACACGTCCTGGCCGCTGCGGATGCCGCTGTCGAGCCAGACTTCGATGTCGCGGCCGACCGCGTCGACGATGGCCGGCAGCGCCGCGATCGAGCTCGGCGCGCCGTCGAGCTGACGGCCGCCGTGGTTGGACACGATCAGCGCGTCGGCGCCGCTGGCCACCGCCAGCCGCGCGTCCTCGGCGTCCATGATGCCCTTGAGGATCAGCTTGCCGCCCCAGCGCTGCTTGATCCACTCGACGTCGCGCCAGCTCAGGGAGGGGTCGAACTGCTGCGCAGTCCACTCCGACAGCGAGCCCATGTCGTCCACGCCCTTGACGTGGCCGACGATGTTGCCGAACTGGCGTCGGCGGGTGCCGAGCATGCCCAGCGCCCAGCGCGGCTTGGTGGCGATGTTGAACAGGTTGGCGAGCGTCAGTTTCGGCGGCGCCGACAGCCCGTTCTTCAGATCCTTGTGGCGCTGGCCGAGGATCTGCAGGTCCAGCGTCAGCATCAGCGCCGAGCAGTTCGCGGCCTTGGCGCGCGCGATCAGGTCTTCGATGAAGCCGCGGTCGCGCATCACGTAGAGCTGGAACCAGAACGGCGCCGGGCTGTTGGCGGCGACGTCCTCGATCGAGCAGATGCTCATCGTCGACAGCGTGAACGGCACGCCGAAGCGCGCCGCGGCGCGCGCGGCGAGGATCTCGCCGTCGGCGTGCTGCATGCCGGTCAAACCGGTCGGCGCCAGCGCCACCGGCATTGCGACGTCCTGGCCGATCATCTGCCCGCGCACGCTGCGGCGGTCGATGTCGACCGCGACGCGCTGGCGCAGCTGGATCGGCGCGAAGTCGGTCTGGTTGGCGCGGTACGTGCCTTCGGTCCACGAGCCGGAATCGGCGTAGTCGTAGAACATGCGCGGCACGCGCTTTTGCGCCAGCACGCGCAAGTCCTCGATGCAGGTGATCACGCTCATGCGTCCCTCCTCGTCGTTGTGGTCAATGCACCGGAAGCGCCGGGATCATCCACGACAGCGCGTGCTGCTGCAGCACGACGAGCACGCCGAGCAGCAGGGTCAGCAGCACGCTGTGCCAGAAGGTGCGCGCGAAGACGACGCCTTCCTGGCCTTTCAACTCGGTCGTGGTCACTCCGGTGGCGATGTTTTGCGGAGAGATCATCTTACCCATCACGCCGCCGGATGAATTGGTCGCGGCCATCAGCACCGGATTCAGGTTCAACTGATGGGCGGCGACGGCTTGCAGATTGCCGAACAGCGCGTTGCCCGAGGTGTCGCTGCCGGACAGGAACACCGCGACCCAGCCGAGGAAGGCCGACACCAGCGGGAACAGCGCACCGACCGAGGCGACGCCCAGGCCCAGCGTGTAGCTCATGCCGGCGTAGTTCAGCAGGAAGGCCAGGCCGACGATCATCATCACGGTGGCGATGGCCAGCCGCGACTGGCGCCAGGTGCGGCCGACGCAGCCGATGAAGTCGCCGACGCCGACCCCGCTGAACAGCGCGGTCAGCACCGCGGCGAGCAGGATCGCGGTGCCGGTTCCCAGCGGTTGCACCGCCCACACGGCGGCGTAGGGCTTGTGGTACAGGCTGATGTAGACCGCGCCGTCGAGGCCGGGCCAATGCACCGCGAACTGGCCGAGGCCGTCGATCTTCAGCTCGATCCAGACGATGACCAGCGCGGCGACCAGCATCCACGGCAGCCAGCCGCCCCAGCCGACGCGCGCCTGCGCCTTCGGTGCCGTCTCGCGGATCGCATAGGCCGCGTCGGGCGCCGGTTGCCAGACCTTCAGGAAACCAACGGTCAGCACCAGCGAGGCCAGCGACGCGAGCACGTCGGTGAGTTGGTAGCCGAGATAGTTCGAGGTCGCGAACTGGGTCAGCGCGAAGCTGCCGCCCGACACCAGCAGCGCCGGCCACAGCTTGGTGATCGAGCGCCAGCCACCGTACAGGCCGACGACGTAGAACGGCAGCGCGAACGCGAACACCGGCAGCTGGCGGCCGACCATCGCGCCCAGCGTCGCCGCCGGCATGCCGGTGACCGCGCCGAGCACGGTGATCGGCACGCCGAGTGCGCCGAACGCGACCGGCGCGGTGTTGAAGATCAGCGTGAAGGTCAGCGCCTCCAGCGCCGGGAAGCCGAGGCCGATGAGCAGCGCGCTGGTGATCGCCACCGGCGTGCCGAAGCCGGCGACGCCTTCGAGCAGGCAGCCGAACGAGAACGATACGACCAGCAACACCAGCCGGCGGTCGTTCGGCAGGTGCTCGAGCATCCACCGGCGGAACAGTTCGAAGCGCCCCGACTTGACCGACACGTTGTACAGCAGCAGCGCGTTGAACACGATCCACATCACCGGCAGCAGCGCCAGCGCCATGCCGGCGCCGACCGAATCCAGCGCCAGTTTCGCCGGCATGCCCCAGACGCCGACCGCGATCGCCAGGCCGCTGAGCAGGCCCGCTGCGGCGGCCTGCCAGGCCGGACGGCGCAGCACGCCGAGCATCAGCAGCGCGACCGCGATGGGCAGCGCGGCGAGCAGGAACGAGAGGAACAACGATCCGCCGACCGGGGTCAGCGGCTGGGCATAGACGATGCCCGCGGGGATTGCAGCCATGGAGTCTCCTTGCAGTACGGTGTGCGTGCCGCGAACGTGCGGTTCGGCTTTGGTAGCCGATTAACTGGTAAACTGGTAAGACCAGCGTTTGTATTAGAATCCATGGCGCCTGCGCGGTCAACTGCTCCAGGTTTTCGGCAATGGATTTCGTCGCTTTTGCGTGGCAGAATCCAACTGGTCTGACCAGAAACCAGGAGAGTCATGGAAGTCGTAAGGCTGTCCGACACCATCGCCAGCGATCTCGAGAAGCGCATCCTCGAAGGCTCGCTGCGTGCCGGCGAGCGTCTGCCGGGCGAGCGCGAGCTGGCCGCCGAACTCGGCGTGTCGCGCCCGTCGCTGCGCGAGGCGCTGCAGAAGCTGGCGCAGAAGGGGCTGGTGCGCACGCGCCAGGGCGGCGGCACCGTTGTCACCGATCGTCTGCTGGCCGGTTTCATCGACCCCTGGCGCGACATGCTCAGCGGCCACCCCGGGCTGCAGCAGGACATGCTCGAGTTCCGCTTCCTGCTCGAGGCCGAAGCCGCGCGGCTGGCCGCCGAGCGCGCGACCGAAGCCGACCTAGAACAGATCGAGGCGGCGCACGCGGCGCTCGAGCGCGCTTACGACGCCGACGACCTCGAAGCCTGCGTCGCCGCCGACGTCGCCTTCCACCAGAGCATTGCCGAGGCTTCGCACAACGCGCTGATCGCGCACCTGAACGCGAGCCTGCACCGGCTGGTGCACGATCACGTCGACCGCAACCTGCGCTATCTGCACGGCCATCCCGAGCAGTGGAGCGCGCTGCGCGAGCAGCACCGGGCGATCTGGCTCGACCTGCAGCAACGCCAGGCCGCGCGCGCCGCCGACGCGGCGCGGCGTCACATCGAATTCGTTCGCGTCACGATGGACCAGACCGCGCGCGAAGTGCAGCGCGAACTCAGCGCACGCCGCCGCGCGCAGGCCACCGGCGCCTGAAAGTGCGGGCCGGGCGTTGCCCGGCCCTGGGGGGCATGCTCGACTATTCACGCGGCCAGTCCGTGACGGCACTGCGAATCGAGAAAACAGCGGCTGGCTCATGGTCAACCGCGCAGCGGAGCTTGTCTCGGGCAGAATGGCGTCAAGCGGCTTGACGCGGGGTGGGTGTGCGATGAAGGTGGCCATGGAGACGGGATCGGGTCGCAAGGTCCCGCTGTCGCCGTCGCATCGGTTCGCGTTCCACCTCGAAGCCTTGGCCTATATGCAGTTCGTGACCGTGTCCGGGTTGTCGATTGCCAACAGCCAAGTCTATGCCGTCCTGCTGGCCTGCAGCGTGTGGTTCGCGTTCATTTACCTGGCCTATCGCGTGCGTACGTCGGATATGCATCGACCGCGCCTTGCGGTGGATGACCAAGCCGCACGCGCCGAGCAATGAGGCAAGTTGCGATGGCTTTTGATCTTCAGATCCTGCTCTTTTCCGCCACGATGGTCATTTGCGCCGTGCTCACGACGGTACTGGTGATCCGCCACGAACGACGCTACTGAGCCCCCCTCGGGGGGCGGGCCGGGCACTGCCCGGCCCTGGGGGCTGTCCTTTATTCCCCCTGGCGCACGCCTTCGATCTCGACGCGCACCGCGACCTTGTGGCTCAGGCCGGCGGCGTAGGCGTCGACGCCGAAGTCCATGCGGTCGATCGTCGTCGTCGCGACGAAGCCGCTGAGGTAGCCGCCCCACGGCTTGGGCAGGTAGCCGACCTTGCCGGAGCCGACCAGCTCGACCTTGAACACTGCAGGCTTGGTCACGCCGTGCAGCGTGATGTCACCGTACAGCAGGCCGTGGTCGCGGCCTTTCGGCACGTAGTGCGTGCTGACGAAGTGGATTTGCGGGTATTCGGTCGCGTCGAAGAACTGCTTGCCCTTCTTCAAGTCATCGTCTCGCATCGGCAGGAAGGTGTCGAGGCTGTCGACCGCGATCGTGATGTCGGCCTTGTCGGCCGCCGGCTTCTTCGGGTCGAAGGTGTAGCTGCCGGTCACTTTCTTGAACACGCCCGAGCACAGCGCGACGCCGGCGTGGCCGATCGTGAACTGCACGCTCGAGTGGTCGGGGTCGACCTGGTAGGCGCCGGCCAGCGCCTTGTCGTGCAGGCGACCGTAGGCTTGCGGCGCGGACGCGGCGAACGTGGGCAGCGCGAACGCAGCGGCGAGCGTGGTGGCGGCGAGCGCCTTCAGCGGGAACTTCATCGGTGACTCCTTGCGGTGGTTTCAGGGTTGGGAAAAGTGTGGGTCTCAGCGCGCCAGCAGCAGGTGCACGTGCACCGGAATCTCGGCGCCGACGACGCTGGTGTCGGCCCAGGCTCCGCTGCCCAGCGCCCACTGCAGGCGCTGCAGCTTGAAGTCGGCGTCGAGCGCGAGGTCGGCGCCGCTCGGATGCGCGACCGCCAGCACGCGCAGCGGCGCGCTGCGGCCCTTGACGCTGAACGTGCCGTCGACCCACCAGCGCCCCGGGCCGGCCGCGGTGAAGCGGGTAGCGACGAAGCCGGCTTGCGGGTGGTGCGCGGCGTCGAGCCAGTCGGCGCCGACGACGAGCGCGCTGGTCTGGCTGCTGCCGGCGTCGGCGCTGGCGGCGTCGACGTCGATGGCGAGCTTGTCGGCCGCGACGTTGGCCGGGTCGAACGCGACGCGGGCGTTGAACTTCGCGAAATGGCCCGGCATCGTCACGCCCATCTGCGTGGCCGAGAAATTGATCGTCGACGCCGGCAGCACCCGTGTGTAGGGCGCGGCCGACGCGGTGCCGGCGAGCACGAGGCCGAAGCCCAGCGCGGAGAGGAGTTGACGTGTTTTCATCGGGAATCCTTGCTGAAAATCGGCAGCATGCGTTGCAGCACGCCGTCGCGGTCGACGAACTGATGTTTCAGCGCAGCGCCGACGTGCATCGCGACGAGTGCCGCCATCAGGAAATTGAGGCTTTCGTGAACTTCGCGCAGCGCGTGCGCCAGCGCAGCGTCTTTCGGCAGCAGTTCGGGCAGCGGCAGCACGCCCCACCAGACCACCTGCACGCCGGCTGCCGAGCTCAGCGCCCAGCCGCTCAGCGGAATCGCGAAAATCAGCAGATACAGCAGCACGTGCAGCGCGTTGGCGACGGCCTGCTGCCAGCGCGGGATGCTGTCGGGCAGCGCCGGCGGGCGATGCCCGACGCGCCAGCCCAGGCGCAGCACGGCGAGCAGCAGCACGGTGAGGCCGAACCATTTGTGCCAGGCAAAAAGCTTGATCTTCAGGATCGACAACGCCAGCGAGCTCATGTACAGGCCGAGCGGGAACAGGCCGAAGATCAGCAGTGCGATCGCCCAGTGCAATGCGATGGCCGGCCACGTATAGCGAGTTTTTGCGTTCATCTCGTTTCCTTTTCGAAGGCCTCGCGCAGTGCGCGCAGTTGTTGCTCCAGCGCGTCGCGCTGCGCCTGCGGCAGCCGCGCGAACACGCGCGCCAGATGGGCGCCGTGCTCGGGGAACACGCGCTCGAAGGTCTGCTGGCCGAGCGGGGTCAGGCGCACGATCTGCGCGCGACCGTCGCGCGGATCGGGCAGCCGCTCGACCAGCCCCTTGAGCAGCAGGCGGTCGACGACTCCGGTCAGCGTGCCCTTGGTGATCAGCGTGCGCTCGCCGAGCTGCTTGGCGTTCATGCCGTCGGTATTGCCCAGCGTCGCGACGACGTCGAACTGCGCCGGGGTCAGCCCCAGTTGCTCGACGTGCGCGGCCGAGTAGCGCTCGAACGCCTGGTAGGTGCGGACGAGCTCGCGGATCAGCGGCAGGAAGGATCGGTCAACGGACAAGGTGGCGGACATGCGACGAATGAGATGGTTGGATTATTAGTTCGCATTAGAACTAAGGTGGTTTGTAGGGTTATTCGCCGGGCACGCCGCGGCGTCGCACCAGCTTAACGCGGCGCCGGCCCGTGCTGGTGCGCCGGGGCGGCCGCCGCGCACCGCGTCGGGGCGTACCCGGTGCGGCGCCCTGGCACGCCGCTTGCGTGACCTCGGCCATGGACTCGAGCCTCGACCCCGCGGTGCGTATCCCCTACAGCGAAAGCGGCGACGCCGCCGGCACCCCGCGCCGCGCCTGGCGTGCGCTGCACGACTGGCTCGGTGAGATCGGCGGCGAGGCGCTGCAGGAGCGCCAGCGTGAAGCCGCGCTGGCCTTCCATCGCGACGGCATCACCTTCGCGGTGTCGGGCGACGGCGATGGCGTCGAGCGCTCGATCCCGTTCGACGTCGTGCCGCGCATCGTCACTGCGGGCGAGTGGGACGCGTTGCAGCGCGGCCTGGCGCAGCGGGTGCGCGCGCTGAACCTGTTCCTGGCCGACGTTTACGGCGCACAGCGCATCCTGCACGACAAGATCGTCCCCGCCGCCGCGATCCTCGGCAACGCGCAGTACCGCGCCGGCATGCGCGGCGTCGCCGTCGCCCACGGCGCCTACGCGGCGATCTGCGGCATCGATCTGGTGCGCACCGGCGAGTGCGAGTTCCACGTGCTCGAGGACAATCTGCGCGTGCCGTCGGGCGTCAGCTACATGCTGGAGAATCGCCGCATCCTCGGCTGGCTGGCGCCGGAGCTGTTCCAGCGCTACCGGGTCGCGCCGATCGGCCATTACCCCGAGCTGCTCGCGCGCACGCTGCGCGAGCTGGCGCCGCGCGACGCCGACGCGCCCAGCCTCGCGGTGCTGACGCCGGGGCCGTTCAACAGCGCGTATTTCGAGCACGCCTTCCTGGCGCAGAGCCTGGGCGCCGAGCTGGTCGAAGGCCAGGATCTGTTCGTCGACGCCGGCTTCGTCTACATGAAGACGATCGCCGGGCCGCAGCGCGTCGACGTGATCTACCGCCGCATCGACGACGATTTCCTTGACCCGCTGGCGTTCCGCAGCGACTCGATGCTCGGCGTGCCGGGCCTGTTCGACGCGCTGCGCGCCGGCCACGTCGCGCTGGTCAACGCGCCGGGCACCGGCGTGGCCGACGACAAGTCGGTCTACCCGTACGTGCCGGCGATGATCCGCTACTACCTCGACGAGGAGCCGCTGCTGGCCAATGTGCCGACCTGGGTGCTGGCCGATCCGGCGCAGGCCGACCACGTGCTCGCCCACCTCGACGAGCTCGTCGTCAAGGAAGCGCAGGGCGCCGGCGGCTACGGCATGTTGATCGGGCCGCTGGCCAGCCGCGCCGAGCTCGACGACTTCGCCGCACGCATCCGCGCCCACCCCGAACGCTACATCGCGCAGCCGACGCTGGCGCTGTCGACCTGCCCGACGCTGGTCGAGCAGGGCCTGGCGCCGCGTCACGTCGACTTGCGTCCCTATGTGCTGCACGGCGAACAGATCCGCATGGTCCCCGGCGGGCTGACCCGCGTGGCGCTGCGCGAGGGCTCGCTGGTCGTCAACAGCAGCCAGGGAGGCGGCACCAAGGACACCTGGGTGTTGCAGGACTGAAGGCTGCAGGACTGAACGAGGAGAACGTCATCATGCTGTGCCGTACCGCTTCCGACCTGTTCTGGATGGGCCGCGCCGTCGAGCGCGCCGAGGCGATGGCGCGCCTGCTCGACTTGGCGCGGCGGCTGGCCGAGCTGCCCGGGCGCGACGGCGACCGCGTCTGGGCGCTGCCGCTGCTGGCCACCGGGGCGATACCGCCCGGGGTCGCCGGCGACGACGCGACGCAGGCCGAGCTGGTGCGACGCTGCGTGCTCGACGCGCACCACCCGGCGTCGGTGCTGGCCAGCGTGCAGCTGGCGCGCGACGCCGCGCGCAACCAGCGCTCGGTGGTTCCGGCTGAAGTCGCGGCGCCCTTGCAGACCATGCTGGCGCGGCTGCGCGGGCTCGATCCGGCCCAGCTCACCGGCGGCGGGCTGGCGCGCGTCGTCGCCGCGGTGATGCGCTTCGCCGACCGCTTCCGCGGCGTCACGTTCGCGACGCTGTCGCGCAACGAGGCCTGGCACTTCCTGCGCCTGGGGCTGTTCATCGAGCGCGCCGACGCCGCGCTGCGGCTGTGGACGACGCAGGCCGACCCCGAGTTCGTGCTGCTGCGCGACGGCCCGGAAAGTGCGCGCGCCGCGTTCCACCGCGCCGCGCTGCTCGAGGCGGCGTCGGCGCTGATGCCGCTGCGCCGCCTGCACGGCGCGCCCGACCGCGCCGGCGTGACCGAAATGCTGTTGCGCCGCGGCGACTTCCCGCGCTCGGCGGCCTACTGCCTGGAGCAGGCGCAACGCGCGCTCGCAGCGTTGCAGGTGGCGCCGCACGACGCCGCGGCGCGCCAGCTCGGCCGCGCGCTGGCCGGCGTCAGTTACGCCGAGCCCGGCGCCCAGGCCGACGCGATGTTCGCCTTCGGTGCCGCGCGCCAGGCCGAGATCGCGGCCGCGGCGGCGGCGATCGATCGCCGCTTCTTCGTCGCGCCGCTGCCGCTGCGGCGCGCCGCCTGAGGCCGGCGATGACGTATTGCTGCGCGGTCAAGCTCAACGCCGGGCTGGTGTTCGCGGCCGACACGCGCACCCACGCCGGGGTCGACAACGTCGGTCGCTTCAGCAAGCTGCACGTGCTCGAGCAGCCGGGTGAGCGCGTCGTCGCGCTGCTGTCGTCGGGCAATCTCAGCGTCACCCAGGGTGCGATCGAGCAACTGCACCGCGCGGTGCGTCGGCGCGACGCGCAGACCTGGGCCAGCGTGCCCAGCCTGGCCGACGTCGCGCTGCTGCTCGGCGACGCGATGCGCGAGGTGCGCGCGCGCGACGAACCCTACCTGAAGGCCGGCGGCATCGACGCCAGCGCGTCGTTCCTGCTCGGCGGGCAGATTCGCGGCGAGCGCCAGCGCCTGTTCCTGGTCTATTCGGAAGGCAACTCGATCGAGGCCACCGCCGAGACGCCCTTCCTGCAGACCGGGGAAGTCAAGTACGGCAAGCCTATTCTCGACCGCGTGATCCGTCCTGAAGTCAGCCTGCTCGACGCAACCAAGTGCGTGCTGGTCAGCTTCGACTCGACGATACGCAGCAACGTCAGCGTCGGCTTGCCGATCGACCTGCTGCTGCTGCCGCGCGAGCGCCACGCCGCCGACCTGCGCTACCGCATCGACGAACACGACCCCTACTGGCGCGAGCTGTCCGAACGCTGGGCCGCCGGCGTGCGCCGCGTGTTCGCCGAGCTGCCGCCGCCGCAGTGGTACCCGCAGGCGCAACAGTGACGCGCTGCGGGAACTTCGGGCCGCGCTGGCGCGTCGCCTGCCAGCGCCCCGCGACGGGAAGGCGCCTTTCTCACGCAGCGCACCCCAGCGGCTAAAATGGTTGACATGGTTGACACGCGCGCCTAAAGTCGACATTCAGGAGGCTTCATCCATGCCAGCCACTCATCCGACTTCGATGCTCCCCGTCCAGGCGCTGCGCAAGGCGTCCACGAAGGCGGAGATGGCGCTTCGGACCGCAGCGGACCAGGTCGATATCGTGAAGCGCGCGGCGACCCAGTCGCAGCGGTGGGATCGCCGTATGTCCCAGAGCGTCCTCGACGAGCTGCGGGACATGCTGCGGCATGTGCTAAATGCACATAACGAAATTTTCCAGCGCATGAGCGCGGCGGTGGAGGCGATTGAAGCGGTTGCGGAGCCCGCGCCGCTGGAGTCGACCGAGCCGACCGCGCCTGCAAGGCGTGTGGCGCAGCGCCCGGCTGCGCGGCGGTCGCACACCGTCGACGCATCCCCGGCGCGTGATGACGTGTCGGCGTCCTTCGAGGCGCTGCTGCGCGAAGGCGCCCTGCTCGACAGTGCACGGTTCCAGGAACGCGCGGGCTTTTCCCGGCAGGCGTTGAGCAAGGCCGTGGGGGCGAAGCGTCTGTTCTACGTGGAAGTGGGGGCGATTCGTGGCTACCCCGCCTTCTATCTCGATCCACAACTGCAACGCAAGCAGGTCGAGACCGTCTGCAAATTGCTCGGTGATCTTTCGGGTGGGAGCAAGTGGTTGTTCTTCACCACACCGAAGGGGTCCCTGGCCCGGCAAGCCACTGGGCGGGCGCGGACGCCGCTGGAAGCGCTGGCGGACGGGGATCTTGCGAAGGTGAAGGTCGCGGCCAGCGGCTACGCGCAGCGCTGAGCGATGAGCACGCTGCTGCGGGTGCCGCCGGCGCGGGCCGAATTTGCCCGGGTTGACCTGCGCATCCGGCAAGTCGCGGCGTTTCGGGACCTGCTACCTGGGGTTCGATGTGCTCACGGCGGTGGCCGAGACCGTCCTGCATGATGACGTCCCGGTGCGCGGTCGCTTCACGGTGGCGCGGCGTGATTTCGAGGCGCGGCAGATCGTGCGCTTCCCGCGCGGGGTCGCGCTGCAGCTGGCCAATTTCACCGGCGTTGCGCTGAAGACGCTGGTCGGGGACGGCGCGCTGTCGACGATCCTTCCGTATGACGTGCCGCAGCAATGGGGCGCTGCCGTGCACGCGCATCCTGCGCAGGTGGACGGCATCTGCTACGTCTCGCGTCACCTCAACGACCGCAAGGCCGTCGTGCTCTTCGAGCGGGCAGCGGCCAAGCTCGGGGCGGCCACCTGCGAGCCGCTCGCGAGTTGGCCAGGTCTTGCACGGCTGCGGAACACGCTGCACATCGACTACGCCGCGCCGTGACGGCGACGGGCGTGTCGTCGCCGCGACGCGTACCGCCGATCGCTGAAATAATGGACCTGATCGACAAGAACGCGAACAGGGAGCAGCGCGATGCATCAGGGCCCGAATCTGCGTACGCCGCGGCTGGCCGGCGGCACGCCCGACGAACTGCGGCGCGGCATCCGCGACGCCTTCCACGCCACGTTCAACCGCTACGAGCAGCTGTTCGAAGTGCTGCGCAGCGACGAGGCGTACTACGTCAAGCCGATCGAATTGCGCCACCCGCTGATCTTCTATTTCGGCCATACCGCGACCTTCTTCGTCAACAAGCTGGTGCTGGCCGGGGTCGTCGCGCAGCGCATCGACCCGCGCCTGGAGTCGATGTTCGCGATCGGCGTCGACGAAATGAGCTGGGACGACCTGAACGACGCGCACTACGACTGGCCGTCGGTCGACGCGGTGCGCGCGTACCGCGCGCGGGTGCGCGAACTCGTCGGCGGCCTGATCGACACGCTGCCGCTGAGCGGCGACATCGGCTGGGACAGCCCGTGGTGGGTGATCGTGATGGGCATCGAGCACGAACGCATCCACCTGGAGACTTCGTCGGTGCTGATCCGCCAGCACCGGCTGGCCTACGTGCGGCCGCAGCCGGCGTGGGCGCCGTGCCGCGAGCACGGCGAAGCGCCGGCCAACGCACTGGTCGAGGTTCCGGCGCAGCGCGTGGTGCTCGGCCGCGATCGCGCCGCACCGTCGTATTACGGCTGGGACAACGAGTTCGGCCGGCGCGAAGTCGACGTGCCGGCGTTTCGCGCGTCGCGCTACCTGGTCAGCAACGGCGAGTTCCTCGGTTTCGTCGACGGCGGCGGCTACCGCGACGACACCCTGTGGAGCGACGAAGGGCTGGCGTGGCGGCGTTTCGCCGGCGCCGAACACCCGACCTTCTGGGTGCGCGGCGAGCAGGGCTGGGCGCTGCGCCTGATGTGCGAGGAAGTGACCATGCCGTGGGACTGGCCGGTCGAGACCAACGCGCACGAGGCGCACGCGTTCTGCGCCTGGGCCGCGCGCCGCAGCGGCGAAGCGGTGCGGCTGCCGACCGAGGACGAGTGGCAGGCGCTGCGCCAGGCCGCCGGCCTCGGCGACGCGCCGCTGCCGGCGCCGGCCGCGGCCAACCTGGAGCTCGATCACTGGGCGTCGTCGTGTCCGGTGACACGTTTTGCCCACGGTGACTGGTTCGACGTGGTCGGCAACGTCTGGCAGTGGACCACGACGCCGACCTATCCGTTTCCCGGCTTCGACGTGCATCCGATCTACGACGACTTCACGACGCCGACCTTCGACGACCGCCACGACCTGATCAAAGGCGGCTCGTGGATTTCCTGCGGCAACGAGGCGCTGCCGGGGTCGCGCTACGCGTTCCGCCGCCACTTCTTCCAGCACGCCGGTCTGCGCTACGTCGTCGGCGAGCGCGCGCCGCAGCCGCCGAGCGCGTTCTACGAAACCGACCGCGCGGTCGCCGAGTACTGCGAGTTCCATTGGGGCGACGAGCACTTCGGCGTGGCCAATTTCCCCGCCGCGCTGGCGCGCATCGCGCTCGAGGCCTGCGGCAAGCAGCCGCTGCGCCGCGCGCTCGACCTCGGCTGCGCCACCGGGCGCACCAGCTTCGAGCTGGCGCGGCGCGTCGAGCACGTCACCGGCGTCGACTTCTCGGCGCGTTTCATCGGCGTCGGCAGCCAGCTCGCCGCGCAGGGGCGGATCCGCTACACGCTGGTCGACGAAGGCGAACTGGTGTCCTATCACGAGCGCACGCTGGCCGCGCTCGGGCTCGACGACGCGGCCTCGCGCGTCGAGTTCGTGCAGGGCGACGCGTGCAACCTGAAGGAACGCTTCAGCGGCTACGACCTCGTCGTCGCCGCCAACCTGATCGACCGGCTGTACGCGCCGGCGCAGTTCCTGCGCAACGTGCACACGCGCGTCAACGCCGGCGGCGTGCTGCTGATCGCGTCGCCGTACACCTGGCTCGAGGACTACACCCCGCGCGCCGAGTGGATCGGCGGCTGCAAGCGCGACGGCGAGAACTTCACCACGCTCGACGGGCTCAAGGAGCTGCTGCTGCCGCATTTCGAGCTGATCGGTGACGCGCGCGACGTGCCCTTCGTGCTGCGCGAGACGCGGCGCAAGTTCCAG
>JAJZHH010000064.1:13815-17526 GCA_021804595.1 Pseudomonadota bacterium
CAAGCGCGACGGCGAGAACTTCACCACGCTCGACGGGCTCAAGGAGCTGCTGCTGCCGCATTTCGAGCTGATCGGTGACGCGCGCGACGTGCCCTTCGTGCTGCGCGAGACGCGGCGCAAGTTCCAGCACACGGTGTCCGAAGTCACCTTGTGGCGCCGGCGCGCCGATTGACGCAGGAGGAAAGACGATGCCCACCTTGCACGACCGCGCGGTCGGTGCGCTGCTCGGCGCCTTCATCGGCGACGCGCTCGCGCTGGGGCCGCACTGGTACTACGACCTCGACGCGCTGCGCGCCGACTACGGCGACTGGATCGACGGCTACACCGCGCCGCGCCCCGACCGCTATCACGCCGGGCTGCGCGCCGGCGAGTCGTCGCAGGCCGGCTGGCTGCTCGAGCTGACGCTGCGCTCGCTGGTCGAGTGCGGCGGCTACGACGAAGCCGATTTCTGCCGCCGCATCGACGACGAGCTGTTCGCGCACATCGACGGCACGCCGCTGAACGGCCCCGGCGGCTACACCAGCCAGTCGATGCGCGAAGCGTGGCGCGCGCGCGTGCAGCAAGGTCGCCCATGGGGCGAAGTCGGCGGCCTGGCCGACAACACCGAGGCCGCCGAGCGCGGCCTGGCCATCGCGGTGCGCTACGCGCGGCAGCCGGCGCAGCTGGCGCGCGCGCTGGCCGCCAACACCGTGCTGACGCAGGTCGACCCGACGGTCGCGGCGATGACGGTGGCCTTCGGTGCCGTGCTCGGCCAGCTGGTCGACGGCCAGCGCCTCGACGCGCAGCTGTCGGCGCGGCTGATGGCACTGGTGCGCAACGGCGAGCTGCCGTTCCACACCGTCACCCGCGACGGCGAGGACGGCGTCGCGCCCGGCGCCGAAAAGCCCACGCCGGGCGCGTTCGCGTCGCCCGACGCCTTGCTGACGCCGTCGAACATCGCGCGCGCCGCGCTCGACCCCGGGGTGCGCATCGAGCCGGCGTGGAAGGCCTCGCTGGTCTACGGCATGCCGTGCGCGGTCTACCACCAGTTTCCGGCGGCGTACTACCTGGCCGCGCGCTACGCCGACGATTTCGAGTCCGCGGTGCTGCACGCGGTCAACGGCGGCGGGCAGAACCAGGCGCGCGCGATGCTGACCGGAGCGCTGGTCGGCGCGATGGTCGGCGTGCACGGCATCCCGCGGCGCTTCATCGACGGCCTCGACGGCGCCCAGCGCCGGCTCGAGCTGGCGCACGAGCTGGCCGCGCGCATCGTCCGCTGAGCGCGTCCGGCGCAGGGGCCGCGGCGTTCAGCGCCCGGAGTCGCGCGGGCTGTGGCGGTACAGCGTGCTGCGGTGCACGCCGAGCAGGCGCGCGGCGCGGCTGACGTTGCCGCCACAGGCGCGCAGCGCGGCGTCGATCGCCGACGCGGTCAGGCTGCGCAGGTCGGCCGCGGCCGGCACGTGCACCGCCGCGTCGTCGAACGGCGCGCTGCCGCGGCGCAGTTCGGCCGGCAGGTCGGCGTGCTCGATGCGGCCGTCGGCCGCGGCCAGCGCGGCCAGCGTCTGGCATACCGCGACCAGCTGGCGCCAGTTGCCGGGCCAGTCGTGCGCGAGCAGCGCGTCGCGTGCCTGCGGGCTCAGGCGCAAGCCGCGGCGCAGCAGCATGTCGCGCAGCAGCTCGTCGATGCGCGCGTGGCGGTCGGGCAGCGTGCGCAGCGCCGGCAGCTCGACCGTGAAGTGCTGCAGCCGGTAGTACAGATCGGTGCGGAAGCGGCCGTCGGCGGCCATTTCGCCGAGCTTGCGGTGGGTGGCGCAGATCAGCGCGAAGTCGACCGCCTGCGCGCGACCGCCGCCCAGCGGCTTGACTTCGCGGTCCTGCAGCACGCGCAGCAGCCGCGCCTGCAGCGACAGCGGCATGTCACCGATCTCGTCGAGGAACAGCACGCCGCCGTCGGCCTCGCGCACCAGGCCCGCCTGGCCGCGCCGGCGCGCCCCGGTGAACGCGCCTTCCTCGTAGCCGAACAGCTCGGCCTCGATCAGCCCTTCAGGCACCGCGGCGCAGTTGACCGCGACGAAGGGACCGGCGGCGCGCAGGCTGGCACGGTGCACCTGGCGCGCGAACACCTCCTTGCCGACCCCCGATTCGCCGGTGACCAGGATCGGGATGTTCGAGTCGAGCACGCGCACCGCACGCGCCAGCTGCGCATCGCGCGCGGCGTCGCCGATGATCGGCGGCACCCCGGGCGCCGCATCGGCGGCGCTGGCGGGCGCCGGGTACGGTGGCGCTTCGACCGCCGCGGCGCGCGAGGCGCCGGCGTTCGCCGCCTCGACGGGGGCAGGCGCGGTCGCGCCGGCGCGTCCCGCCAGCGCCTGCGGCGCCGGCACCCAGCGCGCGCTCCAGCTGGCGTGGCGCCCGGGTTGCAGCAGATGCGCGCGCAGTTGCAGGCTGGAGTCGCCGGAACTCGTCGGCAGCGCGGCGAACAGGTCGTCGACGTAGCGCTCGCGCAACTGGTCGAGAGTCATGCCGAGCACGCGCAGCGCGGCGCGGTTGGCGCCGACGACGATGCCGTCGCGCAGCCACAGCAGCGCTTCGCGATGGCTGCCGAGCAGCGCCGGCTCGTGCGCGAAGCGCAGGATCTCGGTGCCCGGCGAGCGCAGGTCGAGCGCGATGCGGTGCTCGATCATCTGCCCGGCCATTCGCACCAGGCCAATCGTGTGCGGCTGGATGCAGCGCGGGTCGCCCGAGACGTCGAGCACGCCCATCACGCTGCCGTCGGGCGCCAGCAGCGGCGTGCCGGTGCAGCCCAGCGCGGCGTTGCGCTCGAGGTAGTGCTGCGAGCCGACGACGGTCACCGCGCAGCCTTCGGTCAGCGCGGTGCCGATCGCGTTGGTGCCGCGGCTGCGCTCGGACCAGTCGACCCCGGGCATCAGCGCGACGCGTTGCGCCTTGTTCATGAACGCGTCGGAGCCGGCGGCATCGAGGATCATGCCCTCGGGGTCGGCCAGCAGCACGATGACGCGTGACGGCACCAGCGCCTCGGCCAGCGCCTCGAGCTCGGGCAACGCGTGGTGGCGCAGCCGTCCCTGCGCGTCGCGGCGCGAGAACAGGGCGTCGCGCGGCAGCGGCTCGGCGGCTTCGTCGAGCGTGTCGCTGGCGGCGATGCAGCGCTTCCAGCTGCGCCGGATCGGGTCGGGAACGAGGGCTCCCGGGTCGTCGCCACGTTCGAAGAACAGCCGGCGCGCCAGCTGCAGCTGGTCGGCGCTGGCCGCGCCGGTGTCGGCATTGCGGGCTGGGTTCACGGCTTGTCTCCTGGCGGCTCGTGCGGCCGCTGCGATCGATCGTCCGAGCCAGTGTCGCACCGTGTCGCAGGCTTGTCGACTGTCGCGGATTGCGACAGTCGCGGTGTCGCGCGACGTCGCGCGGTGACCTCGCCCGGCGCTCCGGTGAAACCCGAGTGTGCCGCGCAAGTGCTTCATCCGCAAAGGAAAAGTTTCCTGGATCGGCGCTTCCCGGGCTTGGCACGGATCGTGTATGGACAGACGACGACTGCGCGCACGCAGCCCGAGACACGATTTTTCGAGACGCAATAACTGCAAGGAGACATTCATGGACATGCTCGAACCCGGCAAATTCGGTACTCCGGTGGCGTTCAAGAAGCGCTACGGCAACTTCATCGGCGGCAAGTGGGTGGAGCCGGCCAGCGGCCAGTATTTCGACAACGTCACGCCAGTG
>JAJZHH010000065.1 GCA_021804595.1 Pseudomonadota bacterium
CTGTTGACCGTCACGCTGCCACCGGCGCCGCCGCCGCCGCCGGAGCCGCCGATGGAAGTCGTCAGCGCGCCGGCCAGCCCGGTTGCACCCGACAGCGTGACGCCGCTGCTGCCGCCGCCGCCGCCGATCGACTGCGCGACGATGCCGCGCGCCAGCGTGCCGCTGGTGCTGATCGAACTGAGGTTGTCGACCGCGACCTGGCCGCCATTGCCGGCGCCGCCGCCGCTGCCGCCGAGCGCTGCCGACACCGAACCGAGCACGCCCAGGCCGGCGGAAGCGGCCATGCCGCCGTTGCCGCCGCCGCCGCCGACCGATTGCGCCTCGATGCCATCGGAGCCTGCCCCCGCGGTACCCAGTACGCCCTTGGTCTGCACCAGCACGTTGCCGCCGCTGCTGCCACTGCCGCCGTTTCCTGCCGAGCCCAGCGTCAGGCTCAGCGGACCGGCGGCGCCGACGCTGACCCCGAAGCCGCCGCTGCCGCCGCCGCCGCCGATCGATTGGGCCTGGACCGCAGGCGACTCGATGCCCTGGGTGCTGATCGTGTAGGAACTGGCTTGTGCGGCGATGTTGCTGCTGCGCAGCACTTGCACGTCGCCGCCGCTGCCGCCACCGGCGCCGCTGCCGCCGAACGCCAGCGAGGCGCCGCCGGAAAGCGTGAACGCGCCGCCGCCGTTGCCACCGCCGCCACCGATCGACTGCGCCTGGATGCCGGCCGATCCGCTGGCGCCGGTGGTGGTGATGTCGGCGCCGTTGACGACGTCGACCGAGCCGCCCGCACCGCCGCCGCCGCCGCTGCCGCCGGCGGAGAACAGGCTGCCGCCGCCGACGGCGCCATTGCCGCCGCCACCGCCGATCGATTGCGCCAGGATGCCGGCCGCCAGCTCGCCGCCGGTGTTCAAGGCGCCGGCGTTGCTCACCTTGACGCCGCCGGCGCCCATGGCCGGCGCGCCGCTGGCCGCACCGGCAATCAGGCCGACGGCGCTGGCGCCGCTGCCGCCGCCGCCGCCGATCGATTGCGCATCCAGCGCACTCGCTTGCGCGCCGGCGGTGCTCACCGTGCCCAGGTTGTCCAGCGCCACGCTGCCGCCCAGGCCCCCGGCGCCGCCGAGATCGCCCAGCGATATCAGGCCGGCGCTGAAGCCGGCATCGCCGCCGCCGCCGCCGATCGACTCCGCGACGATGCCCGACGCCGAGGCGCCGCGGGTGGTGATGCTGGCCGACGACAGCACACTCGCCGAGGCCGCGTCGCCGCCGTCGCTGCCGCTGGCCCCGCCGGAATAGAACAGGCCGAAGCCGCCGCCGCCGCTGCCGCCGCCGCCGCCGACCGACTGCGCCTCGATGCCGCGCGCGCCGTCACCCTGGGTGCCGAGCGTGACCCCAGGGTCCGCCTGCACTGTGGCCGTGCCGGCGCCGCCGGCGCTGCCGGCGCCGCCGCCGTTGAACACCAGGCCGCCGCCGCCGCCGCCCGAACCCGAGTTCGCGCCGACGCTGCGCGAGATCACCGCCGCCGCATCGGCGCCGGTCGTGGTCACGCTGGCGCCGTAGCGCAGGTGCACCGTGGCGCTGCCGCCTGCGCCGCCGCTGCCCGCATTGCCCCCGGCGCCGCCGAAACTGGTCGAGCTGCCGCCGTCGCCACCGTCGCCGCCGCGGCTGTAGGCCCCCAGACCATAGCTGCCCGCGCCTTGCGTTTGCACCTGGCCGCTGAAGTCGACCGACGCCACACCGCCGTTGCCGCCCGTACCGCCGTTGCCACCGTTGCCGCCGAGGCCGTTGACATTGCCGCCGCCACCGCCGCCGCCGCCGAAGCTGAACGCTCCCAGGCCGTAGGCGTTGGCGCCCGTCGTGGTGACGCCGTATCCATCCTGCACCGTCGCGGCGCCGCCGGCGCCACCGGTACCGCCCGCTCCGGCGTTGCCGACCACGGTGGTGCCGCCACCGCCCCCGACACCGCCGATGCTTTGGGCTTCGACGCCAGGCGCGTGGTCGGCGCCGGTACTCAGCGCGGTCCCTGGCTGGGCGTTCACCGCCGCACCGTTGCCGCCCGGGCCGCCATCGGTCCAGACACTGCCGCCCGAGCCCGGCGCGCCGGTATTGCTGACCACGTAGGGCGCCCCCTGCGCGTATGCCGTCGCGCACAGCGACCCGGCACACAGCACACCGACGCGAGCCAGGTGCAGCGCCGTGCGCCAGCGTGCGAGGTGCGTACGCCGAGTCGCTTTCAAGGCTCGCGCAATCAACCGCAGCAATGGAGTATCCATGCAGTGGGATGCTAGGCACCGTGGCGTCAGCGTGGTGCGCAGCCGGCGTCATCGCCGCGGCAGCCGGCCATGACCGGCGCGATACGTCGGCGTCGTGCCGACCCTTCAGCTTGTGGGCAAAAACAGGTCATTCGGCGGCCGACTAGGATCGTGGCTTTCGCCCCGCCGGGGCCCAGGAGAATGGTTTGCCGCTCGACCGCCCGCCGCGCAAACGCCATGCCACGCCCGCCGAACAGACGCCGGCGCCGCGTTCGAGCGCGCGCCGCGTGCGCCGCTTCGCGCTGCGTGCATGGCCGCTGCTGGCCGCGCTGCACGGCTACATCGGCTGGCGGCTGCTGCCGGCGCTGCCGCACGCCGCATTCGGCGTCGGCCTGGTCTGGCTGGTCGCGTCGCTGCTGCTGATCCCGGCCGGGCTGTTCAGCCGGCTGCGCCCAGGGCGCGCTTCGGACCGCATGGCCTGGGCCGGCTATTTCGCGCTCGGCCTGTTTTCGTCGACTCTGGTGCTGACGCTGCTGCGCGACGTCGTGCTGCTGCTGCCCGGCACCGCCAACTGGACCGAAGCGTCAGCCGCGCTGGTACCGGCGCTGGCGCTGGCGGCGTCGTTGCTCGGCCTGCGCAACGCCGGGCGCACCGCGCGCGTGGTCGACGTGCAGGTCGAACTGCCCGCGCTGCCCGCGCCGCTGGTCGGCTTCACGATCGTGCAGCTCAGCGACATCCATGTCGGCCCGACGATCAAGGCCGACCGCGTGCGCGCGATCGTCGATCGCGTCAACACCCTGCAAGCCGACCTGATCGCGATCACCGGCGACGTCGTCGACGGCACCGTCGCCGCGTTGCGCGCCGACACCGCTCCGCTGGCCGCGCTGCGTGCGCGTCACGGCGCCTGGCTGGTCACCGGCAACCACGAGTACTACGCCGGCGCGGCCGACTGGATCGACGAATTCGAGCGTCTCGGCTTGCGTTGCCTGCTCAATGCGCACGCGGTGATCGTGCACGACGATGCGCACCTGGTGCTGGCCGGGGTGACCGACTTCGCCGCGGCTGCGTTTGACCCGAGCCATCGCAGCGATCCCGCGCTTGCGCTGGCCGGCAGCCCCGACGGTGCGCCGCGCATCCTGCTCGCGCATCAGCCGGCCTCGGCCACCGACGCGGCGCGCGCCGGCTTCGATCTGCAACTCAGCGGCCATACCCACGGCGGCCAGTTCTGGCCGTGGAATCTGTTCGTCAGGCTGCAGCAGCCGTTCACCGCCGGGCTGCACCGGGTCGGCTCGATGCAGATCTACACCAGCCGCGGCACCGGCTACTGGGGCCCGCCGAAGCGCTTTGGCGCGCCGTCGGAAATCACCCGCATCCGCCTGCTGGCAGCGCCGCCGCTCGCCGCCGCGAGCACCGCACCGGCGGTCGCCTAGGCGGCGCCGACGCGGCCCCGCGCCGCGCGCTGGCGTTGACCGCGCCGACGCGCGTAGCATCGGACCGATGCCGCCGCGAGCGGCCGCCTGTCGGCGGCGCCACGGCGCCGCCCACGGCCGGGGACGCTTCGATGAGTCGACACGACACGGGCACGACAGCGCGCGCCATAGCAAACGACGGCGACAAGCCGGGCGTGGCCGACGTGCACGCGCTGGCCGAATCGGAGCGCCGCTACCGCGCGCTGTTCGAGAACATGAACGCCGGCTTCGTGCTGTTCGAAGTCGTCGACGCGACGCCTGAGCGGCCGGCCGACCTGCTGATCGTCGCCGCCAACCGCGGTTTCGAGGCCACCACCGGCATCAGCCGCGACGCGGTCGTCGGCCGCCGCTTGCGCGAGGCCGTCCCCGGCATCGAGGACGACCCGGCGGACTGGATCGGCACCTATACGCGCGTTGCGCTGACCGGCGTGCCGGTGAGCTTCGAGCAGGGCTCGGCGCGGCTGGGCGCGCACTATTCGGTCAGCGCGTACCAGGCGGCGCCGCGCCAGTGCGCGGTGACCTTCGTCGACATCAGCGAACGCCGGCGCGCCGAGGCCGAACTGCGCGACAGCGAAGCACGGCTGCGTACCATCCTCGACGGCGTCGACGCCTACATCTACCTGAAGGACGCCCAGGGTCGCTACCTGTTCGCCAACGCCGCGGTGCGCGAACTCTGGCACGCCGAACTCGCCGACATCGTCGGCCGCGGCGACGAGCTTTTCTTCGACGAGGCGACCGCGCGCAATATCCGTCGCAACGACCAGCGCGTGCTCGAGCGCGGTGAAACGGTTCGCGCCGAGGAAACCAACACCGTCGCGCGCGACGGGCGCACGCGCAGCTACATCTCGGTCAAGCTGCCGCTGCGCCGCGCCGACGGCAGCGTCTACGCGCTGTGCGGCATTTCGACCGACATCACCGAGCGCATCGACGCCGAGGCGCAGATCCGCGCGCTCAACGCCGGGCTCGAGCAGCGCGTGGCCGAACGCACCGCCGAGTTGCTCGCGGCCAACCAGGAGCTCGACGCCTTCGCCTACGCGGTCTCGCACGACCTGCGCGCACCGCTGCGCGCGATGCGCGGCTTTGCCGCGATCCTCAAGGAGGAGCACGGCAGCGCGCTCGAATATGACGCGCTTGCGCTGCTGGCCGAGATCGACGCGGCCGGCGCGCGCATGGGTGCGCTGATCGAAGGCCTGCTGACGGTTTCGCGCAGCACCCGCGGCGAACTGCAACGTGCCGCGGTCGACGTCTCGGCGCTGGCCGTGCAGGCACTGGCCCAGCTCCGGCACCTGGAGCCGCGGCGAACGGTGCAGTGCAGCGTCGAACCCGGCATCGTCGCCTACGCCGACGCGGCGATGCTCGACGCGCTCATGCAGAACCTGATCGGCAACGCCTGGAAATACACCGCGGCAACCACCGACGCGCGCATCCGCGTCTATCTCGACGAACGCGACGGCCGGCGCTGGATCTGTGTCGCCGACAACGGCGCCGGCTTCGACATGCGCCACGCGCACCGGCTGTTCAAGCCCTTCCAGCGGCTGCACCGGGCCGACGAGTTTCCAGGCCTCGGCATCGGGCTGGCCACGGTGCAGCGCATCGTCCAGCGCCACGGCGGCGAAATCGATGCCCACGGCGAACCCGGCGCCGGCGCGACGCTGCGCTTCACGCTGCCGACGCCAGCGGCGGACTGAGTCGCGTCTGGCCGCAGCGTCACGCCGCCGGGTCGACGCCGCCACGCTCCGGCGCCCGCGCCCTGGCCCGCAGCGCGCGCAAGGCCGCACCGTGGCGGCGCTGCGCGTGGCGCAGCAGCCGCATGATCCGCGGCGTCGAGAAGAACCCCGGCCAGGTGCTGTACACGCACAGCAGCGCCAGCGTGCCGCCGCGGCCGTCGCGCAACGGCAGCGCCGCGCTCGAGCGAAAGCCCAGCGGCAGGCCCGCCGCCTGCCACGGCTCGATCATCGCGTCGCCCGACCACGAGTCGACGCGCACGATCTCGCCGCTGCGCCAGGCGCGCGCGCCGATGCCCTGCCCGCCGGGGCGCTGCGGGTCGGCGCTGATGCGCGGCACGCGGCCGTCGTCCATCGCCTGCTGGTAGGATCGCGCCGCTTGGCCGAAAGCCGCCTCGACGCGCAGATCGCCGTCGTCGGCGGCGACCAGGAACAAGGCCGCCAGGCAGCCGTCGAGCGAGCCGAACGCGTGCACCGCGTCGCGCCCGAGCCCGGCGCGGCTGGTGGCCGCATCGGCGGCGGCGTCGAGCCGACGCAAGGCCTGCGCTGCATCGTCGTCGATGCGCTCGAAGACCTCGGCCTGCAATTGCACTTCATGCGCCAGCCGCGAGTCGAGCACCGCGCCGAGCGCAGCGCGGCCCGCGTCGTCAGGCGCCAGACGCCGCAAGGCCGGCTCCAGTGTGGCGCGCAAGACCGCGTAGGCGGCGACCAGCTGCCGCAGGCGAACGCCGCACAGCGCATGGGCGCGGGCGATGGCGCGCGCCGCATCGGCCAGCGCGGCGTCGTCGGCGGCGCCGTCGAACAGCAGGCGCAGGTGCTGAGCGGTGCGGCGCTGCAGGTTCGCGCGCTCGACGGTGCTGAGCCCGTCAAGCAGCGCCGCGCTGCGCGCGCAACCATCGATCGCGCCGAGGAAGGCGCCCGCCAGCGTGGCGCAGTCCGCGTCGGCCAGGCCGCCAGGCGGCAGCACGCCAGGCGCCTCGACAGGCGCGCCTCGCGGCAGCGACGGCAGCGCGGGCTTCACCGGCCGCGGCGAGCTCAGGCCGCCTCGCGCTGCGGCACCGGCAGCCGGATCAGGTGATCGAACGCGGCCAACGCCGCTTTCGCGCCGTCGCCCATCGCGATCACGATCTGCTTGAACGGTGTCGTCGTCGCGTCGCCGGCGGCGAACACGCCGTCGAGCGAAGTCTGGCCGCGCGCGTCGACTTCGATTTCGCCGCGCGGCGACAGCTGCACGGTGCCCTGCAGCCATTCGGCGTTGGGCAGCAGGCCGATCTGCACGAACACGCCGTCGAGCTCGACGCGGTGCGCGTCGCCGCTGGCGCGGTCGGTGTAGGCCAGCGCGGTGACGCGCGAGCCGTCGCCGAGCACTTCGGTGGTCTGCGCGCCGAGCAGCACGCGCACATTGGGCAAGGTCGCCAGCTTGCGCTGCAGCACGGCGTCGGCGCGCAGCCGGGTGTCGAACTCCAGCAGCGTGACCTGCGCCACGATGCCGGCCAGGTCGATCGCCGCCTCGACCCCGGAATTGCCGCCGCCGATCACCGCGACGCGCTTGCCCTTGAACAGCGGGCCGTCGCAATGCGGACAGTAGGTCACGCCGCGGTTGCGGTACTCCTGCTCGCCGGGAACGTTCATGTTGCGCCAGCGCGCACCCGGCGCCAGCACGACGCTGCGCGCGTGCAGCGTCGCGCCGCTGGCGAGCTCGACGCCGACGGTGTCGCCGCTTGCCGCCGCCGGCAGCAGCCGCGCCGCCCGCTGGCCGCCGATCAGCTCGACCTCGTAGCTGCGCAGATGCTGCTCGAGCGCCGCGGCCAGTTGCGGCCCCTCGGTGTAGGGCACCGAAATGAAATTCTCGATGGCGACGGTGTCGAGCACCTGGCCGCCGAGGCGCTCGGCCACCAGCCCGGTGCGTATGCCCTTGCGCGCGGCGTAGATCGCCGCCGCGGCGCCGGCCGGCCCGCCGCCGACGACCAGCAGATCGAACGGCGCCAGCGTGGCGAGGCGCTCGGCGTCGCGCTGCGCCGCGCCGGTATCCAGGCGGGCGACGATCTGCTCGACGCTCATGCGCCCCTGGTCGAAGGGCTGGCCGTCGACGAACACGCTGGGCACCGCCATCACCTGGCGCTGCTCGACTTCGTCGGGGAACAGCGCGCCGTCGATCGCGACGTGGCGGATCGCCGGGTTCAGCACGCTGATCAGGTTCAGCGCCTGCACCGTGTCGGGGCAGCTGTGGCACGACAGCGACATGAAGGTCTCGAACTGCAGCGGCCCGCGCAGGCCGCGGATGCGCTCGACCAGCGCGTCGTCGATCTTCGGCGGGTGGCCGCCGACCTGCAGCAGCGCCAGCACCAGCGAGGTGAACTCGTGGCCGAGCGGTATCGCCGCGAACTCGACGCCGACCTCGCTGCCGACCCGCGCGATGCGGAACGACGGCCGCCGCGCGGCCTGCCCGTCGCGGCGCACCGCCACGCGCGGGCTCGCCGCGGCGATCGCGTCGAGCAGTTCGAGCAGTTCGGCCGACTTCGCGCCGTCGTCGACCGACGCGACCAGCTCGATCGGCTGGCGCAACAGTTCGAGATAGGTCTTGAGTTGGCCTTGAAGGTCGGCGTCGAGCATCGAGGGCTCCTGCAACGTGGATCAGGGATGGCCGGGTGGGCCCGGCCGCTTGAAAGTCAGATCTTGCCGACCAGGTCGAGCGAAGGCTTCAGCGTCTTGTCGCCTTCCTTCCACTTGGCCGGGCAGACTTCACCGGGGTGCGACGCGACGTACTGCGCGGCCTTGACCTTGCGCAGCAGCTCGGAGGCGTCGCGGCCGATTCCGTTGTCGTGGATTTCGCACAGCTTGATGCGGCCCTCCGGGTTGATCAGGAAGGTGCCGCGAAGCGCCAGGCCCTCTTCCTCGATCATCACGTCGAAATGGCGCGTGATCGTGCCGGTCGGATCGCCGACCATCACGTACTCGACCTTGCCGATCGCCGCCGACGTGTCGTGCCAGGCCTTGTGCGAGAAATGCGTATCGGTCGACACCGCGTAGATCTCGACGCCGAGCTTCTTGAACTCGGCGTAGTGGTCGGCCAGGTCCTCGAGCTCGGTCGGGCAGACGAAGGTGAAGTCGGCCGGGTAGAACACGACGACCGACCATTGGCCCTTCAAGGTCGCGTCGGTGACGTCGACGAACTTGCCCTGGTGGAACGCCGTGGCTTTGAACGGTTGGACTTCGGTATTGATCAGCGACATGGTGGGTTCCCTCTGGGTGGTGAATGGAAGGCTCATCGTACGAGGCCGCATCCGATACATCCAATTGATTTTGAGGATCCACTTGATGCACTGCGGCTATCGTCCGCAGGCTCAAGCCGTCGCCGGCGGTGTCGTTAAATGGCCATCATGCCCTTCGAACCCGACTTCGACACCCTGCGCCAGTTCTGGCATGCCGTCTCGCGCAATTTCGCGACCATCGAGTTCGCGCCCGACGGCACCATCGCCGAAGTCAACGATCGCTTTCTCGCCGTCGTCGGCTACCGCCGCGACGAACTCGTCGGCCAGCATCACCGCGTGCTGTGCAGCGAAGCGCTGGGCCGCAGCGCCGATTACGCGGCGTTCTGGGACGCGCTGCGCCGCGGCGACGCGCAAGCCGGCGTGTTCGAACGCGTCGCGCGCAACGGCGAGCCGATTTTCCTGCGCGCCGAATACACGCCGATCGTCGGCGCCGACGGCCGCGTCGTGCGCGTGATCAAGATCGCGCAGGACATCACCGCGCAGCGACGCAAGGAAGCCTACGTCACCGAACTGGTCGCCGAGCTCTCCGCCGCCGCGCGCGACAACTCGGCGACGCTGAACGCCGCCGCGCAGGACACGGCGACCGACATGGCCGCGGTCAGCGCCGGCCTGCAACAACTCGGCGGCGCCACGCGCGACAACCACAAACTGGCCGCCGACCTGGGCGCGCAGGTGCGCGAGATCGCCCGTCTGGCCGGCACCATCGGCGGCATCGCCAACCAGACCGGCATGCTGGCGCTGAACGCGGCGATCGAAGCCGCGCGCGCCGGCGATGCCGGGCGCGGCTTCGCAGTGGTGGCCGACGAGGTGCGCAACCTGTCGCGCCGCGTGCGCGACGCCACCGGCGAGGTGCAAGGCAACATCGCCGCGATCGACGCGCTGGCGCGCGCGCTCGGCGCGGCCAGCGATCGCTCGCTGGCCGACGCGCACAACGCCGAGGCGGTCACGCGCCGCCTCGCCGACCGCGTCGAGGCGCTGCGCACGCTGGGCGCGAGCCTGAGCGTCGGCGCGGCGAAGAATGACCACGAACTGTTCGTCGCCCGGCTGCTCGACGCGCTGGCCGCCGAAACGGCGCCGCAGGACGCGCCGACCGACGCGCACGACTGCGCGTTCGGCCGCTGGTACGACGAGCTGGGCAGCGCGCTGCTCGGCGAGATGGCCGAGTTCAAGGCGCTGGCGCAGCCGCACGCGCGGTTGCACGCGCTCGCGCGCCAGGCCCACGACGCGCTGCGCGCGCAGCGCGTCGACGAGCTGCGCCGTCTCGGCGATGCGCTCGGCGCCGCGCAGCACGAGATGATCGCCGCCCTCGACGCACTGCTCGCGGCGCTGGCCCGGCGCGCCGCGGCGCCGGCCTGAGCGCACGCCCGCAGCCGCCGCGGCCTCAGGCCGCCGCCAGCGCGACGGCAGGCGCCAGCGCGAAGTCGACCGCAGCCAGCGCGTGCAGCTCGGTGGTGTCGAACAGCGGCGCATCGACGTCGCCGGCCCCCAGCGCCAGCGGCAGCTCGGTGCAGCCGAGCACGACGCCGTCGGCGCCGCGCGCAAGCTGGCGCGCGACGACTTCGCGCAGCGCATCGCGCGAGCTCGGCGCGACGACGCCGCAGCACAGCTCGTCGAAGATGATGCGATGCACCGTGTCGCGGTCGTCGGCCTCGGGCACGATGCAGTCGATGCCGCGCCGCGCCAGGCGTTCGACGTAGAACGGCTGCTCCATCGTGTAGCGCGTGCCGAGCAGCGCGACGCGGCGGCACCCGGCGCGCTCGATCGCATCGGCGGTGGCGTCGACGATGTGCAGCAGCGGCAGCGGCACCGCGGCGGCGACCACATCGGCGACGCGGTGCATCGTGTTGGTGCCGATCAGCACGCAATCGGCGCCGCCGCGCTGCAGGCGCCGTGCGCCCTCGGCCAGCAGCGCGCCCAGTGCGTCCCAGTCGCCGGCGCGCTGGCCCTGCACGACGTCGTCGAAGTCGACGCTGAGCAGCAGCAGCCGCGCCGAGTGCAAGCCGCCGAGCCGCTCGGCGACCGCGCGGTTGATGATGCGGTAGTACAGCGCCGTCGACTCCCAGCTCATGCCCCCGATCAGTCCTATGGTCTTCATCGCGTCGATTCTCCAATGCATCGATGGGGAAATTCTATGTACACAAGGCGTACGATTACGTATCGTTCAAGCCTTGTTTTGGCCGACAAATGCATTCTGTTTTCACTTTTTTGGCTTTTGATGAAACTGGATTCAATTGACCGCAGGATCCTCGAACGCCTGCAGGACGACGCCGACGTCCAGCTCGCCGAACTTGCCGCGACCGCCGGGCTGACGCCCACTTCGTGCTGGCGCCGGGTGCAGCGGCTGCGCCAGTCCGGCGTGATCCGTCGCCGCGTCGCACTGCTCGACCCGCGCCGGGTCAACGTCGGCGTCACCGTGTTCGTCTCGGTGCGCACGCGCGACCACGGCGCGCCGTGGTTCGAGCGCTTCAAGGCGACGATCGACGCGATCCCCGAAGTCGTCGAGTTCTACCGCATGAGCGGCGACGTCGACTACCTGCTGCGCGTCGTCGTCCCCGACATCGCCGCGTACGACGCGGTCTACAAGCGCCTGACCGCGGCCGGCGCGCTGGCCGACGTCAGCTCGAGCTTCGCGATGGAGCAGATCAAGTACACCACCGCACTGCCGCTGCTGTACGCCGACTGAATGCGCGCCGTGCCCCGTCAGCGCGAGGGTGGCTCGTCGACCTGCAGCGTGTAGACGCTGGTGTCGTGTCCCCACAGCGCGGTGCTCCACGACAACCTTGTCGGGATCAATCCGCTGCGGCGGGCGCGCAAGGTCAAGGTCGCGTCGCCACTGCTCGCGATGCTGGTGATGTCGGCGATCTGGCAATTGAGCTGGTTGGCGGCACCCGCTCCGCGCTGGCAGCTCATCAGCTTCGAATCGGCGCTGTAGTCGACCAGTTCGAGGTCGTCGCCGCCGTCGAACGACCATTGCAGCGGAACCACGTCATTGCTCGCGGTGCTTGGCGTGCCGTTGGAGAACTCGACTTTCGCGGTGAACGGGCGGTCGCGCAGGATTTCGTCCGGAACATCCAGCAAACCGTAGTACTCGCGGCCGATGTGCAGCAGATCGAAGCGTTTCGGCTCGCCAGCGCCGAGCTCAGCGCTCAGTTTGATGATCGCGGTCGACGCGCTGGTGGGAACCTGCGACGGCAGCGACGCGCTGAATCGGTAGCTGCGCACCTCCTTCGGCGCGAGGCGGCCGAACGTGCAGATGATGAACCCATAGTCTCCGCCTCGGCACACGTCGCGGTGAGCCGGGTCGAGCGCAATCTCCAGCGTGGGTTGTGCACTGAATTGTTCGATCAACTCGACGTCGTGCACCGCCGACGGGCCGTCGTTGCGCAGCAGCACGCGACTCTTCAGCAATGGCGTCCGCACGCCGTTTTGCACCAGCGTCGGGTTCGGGCTCTGCGTGACCCGCAGCGTGGCCTTGGGATCCAGTGTCATCGTCAGCTCGTCCGGGTTGACCGTGTAGTTGCCCACCGCGCTGATGCTGACGGCGGTCTCGTCGCGCGCGTCGGGGTCGATCTTCAGCGTCGCATCCAGCGTATGGCGCTGATTCGGACGCAGATCCAGCGTGCAGATGATCTGGCCCCGCAGCGGGCGGCTGACGACGCAGGCGGCGCCTTCGCTGCGCACGTCGAGCACCACGATCCGCCTGAGATCGAAGCTGTAGGTCGTCTCGCCGACGCAGGAACCATGCTCGGGGTCGCTCGATCGGCACACGCCGTGGATCGTCACGTTCTGCTCGGTGCCGGGCACGAGCGCAACGTCGTTGCCGCCGCCGTGCACCTCGACATGGCTGCGCAGCACGCCCGCATCGTGTCGCGGCGCAGCCGCCTGGCGGGTGAGCGGCGTGAACGGCGTGAATGGCGACGGCGCTGCGCTCGCGCCGGCGGCGCTCAGCCCCGCGCCGATGCCGCACACCACGGCTCCGCAATGCATCATGAAACGCCTGCTCATCGCTGTCTCCTGCCGCGGCGGATCTGTTCAGGCGTCGCGCAGGCGCCGCGCAGACCCGCTTCGACACGACCGCCGGGCGCCTGCGCCACCCGCACGTCGATGCGAGGTAGACCCGGCGCGTGCCGGCCGAGTTCACCGGCACCGCGCGCTGCGGCAGCGCGGCTGCATTACGCTGCGGTTTGCTTCCACCGCTCGATCGGTTCACGATGCATCGCATGTCTCGACTGTTCCATGCGTTCTGGCATAGGCCCCGGCTCATCGGTGCAATTTTTCTCGGCGCGCTGTTGTTTGCGCTGCTGGCCCCGCGTGTCGGCGCCGTCTCCGGCCTGCTGCTGGCCTTCGACCTGGCCTGCGCGGCTTATCTGGCGGCGATCGGCTGGATGATGGCGACCAGCCGGCCGGCCGCTGCGCTGCGCCGGGCCGAACGCCACCGCGACGGACGCTGGACCGTGCTGCTGCTGAGCCTGCTGCTGAGCGCGGTCGTGCTGCTGGCGCTGCACCTGGCGCTGCGCGCCGGCGCGCATGCGCAGCGCCCCGACCTGCTGCTGGCCGGGGCCAGCATCGTGCTGAGCTGGCTGTTCTTCGGCGTCGTGTTCGCGCAGGCCTATGCGCACGCCGACCTGCTCGCGCGCCGCGCCGCAGCGCCGGCGCTGCTGTTTCCGGGCAGCCGCGCCCCGGACTACTGGGACTACCTGTACTTCTCGCTGATCCTCAGCATGACCTTCCAGACCTCGGACGTGTCGATCGCCGACCACCGGCTGCGCCGCGTCGTGCTGCTGCACAGCGTGGTCGCGTTCTTCTTCAACGTGTTCATCATCGCGCAGACCGTCAGCGCGATCGGCGCCAACCTGTGACCGCGCAAGCGCGCGCCGCTCAGCGCGGCCGCAGTGCCTGCTCGAGGGCGTCGACGAACAGCGCGGCGACGTCGCAGCCGGTCTGCGTCGCGATCTCGACGAAACAGGTCGGGCTGGTCACGTTGATTTCGGTCAGGCGGTCGCCGATCACGTCGATGCCGGCCAGCAGCAGGCCGCGCGCGGCCAGCACCGGCGCGAGCCGCTCGGCAATCGCCAGGTCGGCCGCGCTCAGCGGCTGCGCCACGCCGAGGCCGCCGGCGGCGAGGTTGCCGCGCGTTTCGCCGCCCTGAGGAATGCGCGCCAGCGCGTACGGCACCGCGCGCCCGCCGATCAGCAGCACGCGCTTGTCGCCGACGGCGATCTCCGGAATGAAGCGCTGCGCCATGATCGTGCGCCGCCCCCAGTCGGTCAGCATCTCGAGCAGCGCGCCGAGGTTGGCGTCGGGCGCGCCGTCGGTGCTGCGCAGCCGGAACACGCCGGCGCCGCCCATGCCGTCGAGCGGCTTGACGACGACGTCGCCGTGCTCGAGCGCGAACGCGCGCAGCGCGGCGATGTCGCGGCTGACCAGCGTGGCCGGAATCAGCTCGGGCCACTCGAGGATGGCGAGTTTTTCCGGATGGTCGCGCAGCGCGCGCGGGCTGTTGAACACGCGCGCGCCTTCGCGCTCGGCCTGCTCGAGCAAATGGGTGGCGTAGAAGTATTCGCTGTCGAAAGGCGGGTCCTTGCGCATCAGCACCGCGTCGAAGTCGCGCAGCGCCATCTCGGCCCGCTCGATGTCGTCGAACCACGGCCGCGCCGCGTCGAGCAGCGCGATGTGGCGCGCGTGCGCGCGCACCGCGGCCGCGCCGCCGCCGCCGCCGCGCCACTGCAGCTGGCGCGGCTCGCAGGCCCAGATGCTCCAGCCGCGCGCAGCGGCCTCGCGCATCATCGCCAGCGTCGTGTCTTTCTTCGGGTTGAACGCTTCCAGCGGGTCGGCGACAAACAGCAGGTTCATGGTTTTCGGTCGATTTCGTACAGTTGGCAACGGCCTCGCGGCCCGCCAGCATTGTGGCAGACCCGGCGTCAACGCGCCGGCGCGACGCCGTCGCCGCTTGAGCCGTCGCGAGCGCTCTGCGATACTGGTACAAGCTGACGCGTCGGCCATCCGCGACGCCGTGCGAAACCCGATACGGAGGATTCGGCATGAAACCACGCGACGTCCGACGCGCGCTGCTCGGCGGCACGGTGCTGCTGGCCGCGCTGGCCGCGCCGGCGCAGGCATTCGACGTCGGTTCGCTGCAAGGTCCGCTGGGCCAGCTGCTCGGCAGCGCGCCGACGGCCGCATCGGCCGCTTCGCGCACAACGGGCCACGACACCGCGCCGGCGGCGCCCGGCGGCGCCGCGCTGGCCGCGCTCAGCGACGCCGAAGTCGGCCGCGGGCTGAAGGCCGCGCTGAGCCGCGGCGCCGACGCCGCGGTGCGCGAACTCGGCCGCGAGAACGGCTTCTACGGCAACGCCAAATGGCGCATTCCGCTGCCGCCGGCGCTGGCCCGCGCCGACCGCCTGATGCGCGTGGCCGGCATGGGCGCGCAGGCAGACGCGCTCGACCTGGCGATCAACCGCGCCGCCGAAAGCGCGGTGCCGCAGGCGCGCACACTGCTCGTCGACGCGGTGCGCTCGATGACCCTGGCCGACGCGAAGGGCATCCTGACCGGCGGCGACCAGGCCGCAACCGACTATTTCCGGCGCAAGACCGAAGCGCCGCTGACGCAGCGCTTCCTGCCGATCGTCACCCGTGCCACCGCCCGCGTCGGGCTGGCGCAGACCTACGACCGCTACGCCGGTCAGGCCGCGCAGTTCGGCCTGGTGCAGCCCGACCAGGCCAGCATCGAGCAGTACGTCACCGCGCAGGCGCTGGCCCGTCTGTACCAGGCCATCGGCGAGCAGGAGCGCGCGATCCGCGCCGACCCGCTGGGCACCGGCAGCAAGCTGCTCGGCCGCGTGTTCGGCGCCGCGCTCGGGCGCTGACTCCGCGCTGTTCGCCGAGCATATGCAGCCGCTGGGCGACGAGGATCCGGGCCAGCGACTCTGGGGCCATTTCCGCATCGGCTTCGAGCGCGCTTGAGCCGGCGCCGCCTCGGCAGACCGCCCCCGCACACCCGGTAACCGAAACGGCCGCCGATGTGCCTTACAGTTGCCTGGTCTGCCGCGCCGCGCGCAGCAATCCCCGGGGGGAAATCCATGTCCGTCGACGTCCCACTCACGGCCTTGTTGCAGCTGGGCTTGCGCATCACCAGTTCCCGCGACCTCGATCAGGCGCGCTGGCTGGTGCGCCAGGTCGGCAGCGAGGCGGTGCGTCAGGCCACGCAGGAGCTGGCCAGCCGCCACCAGCCGCGCCCGCAGAAGGTCATCGCCCGCCTGGGACTGGAGCGCCGGAAAGTGCCGCGCCCCGACCTCCCGCACGCCGCGGCGGCGCAGGCGCACACGCGCCATCGCCAGACCGGGCGCTTCGAGCCGGCCGGGCTGAACGCGCAGTAGCGCCGGAGCCGGGCGATGGATCACGATCTGGACGCGATGAGCCGCGACGACTTGCTGAGCGAAGTCCGGCGGCTGCGCGCCGGCATTCGCGCGCATCGCGACCCCAGCGGACACGAGCTGTGCTGGCACCATCCGGCGCTTTGGGGGCTGCTGCCGGAAAAGGTCGCGCCGCGCACCGACGACAACGCGCCCGACGCGCGGTGACGATGGCCAGCGCCCGCGGCCGTCAAGCCGCCGCCACGCCGGTGCTGCGCTCGACGATCACCTGCCCGCACTGCGGCCACGCGAAGACCGAGACCATGCCGACCGACGCTTGCCTGTGGTTCTACGCGTGCGAGGCGTGCGACGCGCGGCTCACGCCCAAGCCCGGCGACTGCTGCGTGTTCTGCAGCTACGGCGACGTGCCCTGTCCGCCGATGCAGCAGCACGGCCGCGACGGCGACGACGCCGGCCAACCCGCGGCGTGAGCGGGTCGAAGCTCGGCGACGCGCCTCAGCCGCGCCCCGGATCGCACCTCGCCCGCGGGCCAGCGATGCCGCCGAGCCATGCCAGGCGGCACCGGACCGGGCGACCCAGCATGGCCGCGGAGAGACTGCTACCTTATGCGTGGCGCCCAGGGATGCTGTTCCCTTGTTTCCTTCCGCCCCAATACACAGGAGATTCATCTTGTTCAGTCACGTCATGCTCGGCACAAACGACATCGAGCGGTCCAAGCGCTTCTATGACGCCGTCCTCCAGGTCCTCGGCGCTGGCGCGGCGATCGAGAACACGAACAAAACCGGCCAGCGACGCCTGTTCTACCGGCACGATGGCTCGTCCTTCGGCTTGAGCGAACCCATCGACGGCCGTCCCGCCACGGTGGGCAACGGTGGCACCGTCGGCTTCAAATGCAACTCGCCTGAACAGGTGCGCGAGTTCCACGACGTGGCCGTCGCCCACGGGGGCATCTCGATCGAGGATCCGCCGGGCCCACGCTCGGGCCCCGCGGGGGTTCTCCACCTCGCCTACGTGCGCGACCCGGACGGCAACAAGCTTTGCGCGCTTCATCGCCCCAAGTCGTAGGACAAGATCCGCCCATCGAACTCGCCGCATGGCGTCGGGGCCGGCCACTCCGGGTGATGGGCGAAGTCCGCGGGCTCCGACGACACGCGGGAACCGGCTCGAGCGGGCAAGAAAAAGCCCCAACCGGGACCGGTTGGGGCTGGGGTATTGGTGGAGCCGGGGGGAATTGAACCCCCGTCCGCAAACATTCCACCGCAAGCTCTACATGCTTAGTGTCATCATTTGGATTTAACGAATCAGCCGCAGATGCACATGCTGCTGAATTCGCGATC
>JAJZHH010000066.1 GCA_021804595.1 Pseudomonadota bacterium
GCCGTTGCGGTTCCACACCGTCGCCTGGCAGGTGTGGACGTTGTCGGCGGCCGAGCGCAGCCAGAGGTAGGCGCCATGCGCGGTGTCGGCGAACAGCAGCGTCGGCGCGGCGAGCGCGGCCAGCGCGAGGGCTTTGAAGCGGCGAGTATTGATCATTCGTGTCTCGTGCGGGATCGTGGTCGGCGCCGAATGCCGGTCGTCAATCGAGGCTCAGGTGGCGGTGCATGCCCGCCCCGTAGGTGATGTCACCGGCCGACACGACGGGCCACAGGCGCAGCGACGCGTCCGTGATCTCGAACATGTGCTGCAGATCCGCGGTGCGTTTGATCCGCAAGTCCAGCGTGCGGTCGTCGCGAGGCAGTGTCGGTGTGAAGTGGCTGCCGTCCGCACTGATCGTGCGCCAGGCGGGGTCGAGGTAGTCCAGCGTCAGTGAATACGACGGCGTGCCCGCGGGCGGCTGGGTGCCCGGCCAATTCTCCGCTGGCGCCCAGCAGGTCAACGTCAGCGAGCCGAACCCCGGTGTGTCGCCATGGGCGGCGACCGGAAGGACGCCGTCGTCGCCGAACGCGAATGGCGCGCCCCACCAATCGACGCGCAGATAGTCGCTTTGTTTGATGAGCAGGTTGTTGTCGCGGCCGCGCACGGTCGCTCGACAGGTGTAAGCCTCGCCGTGGGTCGAAGTCAGCACGAGGGACGCGCCGTACAGCGCGTGCGCGGGACTGGCGAGCAACAGCGCCGGCAGCGCGAGTGCGGTCAGCGCGAGAGCTCGGCATCGGCGAACAGATTCAGGCATCAAAAACTCCATCAGGGCGTGGCCGGCATGGCGTGCAGCGGGCCGCGGGTTCGAGCCGGGGGGCGAATCCGCGGCCCGCGAGACCGACTTCAGTCGCGGTCCAGCGTGAGGAAGCCGTTCGGCACGATGTAGTGCCGCAGCCCGAGGGCTTCGTCGAGCACCGACGCGGCACTGATGTGGATCGGTCGCTGCGGATCTCCAGTGGGCTCGAGCGTGAATCTCACCATCCGCCCGTCGTGCGGAGGCCAGTAGTCGTGCACACCGTTCGCGGGCCCCAGGTCCCACAGCGAGGCGTCGTGACGAAGGTCGATCGAATAGGACGCTTCGCCCTCGTCCGGCTCGGTGCCGAATTCCTCAGGGCCGCGCAGCCAGCAGCGAAGGGTCAGCTTGCGGAACTGCGGCGAGTTGTTGTTCAAGCCGGGCGGCAGATCGCCGATGTGCAAGGTCGTGGCTTCGTGCGAATCGACGCGCTGGCGCGCCGGGTTCGACTCCACCGGTGCGCCGTGGGCGCGCTCGACGACGGTGGTGCAGAGGTAGGCGGATTCGCCGCTGGCGCGCAGGCTGAGCCCGGCGCCGTGTGCGGTGCCGGCGAGCATGAGCACGAGCGCGAACGCCATCGGTTTCGATTGACGAAGGGGGGGCATGGGTCGGTGCATGACGATCTCCAAAAAGGGCTAACGGTCGCCGCTGACGGCGGCCGACGCCGGTTGCGGCATCGGCTCAGACGCCGTCGCGCCGCAGACGTTCAGCGGGAGCGTTCGGCGGCGCGCGCATCGCGCGTGAGCAGGCTGTTGCATCGCCCGCCTGGGTGGCGCGCCGGTCGGCTTCATCGGCGGCGCCGCGCCCCCCGCTCGGGCGACAGGCGGTGGTAGGCGTCCAGGTGGTCGTATTCAAGGTGTGCGCTGGCGGGGTCGTAATCGGGCTGCGTCCAGGCGCTCACGATGTCGATATGCCTGGGCTGCTCGGCGTCGCCGGCGGTGGCGAGCTTGAAGCCGATCATCGTGCCGTCGCGCGGCAAGCTCGGTTTGGGTGAACCCGTCGCCGCATCGGGCGCCAGCCAGAACGATTCCCAGCGGTACAGATCGATCTCGTACTGCCGATACGTGCCTTGCGGCCGGGTGCGGATCCAGCAGCTCAGCGTCAGCCGGTCGAAGTTCGGCGAATCGCCGTCACGATCAGCCGGCAGTTCGCCGAGTTCGAGGAAGGCCGACCGCTGCGCATTCACCGACACCAGCGGCGTGTGAATCTGCTGGCCGTCGCGGGTCTTGGTGACGGCGCTGCAAAAGTAGCTGTCGTGGCCTTCGGCCCCGAGCTGGATGCGCGCGGCGCTGGCCGGTGGCGACGCGAGCACGCTCAGCAGCGGCGCCGCGAGCAGCGCGCGCGCGGCGGTGAAATGGCGGCTCGACATCAGGGTCTCCTGCTTGCGTTCCCGGTCAATCGGCGTCGAAATGGCGGTGCATCAACGGGCCGTAGACGACGTCGTCGAACGACGCGTGCAGCCGCTGGCGCAGCGTGGCGTAGGCGATGCGGATCGGACGCTCGGCGATCGCGGTGCGTTCGAGCACGAGAACCAGCGTGTGGCCGTCGCGGGGAAACCTGGGCACCAACTGCTCGCTGCTCGCGCCGAGCACCTCCCATGCGCCGTCGTCGCGGTCCAGCATCAGCGAATACGACGGCTGCGCGGGCGCCGGCGCGCCCCCCTGCCCCTGCGGTGGATCGATCCAGCAGCGCAGCTTCAGCGCACCGAACGTCGGTGTGTCGAGGGCGGCGCCGGCCGGAAAGGCGCCGATGTGGAATTGCGCGCCCCCGGCGTCGACTCGCAGATAGTCGCTTTGCGCCGCCGCGTAGGGGTTGTGGCGACTCCACACGGTGGCTTGGCAGAGGTGCACGTTGCCGGGGACCGCGAGCAGCGCCACCGACGCTGCTTGCGCGGCGCCGCCGCTGAGCAGCGCCGGCGCCGCGAGTACGCTCGGCAGCAGCGCGGCGAGCAGCCTGCGCCCGCCGGGGAAACGAAGTTTGTGCATCGTGGGCTCCTGGGGTGTTGCGCAAGGGGCGTCGGCCGCCCCCGCGGACGGGCCGTTCAGTCGCGCGTCAGCCGGTAGGGGGTTGCGGCCAGGGCGTAAGGCAGCGCCATGTTGTCGGGCGGGTAGCCAAACGGCACGATCCAGGCGCGCCGGATGTCGATGTGAGGCGGCGGATCCGAGCTCGGATCGGCGGCGAGAATCATGCCCACGACCATCCCGTCGCGCGGCAGGCTCGACCCGGGAACAAGCGCGTCGGCATCGGTCCAGAACGGGTCGTCCCGGTGCAGCACGATCGAATACGAGGCCTCGCCGTGCTGCGGCTGCATGCTGAGGGTGATCTCGTTGGGGATCCAGCAGCGCAGCGCCAGGCTTTCGAACTCGGGCGAATCGCCATCCGGCGTTGCCGGCAGCGTGCCCAGTTCGAAGTAGCCAGCGAAGGCTCCCGACACCTGGCGAGCGGGCGACTCGACCGACGTGCCGTCGCGCTTGTGGGTGTTCGTGGCGCACAGGTAGCGCTCATTGCCGATCGAAAACGCGGCGAGCATCGCCGCGCTTGCCGGCGGCGACACGAGCGCGCTCAGCAGGGTCGAGGCAAGCAGTGCGCGCGTCGCGGTGAGATGACGAGTCGACATCAAGGGCTCCTGGTTGGGTTCCGGCACGGTCGCCCGGAATCGATGCTCCTTCGGACCGCGGTGCTGACGCCGCGTTCCGCTGCATCGTCAGTGCCGCGTGAGCGCGCCGTCAGCTGCGCTCCACGCCGCGGGCGTCAAGCCGCCGCTCAATCCTCGATGAAACGCCAGTCATGGCCGTCCAGCGGGTAGTCGGTGCGCACGTCCGCTGGGTCGGCATCGAGCCTGAACGAGGCGCCGACGATGCGCAGTGGCTGCTTCGGCAGTCCGGTGGGGCCGAGGCGCAAGGACACGAGGCTGCCGTCGCGCGGCAGCTCGCTGTGCCAGCTCGGCGCCGACGGGGTGGCATGAGGGTCGGCGATCGCCCACAGCGGATCGACGCGATCGAGCTGGAGCGAGTAGCTGGGTTCGTCGGGGCGCGGCAGCTCGCCGACCGTGATGCGGTCGCGGCGTACGCAGCTCAGCGTCAGGCTCGAGAAGTACGGCGAGTCGCCGTCGACGTCGTCGAGCACCGCGCCGAGCTCGAAGCGCGCTGGTGCGAACGAGACCACCCATTGCCACGCCGGCGTCGCCTCGAAGCGCGTGTCGTGGGCGCAGCGGTGCTCGACGCGGCACAGCAGCACCTCGTGGCCGACGCTGCGAAGTTCGATCGCGGCGCCGTGCGCGGCGCCGCCCGACGCCACGCCCAGCGCCGCGGCGTGCAGCAGCACGCGCGCTGCGGCGCGGTGGATCGAGGACTTGCGCATCGGCGTCAGTCCGGCATCAGGCGCGGAACGTGCACCAGGTCGTAGTTCCCGCTCAGGTTGGGCGAGTCCGTGATGGGGGAATCCGCCACGGCGCGACAGATTTCAAGATGCTCCGGCTGTTCCGCGGCGCCGATGGCGCGCACAAACAGCGTGATCATCGTGCCATCGCGCGGCAAGCTGCGCACCGGGTCAATCTCGTCCGGATCGTGCCGTTCCCAGAAGGCGTCGTTCCTGGGCAGACGGATCGAATACGAGCGCTCGCCGGCTTTCGGGACGTGGTTCAGGGTGAATCGGTCGCGCACCCAGCACTGCAGATCGATCCTGTCGAACTTCGGCGAATCGCCGTTCAGGCCCGGCGGCAGCGGGCCCAGCTCGAACGCGTTTGCATACGTCGCCACCACGGGGACGTAGGTCGATCGCGTCGACGCACCGTCCTGCGTCCAGGTTCGGGTTTGACAGAGGTAGATTTCATTGCCGACTGAGAACAGCTTCAGGTTCGCGGCGCTGGCCGCGGACGGCGCGAGCGGGCTCAGCAGCGCCGCGGCGATCAGCACGCGCCCGACGGGGGGACGATGAGGCGACATCAAGGGCTCCAATCTGGGTTCCGGGTCGGGTGCCCGGAATCGATGCCCGATCGGATCGGTGTCGCCCCGCGTCGTTCCCTGGTGCCGTCAGCGCCGCGTCAACCCGCCGTCAGCGCGGCGCCGGCGCACGGCTGGAGCTCAGCGCCAGGCCCGCACGTAGTCCGGAGTCGGCTCGAAGTCGCTGTCGGCTTGGGCGGGCTGCGGCGCCAGCCGCAGCGGCAGCACGCCGGCCCACACCGGCAGTGCGAGGTCGTCGGCGTCGTCTTCCGGCCCGCCTTGGCGCACTTTGCAGGCGAATTCGTGCAGCGGCAGCCGCAGCACCGTGGTCGCAGCGAGTTCCTGCGCGTTGCCGGGCCGCGCCTGGCGCGAGCGGCCCGGCGCGAGCTTGTCCATCAGCGCGTCGAGCACGGCCGGCTTGTCGGCGTCGGCGACGCGTTCGCAGACGCCGTAGATCGCCGCCGAGCGGTAGTTCATGGTGTGGTTGAACGCCGAGCGCGCCAGCACCAGGCCGTCGAGATGGGTGATCGTCGCGCACACCTGCGCGCCGCCGACGGCGTGCTTGAGCATGCGGCTGCCGTTGGAGCCGTGCAGGTAGAGCTGGTCGCCGATGCGCCAGCACGCCATCGGCAGCGCGTGCACGCCGGTGTCGTCGGCGAACGCCAGATGGCACAGGTGCGCGGCGTCGACGATGGCGTACAGCGTGTCGCGATCGTAGTCGGCGCGTTCGGCCTGGCGGCGCACGCGGGTGCGAGCGGTCGGAGCGGGGCACATGGCGACCTCGTGTCGGTGGAGATCGCCCGAGCATAAGGGCACGGCGCGCGCCGCGGTGGGTCCGCCCGACGGTCGGCCGATGGAGCCAGCGCTGCCGACGCCGCCACGCCGCCGGTGCGATCGCGAGGCGGGTTCAGTCGGCGCCGGCGGCCGGCGATCCGGGCAGATCGTGCAGCGGGTCGCCGACGTGGTGGTGGCCGACCGGCGCGACGCCGACCGCTTGCGGCCCGTCGTCGCCGGCGTGCTCCTCGAAGCGCACTTCACGCTCAGCCTCGAGCTCGTCGAAGCGCGCGCCGACGACCGCGTTGCGGTGGAAATACAGCGAACGGCCATCGGCGGCGACGATGCGGCCGCGGCCGGCCGCGTGATCGATCTCGACGATGCGGCCGTGCGCCGGGGCGACGTGGGTCTTGACGTCGCCGCGCATTTCGCGCGCCAGGTCCTGCACGCGGCGCTCGATGGCGTCGAACGCGTCGCGCAGCGCGACGAACGGATCCTCGTGCGCCTGGTGTTGCGGCGGGGCGCGGTCGGCGACGAGCTCGTGCCCCGGCGCGGTGACGTCGACGCGCACGCGGTAATGCCGGCCCTGGTGGTGGTGGCTGTCGTCGCGCGAGATCGCGACGCGGCAGCTGCTCAGGTTCGGGAACATGCGGTCGAGGTGCGCGATGCGCTCGCGCACCTTGGCGTCGAGCGCGCTGCTGGGCTCGACGTTGCGGTAGCTGATGGTCGGCTCGATGTGCATGGTGGTGCTCCGTGGCGTCCGGTTTGAAACGCCGACTGTGCGCCGAGCCGCGGCGGCGCGCTTTGCGCTGGCGCACGAAGCGCGGTGCCGCACCGTGCAGGGTGCGCGGCGTCAACTTCCGGCGCGCGCCGCGGCTGGCGCACCGCGTGCTGCCGTCCTACGCTGCACGCAGGACGACCCCGACAACGAGAACGCCATGTCCGAAACGCGAAAGGCCGGCGCGACGCCGTCGCCGGCACTGCCCCCCGACGCGCTGCGCGCGCGCTGCGATCCGAGCGCGCTGCCGTTCGCCAGCACCGCCGAGCTCGACTCCGCGGTCGCCGCGGTCGGCCAGCAGCGCGCCACCGAGGCACTGGGCCTGGCGCTGGCGCTGCGCGCGCCGGGCTACAACGCCTTCGTGCTCGGCGAGGCCGGCAGCGGTCGCCACAGCGTCGTGCAGGCGCTGCTGGCCGAGCACGCGCGCGGCCGCGCCGCGCCCGACGACCTGTGCTACGTGAACAATTTCGCCGCGCCGGCGCACCCGGCGCTGCTGCGCGTGCCGCCCGGGCGCGGGCGCGCGCTGGCCGACGACATGGACGCCTTCGTCGCCGAACTGGCCAAGGCGGTCCCGGCGGCGTTCGACAGCGATGCGCACCAGGCGCGCGTCGAGGCGATCCAGAACGCGTACAAGCAGCGCGAGGAGCAGGCACTGGCCGAGCTCGGCAAAGCGGCCGCCGAGTCCGGCATCGCCTTGCTGCGCACGCCGCGCGGCTTCATCTTCGCACCGCTGAAGGACGGCGAAGCGATGGGGCCGCAGGAGTTCTCGGCGCTGCCGGCCGACGAGCAGGAGCGCATCGGCGCGCTGGTCGCCGAATACGGCAAGCGCCTTGAGGCCTTGATGCAGCAGCTGCCGCGCTGGCGGCGCGACGTGCAGGCGCAGATCAAGGAGGCCAGTCGCGCCACGCTGGGGCTGGCCGCCGGCCACCTGCTCGACGACGTGCGCCAGCGCCACGCCGACCTGCCGGCGGTGCAGGCCTTCCTCGACGCGGTGATGCACGACGTGCTCGAGGCCGGCGAGAGTCTGCGCGAGACGCCCGAGCGCGAGGACGGGCTCGGCGCGCTGGTGCTGTCCGGCCACATCGCGCACAACCGTTACCGCGTCAACGCGCTGGTGACGCACGACGCCGACGCTTGCGCGCCGGTCGTCGTCGAGGACCATCCGACGCACGCCAACCTGGTCGGGCGCATCGACCAGGTCGCGCAGCTGGGCACGCTGGTCACCAACTTCACGCTGATCCGCCCCGGCGCGCTGCACCGCGCGCACGGCGGCTACCTGGTGCTCGACGCGCTGAAGGTGCTCGGCCAACCCTACGCATGGGACGGATTGAAGCGCGCGCTGGCGGCATCGAAGGTGCACATCGAAACGGTCGGCCAGCTGTGGGGGCTGGCCGGAACCGTCGCGCTCGAGCCGCAGCCGCTGGAACTCGACGTCAAGGTCGTGCTGGTCGGCGAACGCCACGTCTACTACCTGCTCAAGCAGATCGACCCCGACTTCGACGCCTTGTTCAAGGTCGCCGCCGATTTCGACGACGACCTGCCGCGCGACGCCGAGACGACCCGGCTGTACGCCGCCTTCGTCGCGACGCTGGCGCGCGACGCCGCGCTGCCGCCGCTGAGCCGCGACGCGGTCGCGCGCATGGTCGAGCACGGTGCGCGGCTGGCCGGCGACGCGCGCCGGCTGAGCACCAACCGGCGCCAGTTGCTCGACGTGCTGCGCGAGGCCGCGCACGGCGCCGGTGATGCGGCGCAGGTCGACGCGGCGCACGTCGACGCCGCGCTGCGCGCGCGGCTGCGCCGGGCCGACCGCGTGCGCGAGCGCCTGCACGCGGCGATCCTGCGCGACGAGTTGCTGATTTCAGCTGGCGGCGCGCGCATCGGCCAGGTCAATGGCCTGGCGGTGGTCGAGCTCGACGACCTGCGCTTCGCGCACCCGGTGCGCATCAGCGCGACGACGCGGGTCGGCGACGGCGCGGTCATCGACATCGAGCGCGAGGCCGAGCTCGGCGGCGCGATCCACTCGAAGGGGGTGATGATCCTGGCCAGCTTCCTCGGTGCCCGCTATGCGCGCGCGACGCCGCTGTCGCTGTCGGCCAGCCTGGTGTTCGAGCAGACGTACGGGCCGGTCGAAGGCGACAGCGCGTCGCTGGCCGAGCTGTGCGCGCTGCTGTCCGATCTGGCCGCGGTGCCGATCCGGCAGGGCCTGGCGGTGACCGGTTCGGTCAACCAGTTCGGCGACGTGCAGGCGATCGGCGCGGTCAACGAGAAGATCGAGGGCTTCTATGCGATCTGCCAGGCGCGCGGGCTCAGCGGCGAGCAGGGCGTGCTGATTCCGGCCAGCAATGCGCCGCAGCTGATGCTGGCCCCCGAAGTGGTCGACGCCTGCGCGGCCGGGCGCTTCCACGTCTGGGCGGTACGCGACGTCGACCAGGCGATCGAGCTGTTGACCGGCGTTGCGGCCGGCGCGGTCGACTCGCGCGGCCACGTTCCGGTGGGGTCGATCAACCACCGCGTCGCGCTCGCGGTGGCCGAGCTGTCGGCGATCCGGCAGGCCTTCGGCACCCCGGTGTCGGCGTCGCCGCGGCGACGCAAGCGCGCGCCGCGGCGCAAACCGGCCTGAGGCGCTCAGCCGCCGAGTCGGGGCCAGCGGCAGGCGACTTCGGTGCCGCCGGCGGCCGCGGCGGCGACCGACAGCGCGGCGCCGATCGCGCCGGCGCGGTAGCGCATCGTCGACAGCCCCAGGCCTTCGGGCGCGTCCGGCGCGATGCCGCGGCCGTCGTCGCGCACGTACAGCGTCAACGCATCGGCGTCACCGCGCAGCTCGAGCGCGATGCGGCTCGCGTCGGCGTGGCGCAACGCGTTGCTCAAGGCCTCCTGGGCGATGCGGTACAGCTGCAACGCGACGCCGTCGTCGATGGCGTCGAGTGCGCCGCCGGTGTCGCAGACGCAGCCGAGGTCGGCGCACAGCGCGGCCACCGCGCCTTGCAGTCCGCCGCCGCCCGGCGGCAGCGGCACCAGGCCGTGGGCCAGCGCGCGGATTTCGTCGAGCGCGTGGCGTGTCTGCGTGCCAAGTTCGGCGGCGAGCTCGGCGTCGGCGCGGCGGCCGTCGTGAAGCAGGCGCTTGTGCAGCGTGTTGGCGAACAGGCCGATCGCGACCAGGCGCTGGCCGGCGCCGTCGTGCAACTCGCGCCCGAGCCGCTCCTGCTCGAGGCGCGAGGCATCGGCCGCGCGGCGTTGCAGTCGGCGTCGCTCACCGATGTCGCGCACGATCAGGTGGCGCCGGCCGTTGGCGTCGGGCGGCGCGGCGACGACCTCGACCGGGCGCAGCGTGCCGTCGGGGCGGCGCAGCAGCGTCTCCAGCGGCAGCGGACCGGGCAGTGCGTCGATGTAATGCGCGAACGCCTGGCCGATCAGCGCGTCGGCGTGCGTCACGCCGAGCAGGCTCAGCGCGGCGTCGTTGGCCAGCGCGATGCGCTGCTGCGAGTCGATTTCGAACAGCGCGTCGGGCGCGTGCATGAACAGGTCGCGGTAGCGTGCCTCGCGGTCGCGCAGCGCGGCGTCGACGCGCTCGCGGCGGGCGATTTCGTCGCGCAGCCGCAGGTTGGCCTCGATCAGCGCGAAGGTGCGCTCGCCGAGGCCGTCGAGCACGTTGTCGAGCGCCGCGTCGATCGTCGCGTCGATCGTCGCGTCGCCCCCGTCGTCGGGCCTCGCCGCGTCGCCGCGCTGCAGCGCGAGGATCGCGCGCGCCATCCTGGCATCGATGCCCATGATGTGATGGCGCAGCCATTGGGCGAGAAACCCGGCCAGCTCGTCGCCGACGGCCTGCGGGTCGACGTCGACCAGCTGCAGCGCGCGCTGCACGAATTCGTCGAAACGGCGGTGCGCGTGCAGATGCACGTCGCGGTGGCCTTCGGGCAGCGGCCAGCTGCGCATCAGCTGCGCTTCGGTGCCGAAGTGGTAGCGGGTGTAGGCGGCCAGTTCGTCCAGCGCCGCGCGCAACGCGTCGGCGCCGCGGGTCGCGGCGACGCGGTTGAAGATGTCGAGCAGCGTGCGGTGCTGGTGGTCGACGTCGTCGAGACCGGTCTCGAGCGCGTCGCTCCAGCGCAGCGCGGCTGCCGCGGGCGGATCGGACGCTGGCATCGGCGGCACGCGGGCGGAGGAGCGCCAGCATAGGCGCGGGGACTGCACGCGCCCTTGCCCTGGATCAAGCGCGCTGTCATGCCGCGCCGGTGGCCGTTCAATAGCCGAGCGCGGCACCGGCCGGGCGTCGGCAGTCGTTGGCGCCTTCGATGCCGTGCGCGCCGACCACGATGACCTCGGCCGCGCCCCACGGCGCGCGCGGGTGCAGCGTGTAGCCCATGCGGCGCAACGCGGCGGCGCTGTGCGCGCTCAGATAGCCGGGCTCGACGTCGATGCGGTCGGGCCACTGCTGCATGTGCATGCGCGGCGCGTCGACCGCCTGCTGCGCGTTCATGCCGAAGTCGATCACGTCGAGCATGGTCTCGACCGTGGTCGAGATGATCGTCGACCCGCCCGGGCTGCCGGTCAGCATCGCCACCGCTCCGTGCTTCAGCACGATGCTCGGCGTCATCGACGACAGCGGACGCTTGCCCGGCGCGATCGCGTTGGCGCTGCCCTGCACCAGTCCGTACAGGTTCGGCACGCCGGGTTTGGAGGTGAAATCGTCCATTTCGTTGTTCAGCAGGAATCCGGTGTCGCCGGCGACGAGGCCGCTGCCGAAGAAGGCGTTGATCGTGTAAGTGACGTCGACCGCGTTGCCGTAGGCGTCGAGCACCGAATAGTGGGTCGTGTGCATGCCCTCATGCCAGCTGCGCACCTGCGCCGACGGCGTCGCGCGGTCGGGCGCGATCGCGGCGCGGATGGCGTCGATGTGCGTCGGCGACAGCAGCTGGCGTAGCGGATTGCGCACGAAGGCGGGGTCGCCGAGCGCGCTGTTGCGGTCGGCGAAGGCGTGGCGCTCGGCCTCGGCGAGCACGTGCGTGGTGCGTGCGCTGCCCCAGCCCCAGCGCGCCAGCGGGTAGCCGTCGAGCACGCGCAGCACTTCGCAGACGACGACGCCGGAGCCCGGGGGGGGCGACGTGACCACCGTGTAGCCGCGGTAATCGCACTGCAGCGGCGCGCGCCAGCGTGCCCGGTAGTCGCGCAGGTCGGCGGCGTCGAGTACGCCGCCGCCGTGGCGGCTGGCGTCGACCAGCGCGCGCGCCACCGGGCCGGCGTAGAAGCCGCGGTCGCCGTCGCGCGCGATGCGCTGCAGCGTGCGCGCCAGCTGCGGCTGGCGCAGCACGCTGCCGGCGGCCGGCACGCGGCCGTGGTCGAGGAAGATTGCCGCCGCGGCCGGGTTCGCCGCCAGCAGGTCGTGGCCTTCGCGCAGCAGCGCGACGTCGCCGGGCTGCAGCGTCCAGCCGTCGCGCGCCAGCGCGATCGCCGGCTGCATCACTTCGGCGCGAGGCAGCGTGCCCAGCCGGGCCAGCGCGGCGTTCAGGCCGCGCACGGTGCCGGGAACGCCGACCGCCAGCCAGCTGCGCGTGCTGCGCCCGGGAACGACGCGGCCCTGCGCGTCGAGGAACATGTCGCGGCGGGCGTGCCGCGGCGCGGTCTCGCGGAAGTCGAGGAACAGGTTGCGGCCGTCGGCCAGGTGCACGGTCATGAAGCCGCCGCCGCCGAGGTTGCCGCAGCAGGGGTCGACGACGGCCAGCGCGTAGCCGATCGCGACCGCGGCGTCGATCGCGTTGCCGCCGCGGCGCAGCATCTCGAGCCCGGCGGCGCTGGCGTCGCGTTGTTCGCTGACCACCATCGCGTGGCGGCCGAGCACCGGCTGCGCGTCGCGCCAGTCGACCGGGGCGGACGCCGCAGTCGGTGCCGGCGCCGCCAGCACGGTGCCGAACAGGCAGGCGGCGGCCAGCGCTGCACCTGAAATTCTTGCCGAATGCAACATCGTTGTCTCCTGTTGTTGCCATCCTCATCCTGTCGTTGCCATATACGCGCAGCGATCTATCGGTATGAGAACACTGTCGTTGGGATCGAGCGACCCGGCTTCTACGATGCCGATCAACTGTTCGAAGTTCCCGCCATGTCCCTCATCCCTTCCCTCGTCGGCCTCGTCGCCGGAGTCGTCATCGGCGCCACCGGTGTCGGCGCCGGTGCGCTGATGACGCCGGTGCTGCTGCAGGTGTTCGGCCTGCCGCTGCCGCTGGCGATCGGCACCGACCTGTGGTTCGCCGGGCTGACCAAGCTGGCCGGCAGCGTCGCCCACCACCGCCGCGGCCACGTCGAGCTCGGCGTCGTCGCGCGGCTGCTGGCCGGCAGCGTGCCGGCGGCGTTGCTGACGCTGGCCGCGCTGCACGCAGGCTGGGTCTCGCGCACCGCGTCGATGGGGCTGGCGTTGGGCATCGCGCTGCTGCTGACCGCGGCGCTGCTGCTGGCACGCGACGCCTGGGCGCGGCTGGCGCAGCGGCTGCACTGGAGCGAGCGGCGCCGCGCGCAGCTGACCGTGCTGCTCGGCGTGCTGCTCGGCGTGCTGGTCACGCTCAGCTCGATCGGCGCCGGTGCGATCGGCGCCGCGGTGCTGGTGCTGCTGCATCCGCAGTTGCCGGCGCGCCGGCTGGTCGGCACCGACATCGCGCACGCGGTGCCGCTGACCCTGGTCGCCGGGGTCGGCCACGCGCTGCTCGGCCACGTCGACTGGACGCTGCTGGGCGCGCTGCTGCTCGGTTCCATCCCCGGCATCTGGCTCGGCGCTCGCGTCGGCGCCGCGCTGCCCGAACGCGCCACGCGCGTCGGCGTGTCCGCCGCGCTGCTGCTGGCCGGCTTCAAGCTCATCGCCTGATCATGTACCGCTACTCTGAATTCGATCGCCAATTCGTCCGCGCGCGCGCCGCGCAGTTCCGCGACCAGCTCGAGCGCCACCTGGCCGGCGAGCTCGGCGAGGACGAGTTCAAGCCGCTGCGGCTGCAGAACGGCTGGTACATCCAGCGCCACGCGCCGATGACGCGCATCTCGATCCCCTACGGCGCGCTCAGCGCGACGCAGCTGCGCACGCTGGCCGACATCGCCGACGAGTTCGACCGCGGCTACGCGCACTTCACGACGCGGCAGAACGTGCAGTTCAACTGGATCGCGTTGCCGCGCGCGGCCGACGTGATGGACCGGCTGGCCGACGTCGAGATGCACGGCATCCAGACCAGCGGCAACTGCGTGCGCAACATCGCCAGCGACGTGTTCGCCGGCATCGCCCCCGACGAGCTGGTCGACCCGCGCCCGTTCGCCGAGATCCTGCGCCAGTGGAGCACGCTGCACCCCGAGTTCGCCTATCTGCCGCGCAAGTTCAAGATCTCGCTCAGCGGCGCGCTCGAGGACCGCGTCGCCGCCGGCTGGTACGACATCGCGCTGCAGGCGCTGCACGACGCCGACGGCCGGCTCGGCTGGCGCGTGCAGGTCGGCGGCGGCATGGGGCGCACGCCGATGATCGGCCGCGTCGTGCGCGAATTCCTGCCCTGGGAGCAGATGCTGTTGTACGTCGAAGCGATCCTGCGCGTGTACAACAGCTACGGCCGTCGCGACAACATCTGGAAGGCGCGCATCAAGATCCTGGTCAAGGCCGAAGGGCAGCGCTTCGTCGACGCCGTCGAGCAGGAGTTCGCGGCCATCCTGCACGACGACCTCGACGGCGCCTCGCACCTGATCACCGAAGCCGAGCTGCAGCGCGTCGCCGCGCAGTTCGCGCCGCCCGCCGGCCTGCTCGACGGGGTCCATGACACGCCGCCCGACGCCGAATCCGGGTACTCGCGCTGGCTGCAGCGCAATGTGCACGCGCACCGCTGGGGCGCCTACCGCGCGGTGACGCTGTCGCTCAAGCGCATCGGCCAGGCGCCCGGCGACGTCACCTCGGCGCAGATGCGCGCGGCCGCCGAGCTCGCCGAGCGCTTCGGCTTCGGCGAGCTGCGCGTCAGCCACGAGCAGAACCTGGTGCTGCCGTGGGTCGAGGCCGCACGTCTGCCCGAGCTGTGGCGGCTGGCGCGCGCGCACGGCTTCGCGACGCCCAACATCGGCCTGCTGACCGACATCATCGCCTGCCCCGGCGGCGACGTCTGCTCGCTGGCCAACGCGCGCTCGATCCCGATCGCCGCGGCGATCACCGAACGCTACACCGACCTCGACGAGCTGCACGACATCGGCGACATCGCGCTGAACATCAGCGGTTGCATCAATTCCTGCGGCCACCACCACAGCGGCCACATCGGCGTGCTCGGCGTCGACAAGGACGGCGCCGAGTGGTACCAGGTCACGGTCGGCGGCGCCGACGGCTCGAGCCGCGGCCCCGACGCCGGCCCGGGGCGGATCATCGGCCCGTCGTTCGCCGCCGACGAAGTGCCCGACGTGGTCGAGGCGCTGGTCGAGGTCTATCTCGCGCAACGCCAGGCCGGCGAGCGTTTCGTCGATTTCGCGCGCCGCGTCGGCGTCGAGCCGTTCCGCGCGGCGGCCGACGCTGTGCGCCGCAGCACCGCCCAGGAGGCAAGGTCATGAAATTCATTCCCGCGACGAGCGACGACTGGGCGCCGACCGAGGTCGCGGCCATCGCGCCGAAGCTGCTGCTGAGCCCGGCGCAGTGGCGCGAGCTGGCCGATGCCTGGCCGCACGAGCTGCCGGTCGGCTTGCTGCTCGACAACGACGTCGACGTGCAGACGCTGGAGCTGCCGCTGGCGCGCTTCGCGACCATCGCGCTGCGCTTTCCGAAGTGGACCGACGGCCGCGCCTATTCGCAGGCCAGGTTGCTGCGCCGGCGCCTGCGCTGGCACGGCGAGCTGCGCGCGCTCGGCGACGTCGTCGTCGACATGGCGCTGCAGCTGTCGCGCACCGGCTTCGACGTCGCGTTGCTGCGCCCGGGGCAGGACCCGGCGGTGGCCAGGCGCGCGCTGCATTTCTTCGACGCGCTGCTTCCCGGCCCGTTCTACCAGGGCGACGTGCGCGAGCCGCGCCCGCTGTTCCTGCGCGCGCAGGTGCAATGATGGCGGCGCTCGAATCCCCCGCCGAGACCTTCGTCGCCGACGGCAGCGCGATCGCGCTGCACGCCCGGCCGTCGGCCGACTATGCGCGACGCGAGGCCGACGCGCGCGCGCTGCTGCGCGCCGCCCACGCCGAATTCGGCGACGCGCTGGTGCAGTCGAGCAGCCTCGGCGTCGAGGACATGGTGCTGACCGACCTGCTGGTCGCCGAAGGGCTGCCGGTGGCCATCGCCACGCTCGACACCGGCCGTCTGCACGCGCAGACGCTGGCGCTGCTCGACGCCGCGCAGCGCCATTACGGCCGCGACATCGAAGTGTGGGCGCCCGACGCCGCAGCGGTCGCCGAGTTCGCCGCGCGCGAAGGCGACGCGCCGATGTACCGCAGCGTCGAGCTGCGCCACGCCTGCTGCGCGCTGCGCAAGCTCGAGCCGCTGGCGCGGATGATGCAAGGCCGTCGCGCCTGGATCGTCGGGCTGCGTCGGCAGCAGTCGGCGCAGCGCGCCGGCGCCGCGGCGCGCGAGCTCGACGCGCAAGGCCGGGTCAAGTTCAGCCCGCTGCTCGACTGGAGCGCCGGCGACGTCTGGCATTACGTGGCGCAACACGGCGTGCCCTACAACGCGCTGCACGATCACCACTTCCCGAGCATCGGCTGCGCGCCATGCACCCGCGCGGTGGCGCTGGGCGAGGACGAGCGCGCCGGCCGCTGGTGGTGGGAGCACGACGGCGCGAAGGAGTGCGGGCTGCACGCCGTGCAGCCGCTGCGCCGCCTCGATCAACCTGGAGAAACGACATGAACGCCCCCGTCGACGCGATCCGGCTGCTGCCGGCGATCGATCATCGCCACCTCGACGCGCTCGAGGAGGAGGCGATCTACGTGCTGCGCGAAGTCGCCGGCGCCTTCGAGCGCCCGGCGCTGCTGTTCTCCGGCGGCAAGGACTCGTGCGTCGTGCTGCGCCTGGCCGAGAAGGCGTTCAAGCGCCGCGGCGCCGACGGTCGCCTGCACGGCCGCTTGCCGTTTCCGCTGTTGCACGTCGACACCGGGCACAACTTCCCCGAAGTCATCGCCTTCCGTGATGCGCTGGCGGCCGCCAGCGGCGACGATCTGCGTGTGGCCCATCTCGACGAGTCGATCGCGCGCGGCAGCGTGCGGCTGGCGCACGAGCTCGAATCGCGCAACCCGCACCAGAGCGTCGCGCTGCTCGAAGCCGTCGAGCAGCACCGCTTCGACTGCCTGATCGGCGGCGCGCGGCGCGACGAGGAAAAGGCGCGAGCCAAGGAGCGCATGTTCAGCCACCGCGACGCGTTCGGCCAGTGGCGGCCGAAGGAACAGCGCCCCGAGCTGTGGTCGCTGTTCAACACCCGGCTGCGCCCCGGCGAGCATTTCCGCGCCTTCCCGATCAGCAACTGGACCGAACTCGACGTCTGGCTGTACATCGCCCGCGAAGCGATCGCGCTGCCCGAGCTGTACTACAGCCATGCGCGCCAGGTCGTGCGCCGTGGCGAGCTGCTGCAACCGGTCACCGAGGTCACCCCGCCGCGCGCCGGCGACCGCGTCGAGACCGCGCAAGTGCGTTTCCGCACGGTCGGCGACATGACCTGCACCTGCCCTGTCGAAAGCGACGCGGCCGACGCCGCCGCGGTGATCGCCGAAACCTTGACCGCGACGCTGAGCGAGCGCGGCGCGACGCGGATGGACGACCGCAGCTCCGACAGCGCGATGGAGCGGCGCAAGAAAGAGGGGTATTTCTGATGGACCAGCACAACGATTTCTCGGCCGAGCTG
>JAJZHH010000067.1 GCA_021804595.1 Pseudomonadota bacterium
CGTCGCGCCGGCCGCCGGCGCGGCGGCGCTGCTGCCGCCGCCGAACAGCTTGTCGAGCAGCGACGCCGAGCCGGCCGCGGCGGCACTGCGCTGGCCTTCGACCGTCACGCTGCCGTCGCCGCCAAAGCCGGCCAGGCTGACGTCGGCGATCTTGTCGATCGGCGGATAGCACAGTCCCTGGTCCGAGCAGCCCTGGTAGGTGACCTTGAGCTTGAATCGCGCCGGCGCCGAGCTCACCGGCAGCGTGATCACGACCTGCTTGCGGTAATGCGCGACTTCGTGGCCGAGGTTGGGGTCGAACTTGCGGTGCGCCGGTGGGAAGCCGATGGTGCCGAGCGCGACGGCCGGGTCCTGCGGCACGAAGTGAAAGCGCTCCTGGTACAGGTAGTAGCCGTCGGCGATGTCCAGGCGCAGCGTCAGGGTCTTCGGCCCCTGCACCGCGGCGTGCAGGCGGAACGCGACGTCGGGGTCGAGGAACTGGCCCTGCTGCGCACGCGCCGGAGCCGCCACGAACAACAGCAGCGTCAGTATGCCGGCGAGCAGGCGAAGGAAGGACTTCATCGGAGACTTGGCGGTGGAGGCGGTGGAAGCAGCGGACATCGCGTAGCGGCCTGGGCTTTCGAATATAAGTGAAAACGGATGAGGCGGTGGCCGGCGCGGTCGTCAGCCGGCGAAACGTCGGTGCGCCAGCGCGCGGGCGACGCGCCACGCCGCATAGATCTCGCCCAGCAACAGCGCCAGGTGCAGCGGCGCGGCGGCGTCCCAGCGGCCGAAGAACAGCGGGCGCACCAAGTCGACCGCGACGCTCAGCGGCAGCCAGGCGGCGACTTCGCGCAACCACGGCGGCATCGCGCTCAACGGAAAGAATACGCCCGACAGGAAAGTCATCGGGGTCAGCACCAGCGTGAAGTAGTAGGTGAAGAAGTCGTAGGAGCGCGCCAGCGCGGTGACGATCAGCCCCAGCGCCGCGAACAGCATGCCGACCAGCGCCAGCAAGGGCAGCGCCAGCAGCAGCGTCGGTGCGCGGCTGATGTCGAGCAGCGCGACGATGGCGATCATCGCCGCTCCGCTGAGCAGGGACTTGCTCGCCGCCCACAGCAGCTCGCCGAGCAGCACGTCGTCGAGGCCGGTCGCGGTGAGCAGGATGGCGTCCCAGGTCTTCTGCACGTGCATGCGCGAGAAGGCCGAGAACAGCGCTTCGAAGCTGGCCGCGGTCATCACGCTCATGCTGACCGTGCCCGAGGCGAGGAACAGGATGTAGGGCACGCCCCCGACGCTGCCGACCAGCGAGCCGACCCCCCAGCCGAACGCGGCCAGTTGCAGCAGCGGGTCGGCCACGTTGCCCAGCAGGCTGGGCAGCGCCAGCTTGCGCCAGACCAGCGCGTTGCGCCGCCACACCGGGAAGAAGCGCCAGCGCGGCAGCGCGGGCGTCGGGCTCGTCGGAGAAGTCATCGTCGTTCAGTCGCGCAGCTGACGCCCGGTCAGCTTCAGGAACACGTCCTCGAGGTTGCCGGCACGCTGCAGCACGCGCAAGCCCTGGCGCTGCAGCGGCGCCAGCGCGTCCAGCAGCGGCTGCGCGTCGAGCGCATAGGCGAACACCGTGTCGCCGCTGCGTTCGACGCGGCGCGCCAGCGGCGCGGCGATCTGCGCGGCGGCGTCGACCGAGGCGCCGTACATCTCGACCACGACCGCTTCGCAATGACGCGCGATCAATGCCAGCGGCGTGTCCTCGTCGAGCCGGCGGCCGTGGTCGAGCACCATCACACGTTGGCACAGGCGCTCGGCCTCGTCCATGAAGTGCGTCGTCAGCACGATCGCCTTGCCGGCGCCGACCAGCGATTTGAGCCGCTCCCAGATCAGGTGGCGGGCCTGCGGGTCAAGCCCGGTGGTCGGCTCGTCGAGGAACACCAGGTCGGGGTCGTGCACCAGCGCGCGCGCCAGGCTCAGGCGTCGCTTCATGCCGCCCGACAGGTCGGCGATGCGCGCGCGCTCGCGTCCCTGCAGCGCGGCGAACTCGAGCAGCGCCGGGATGCGCTCGCGCAGCAGCGCGTCCGACAACCCGAAATAGCGGCCGTACACGAGCAGGTTCTCGGTCACCGTGAAATCGGGGTCGAGGGTGTCGAACTGGGTCACGACGCCGACGCGCATGCGCGCCGCTGCAGCCTGCCGCGGCACGCTGCAGCCGACCAACTCGATGCGGCCGGCGTCGGGTGTGGCCAGCCCCAGGCACAGCCGGATCGTCGTCGTCTTGCCGGCGCCGTTGGGACCGATCAGGCCGAAGCACTCGCCGCGGCCGACCGTGAAGTCGAGGTCGCGCACGACTTCGGCGTCGCCGTAGCGCTTGCGCAGGCCGCTTACCGACAGCAGCGGGGTGTCCATGGACGAGCAGGAGTTGGAGACGAAAAAGCCCGCTGGCGACCGGGGTCGGCAGCGGGCCATTCCAGCAAGGCGGGGCTTATTCGGCAGCCTTGGTTTCCGCGGCTTCGACTTCCGGGCGGTCGACGAGTTCGACCAGCGCCATCGGCGCGTTGTCGCCGACGCGGTAGCCGAACTTCAGGATGCGGGTGTAACCGCCCGGGCGCGTCTTGTAGCGCTCGCCGAGTTCGCCGAACAGCTTGACCACCGAGTCGCGGTCGCGCAGGCGGTCGAAGGCCAGGCGGCGGTTGGCCAGCGACGGCTTCTTGCCCAGCGTGATCAGCGGCTCGACGACGCGGCGCAGTTCCTTGGCCTTGGGCAGCGTGGTCTTGATCGCTTCGTGGGCGATCAGCGAGTTGGCCATATTGCGCAGCATCGCGAGCCGGTGGCTCGAGGTGCGGTTCAGCTTGCGCAGTCCGTGTCCGTGACGCATGGTGCTTTCCTTTCGTTATCACGGGCCAGCCGTGTCAGGTACTGGCCGTTGCACAGAGGTCGCGACGCGCGTCGCGCCGCGACCGGGGGCCGGGCCGCCAGGCCCGGTCAAATTCGAAATGCCGTCTCAGTTGATGCGGCCTTCGAGCTCGGCCGGCGGCCAGCTCTCGAGCTTCATGCCCAGCGTCAGACCGCGCGCGGCCAGCACTTCCTTGATCTCGTTGAGCGACTTGCGGCCCAGGTTCGGCGTCTTCAGCAGCTCGGTCTCGCTGCGCTGGATCAGGTCGCCGATGTAGTAGATGTTCTCGGCCTTCAGGCAGTTGGCCGAACGCACCGTCAGCTCGAGGTCGTCGACCGGACGCAGCAGGATCGGGTCGAACTGCTGGGCCGCCGCCGAAGCGCCGGCTTCCAGCGTCTTCTCGGCGCCCTCCAGGCTGGCGAACACCGTCAGCTGCTCGACCAGAATGCGCGCCGACGTGCGGATCGCTTCCTCGGCGCTGACCGAACCGTTGGTCTCGATCTCCATCACCAGCTTGTCGAGGTCGGTGCGCTGTTCGACGCGCGCGTTCTCCACAGCGTAGCTGACCCGCCGCACCGGCGAGAACGACGCGTCGAGCACGATGCGCCCGATCGTCTTGCCGCCTTCGTCGGCGTAGCGACGCAGGTTGCCGGGGACGTAGCCGCGGCCCTTCTCGACCTTGATCTGCATGTCGAGCTTGCCCTGTTGCGACAGGTGGGCGATGACGTGCTCGGGGTTGATGATCTCGACGTCGTGCGGCGTCTGGATGTCGGCGGCGGTGACCACGCCTTCGCCTTCCTTGCGCAGCGACAGCGTGACTTCGTCGCGGTTGTGCAGCTTGAACACGACACCCTTGAGGTTCAGCAGAACCGCGATCACGTCTTCCTGCAGCCCGTCGACCACCGAGTACTCGTGCAGCACGCCGTTGATGCTGACTTCGGTCGGTGCGTAGCCGACCAGCGACGACAGCAGCACGCGGCGCAGCGCGTTGCCCAGCGTGTGGCCGTAGCCGCGCTCGAACGGCTCGAGGGTGACCTTCGCGCGCAGCGGGCCGAGCGCTTCGACCAGAATGGATTTGGGACGCAGCAATGCGGTTTGCATATTCTTCCTCTCAATACCCTCCGCTCGTTACGCGGATAAGGCTGATGGACAAAAGGGCGCCGAAGGCGCCCGCAGGATGGGCCCCGGCGTCGACCGGGGCCGCTGAATCAACGCGAATACAGTTCGACGATCAGCGATTCGTTGATGTCGCTGGCGAATTCGTCGCGGTCAGGGGTCTTCTTGAACACGCCTTCCATCTTCGACGCGTCGACCTGCACCCACGACGGGAAGCCGTTGCCTTCGGCCAGCTTCAGCGCGTCGATCACGCGCAGCTGCTTCTTGGCCTTGTCGCGCACCGCGACGGTCTGGCCCGGCTTGACCAGCGCCGACGGAATGTCGAGCACCGCGCCGTCGACGACGATGCCGCGGTGGCCGACCAGCTGGCGCGCCTCGGCGCGGGTCGACGCGAAGCCCATGCGGTAGACGACGTTGTCCAGACGCGACTCGAGCAGGTTGAGCATGTTCACGCCGGTGTTGCCGCGGACCAGCTGCGCGCGCTCGTAGTTCAGGCGGAACTGCTTCTCGAGCAGGCCGTACATGCGCTTGACCTTCTGCTTCTCGCGCAGTTGCACCGCGTAGTCGGACTGGCGCGAGCCGCTGGTGCGGCCGTGCTGACCCGGCTTGGTGTCGAACTTGGCCTTCGAGTCGATGCCGCGACGCGCGCTCTTGAGGAACAGGTCGCTGCCTTCGCGGCGGGAGAGTTTGGCCTTGGGGCCGAGATAACGTGCCACTTTGTCGTGTCCTTGTCAGTCTGCCGCGGCCATCACCGCGGGAGCCTGGAGCTCATGGCCCCAGGCAGTGGTCTTGCCGGAAAAACGTTCAGATGCGGCGGCGCTTCGGCGGGCGGCAGCCGTTGTGCGGAACCGGGGTCACGTCGGCGATCTGCATGACCTTGATGCCCAGACCGTTGAGCGCGCGAACCGCGGATTCACGGCCCGGGCCCGGACCCTTGATACGCACTTCGAGTTGCTTGATGCCGCACTCGATGGCCTGACGACCGGCGTTCTCGGCCGCAACCTGGGCCGCGAAGGGGGTCGACTTGCGCGAGCCCTTGAAGCCCTGGCCGCCGCTCGAAGCCCACGACAGCGCATTGCCCTGACGGTCGGTGATCGTGATGATCGTGTTGTTGAACGACGCATGCACGTGCGCGATGCCGTCCGCGACGTTCTTGCGGACCTTCTTGCGGCCGCGCTGCGCGGAGCCTTGGGTCGAACCTTTAGCCATGGTGGATGATTTCCTTCAGTGCTTACTTCTTCAGAGCCGCTGCGCCCTTGCGCGGACCCTTGCGGGTGCGGGCGTTGGTGCGGGTACGCTGGCCGCGCACCGGCAGACCGCGGCGGTGACGCATGCCACGGTAGCAGCCCAGGTCCATCAGACGCTTGATGTTGATCGACACCTCGCGGCGCAGATCGCCTTCGATCACGTACTGACCGACCTGCTCACGAACCTTCTCGAGTTCGGCGTCGGTGATGTCCTTGACCTTGGTCGCATAGGCGATGCCGGCCGCGTCGCAGATCTTGCGCGCGGTCGTGCGGCCGATGCCATAGATCGCAGTCAGGCCGATCTCGGCGTGCTGATGCGGCGGAATGTTGATACCGGCGATACGGGCCATTTGATTCCTCGGTTCAGATTGGGAGGCCTCAACCCTGGCGCTGCTTGTGGCGCGGGTCGGTGCAGATCACGCGCACGACACCGTTGCGACGGATGATCTTGCAATTACGGCACATCTTCTTGATGGACGCACTAACTTTCATCGGTTACCTCTTTTATTTGGCACGGAACACGATCCGCGCACGCGTCAAATCGTAGGGCGTCAGTTCGACGGTGACCTTGTCGCCCGGCAGAATGCGGATGTAATGCATGCGCATCTTGCCGGAGATATGTCCGAGCAACACGTGCCCGTTCTCCAACTTGACGCGGAACGTTGCGTTCGGGAGATTCTCGACAATCTCCCCCTGCATCTGGATGACATCGTCCTTCGCCATGACGTTCTTCGTCCTTCAGCGCATCGTCATTCCGCCGCCCTTGAAGTTCGCCCGCTTGAGCAGCGCGTCGTATTGATGGGACATCGCATAGGCCTGCACCTGGGCCATGAAGTCCATGGTCACGACGACGATGATCAGCAACGAAGTGCCGCCGAAGTTAAACGGCACATTGTATTTCAGCACCAGGAACTCGGGCAGCAGACACACCAGAGTCACGTACAAGGCGCCGGCCAGCGTCAACCGCAGCAGGATCTTGTCGATGTAGCGCGCGGTCTGGTCGCCCGGGCGGATGCCCGGCACGAAGCCGCCGCTCTTCTTCAGGTTGTCGGCGGTCTCGCGGCTGTTGAACACCAACGCGGTGTAGAAGAAGGTGAAGAACACGATCGCCGCCGCGTACAGCGCGACGTAGACGGGCTGCCCCGGTGACAGCACCGCGGCGACGTCCTTCAACCAGCTCATGTGCTTGTTCGAACCGAACCAGTTCACCGCGGTGGCCGGCAGCAGGATGATCGACGACGCGAAGATCGGCGGGATCACTCCCGACATGTTCAGCTTCAGCGGCAGGTGCGACGATTGCCCGCCGTAAACCTTGTTGCCGACTTGGCGTCGCGCATAGTTCACCAGGATGCGCCGTTGACCGCGTTCGACGAAGACGACGAACCAGGTCACCGCGATCACGATCGCGAACACGAACAGCGACACCAGGATGCTCATCGCACCGGTCTGCACCAGCGACAGCAGACCGCCGAGGGCATTGGGCAAACCCGACGCGATGCCGGCGAAAATGATGATCGAGATGCCGTTGCCCAGCCCGCGCTCGGTGATCTGCTCGCCGAGCCACATCAGGAACATCGTGCCGGCGCTCAGGCTGATCACCGCGTCGATCGTGAAGCCGATCCCCGGGTTGATCACCAGCCCCTGCGTCGCGCCCAGCGCCACCGAGATGCCGAGCGACTGGAACAGCGCCAGCACCGCCGTGAAGTAGCGCGTGTACTGCGTGATCTTGCGTTGACCGGCCTGACCTTCCTTCTTCAGCGCCTCCATCGACGGCACGACGTAGGACAGCAGCTGCATGATGATCGACGCCGAGATGTACGGCATGATGCCCAACGCGAACACCGTGAAGCGCGACAACGCGCCACCGGAGAACATGTTGAACAGGCCGATGATTCCCGACGAGTTGCTGTTGAACAGCTTCTGCAGCTGGTCCGGGTTGATACCCGGCACCGGGATGTGCGCGCCGATGCGGTACACAACCAAGCCGCCCAGCAGGAAAAGGAGGCGCTTGGACAAGTCCCCGTACTTTCCGCTGCCGAGAGTGCTGGATTGAGAGGCCATGGGCTTTCCCGGTCTCAGGCTTGTTCGCCCTGCGCCGCGTCGGCAACCTTGCCGCCGGCGGCCTCGATCGCGGCGCGCGCACCGGCGGTGACGCCGAGGCCGCTGACCGTGAACGCGCGCTCGACCTTGCCCGACGCGAAGATGCGCGCGCTGGTCGTGTGATCGGGCACCAGGCCCGCGGCTTTCAGGCTGAGCAGGTCGACCTGGTCGCCGGCCACCTTGGCCAGTTCGCTCAGGCGAACCTCGGCCTTGAACTTGGCCGTCGGCGACTTGAAGCCGCGCTTGGGCAGACGACGCTGCAGCGGCATCTGGCCGCCTTCGAAACCGACCTTGTGATAGCCGCCGGCGCGCGACTTCTGGCCCTTGTGACCGCGACCTGCGGTTTTGCCCAGGCCCGAACCGATGCCGCGACCGACGCGCTTGGACGCGTGGGTCGACCCCGGGGCCGGCTGAATCGTGTTGAGTTCCATGCTGATTCCCACTAGAAGGCGAAGCGGACTTTAGCCGATGACCTTGACCAGGTAATCGACCTTGCGGATCATGCCGCGCACGGCCGGCGTGTCCTCGAGCACGCGCTCGTCGTTCATGCGGCGCAGGCCGAGGCCGCGCACCGTGTCACGATGGTCGGAGCGGGTGCCGATCACGCTGCGCACCAGCTTCACCTTCACTTGCTTCTTGTCCTGTTCCATCGCTGCGCTCATCCGAGAATTTCTTCAACGCTCTTGCCGCGCTTCATCGCGATCTCGGCCGGCGTGCTCAGCTTGGCCAGACCGTCCAGCGTGGCACGAACCATGTTGTACGGGTTGGTCGAGCCGTGGCTCTTGGCGACGACGTCGGTGATGCCGACGACTTCGAAGATCGCGCGCATCGGGCCGCCGGCGATGATGCCGGTACCGGCGGGCGCCGGGTGCATCGTCACGTCGGACGCCGCGTGGCTGCCGTGCACGAAGTGGTGCAGCGTGCCGCTCTTGAGCTTGACGCTGATCATGTTGCGACGAGCCTGGTCCATCGCCTTCTGCACCGCGACCGGCACTTCACGCGCCTTGCCCTTGCCCATGCCGACGCGGCCGTCGCCGTCCCCGACCACCGCCAGCGCGGCGAAGCCGAGGATGCGACCGCCCTTGACGACCTTGGTCACGCGGTTCACCGCGATCATCTTCTCCCGCAGCCCGTCGTCGCGAGCTTCCGGGTTCATCTTTGCTTGGATCTTGGCCATCTCGTCCTCAGAATTTCAAACCGGCTTCGCGCGCCGCCTCGGCCAGCGCCTTGACGCGGCCGTGGAACTGGAAACCGGCGCGATCGAACGCGACCTGCTCGATGCCCGCGGCACGCGCCTTCTCGGCGATGCGGCGACCGATGATCTGCGCCGCGCCGACGTTGCCGCCGTTGCCTTGCAGTTGCTGGCGCACTTCGGCTTCCATCGTCGACGCCGTGGCGAGCACGCGCGCGCCGTCGTCGGAAATGATCGACGCCGAGATGTGCGCGTTGCTGCGATGCACGGCCAGACGAGTGACGTTCAGGCGCGCGATGCGCGCGCGCGTCGCCTTGGCGCGACGCAGACGGGTTTGCTTCTTGGTCAACATTTCACAACCCCTTATTTCTTCTTGGTTTCCTTGATCACCACGACTTCGTCGGCGTAGCGCACGCCCTTGCCCTTGTAGGGCTCGGGCGGACGGATCGCGCGAATGTCGGCGGCGAACTGGCCCACCATCTGCTTGTCGGCGCCCTTGAGCACGAGCTCGGTCGGCGTCGGCATTTCGGCCTTGATGCCTTCGGGCAGCTCGCGCACCACCGGGTGCGAGAAACCGAGCGTCAGGTTCAGCTTGTTGCCCTGCACCGCGGCACGGTAGCCGACCCCGACGAGTTGCAGCTTCTTCTGGAAGCCCTTGTCGACACCGGTGACCATGCCGGCGACCAGCGCGCGGAAGGTGCCCGACAGCGCATGCGCTTCACGGCTTGCGTCGACCGGCGCGAAGGTGATCGCGCCGTCGTTGAGCTCGATCTTGACCAGCGGGTGCAGCGCGCGCTGCAAGCTGCCTTGCGCGCCCTTGACGGCGATTTGGTCAGCGCCCAACGTCACCTGGACGCTGCTGGGAACGCTGACGGGATTCTTGGCGACTCGAGACATCGTCGGCCCTCAATTAAGCGACATAGCAAAGGACTTCGCCGCCGACGCCCACCTGGCGCGCCTTGCGGTCGGTCATCACGCCCTTGGGCGTCGACACGATGGCCACACCCAGTCCGTTCATGACCTGCGGGATCGCGTCGCGGCCGCGGTAGATGCGCAGCCCCGGGCGGCTGACCCGCTCGATGCGCTCGATCACCGGGCGCCCGGCGTAGTACTTCAGCGCGATCTGCAGATCGGCCTTGGCGCCGTCGCGACGCACTTCGAAGCCATCGATGTAGCCCTCGTCGCGCAGCACCGCCGCGATCGCGGTCTTCAGCTTCGACGCCGGCATGCTGACATTGGCCTTCTCGACCATTTGCGCGTTGCGAATGCGCGTCAGCATATCGGCGATGGGATCACTCATGCTCATAGAAAGTTCTCCAGTGAGTTCCGACAGCCGAATTACCAGCTGGACTTGGTGATCCCGGGGATTTCTCCGCGGAAAGCCAACTCACGAATCTTGTTGCGGGCCAGACCGAACTTGCGGAACGTGCCGCGCGGGCGGCCCGTCAGCGCGCAGCGCTCGCGCAGGCGGGTCGGGCTCGCGTTGCGCGGCAGCTGCTGCAGCGCCAGGCGCGCGGCCATCTGCTCATCGTGCGACTTGGTCGAATCGTTGATGACGGCCTGCAGCGCGGCGCGCTTGCCGGCGAACTTCGCGACCAGCTTCTCGCGCTTGGCTTGGCGATTGATCAGGGACAGCTTGGCCATGGCGATCTCAGTTCTTGAAGGGAAAGCGGAACGCGGCGAGCAGAGCCTTGCACTCGTCGTCGGTCTTCGCGCTGGTCGTGATGCTGATGTTCAGGCCGCGCAGCGCGTCGATCTTGTCGTACTCGACTTCCGGGAAAATGATCTGTTCCTTGACGCCGATGTTGTAGTTGCCGCGGCCGTCGAAAGCGCGACCCGACACGCCGCGGAAGTCGCGAACGCGCGGCAGCGCGATCGTCACCAGGCGATCGAGGAATTCGAACATGCGCGCGCCGCGCAGCGTCACGGTGCAGCCGATCGGCATGCCCTCGCGCACCTTGAACGCGGCAATGGCCTTGCGGGTGCGGGTCACGACCGGCTTCTGCCCGGCGATCTTGGTCAGATCGCCGACCGCGTGATCGATGATCTTCTTGTCGGCCACGGCTTCGGACACGCCCATGTTCAGCGTGATCTTCTGCAGGCGCGGGACTTGCATCACCGACTTGTAGCCGAACTTCTTCATCAGGTCGGGAACGACCTGTTCCTTGTAAACGTCTTGCAAGCGCGACATATCGGCCCCTTAAACCTTGATCTCTTCGCCGCTGGAGCGGAACACGCGGACCTTCTTGCCGTCGGCCTGCACGCTCACGCCGACGCGGTCGGCGCGGCCAGTGGCCGGGTTGAAGATCGCGACGTTGCTCTGGTGGATCGGCAGTTCCTTCGACACGACGCCGCCGGGCTGGTTGGCCATCGGATTCGGACGCGTATGACGCTTGGCGACGTTGACGCCTTCGACGATCAGGTGTTCGGAACCCTTGCGCGACAGCACCTTCGCGCGACGACCTTTGTCGGCTCCGGTGATCACGATGACTTCGTCACCCTTCAGGATTTTTTTCATGGACGACCTCTTACAGCACTTCGGGCGCGAGGGAAACGATCTTCATGAAGCGCTCGCTGCGCAGTTCGCGCGTGACCGGCCCGAAGATGCGGGTGCCGATCGGCTCGAGCTTGGCGTTCAGCAGCACCGCAGCGTTGTTGTCGAACTTGATCAGCGAGCCGTCGGCACGGCGAACGCCCTTCGCGGTGCGCACGACGACCGCGTTGAACACTTCGCCCTTCTTCACGCGACCCCGCGGGGCGGCTTCCTTGATGCTGACCTTGATGATGTCGCCGATGCCAGCGTAGCGACGCTTCGAGCCGCCGAGCACCTTGATGCACATAACGCTCTTCGCGCCGGTGTTGTCGGCAACATCCAGCCTAGATTGCATCTGAATCATGTGAAATCCTGGAATTCTGGAATTCTTTTCCCAACTTGCGTGCGCGGCGCGCAGGCAGTCTTGGGCCCCGGGAGTGGGTGATGCGGCGCAGTGAAGCGCCGAACTGCATATTCTTTACGCAACGCCTCTCGTTGTCAAGAGGCGTTGCGTGGTTGCCGCAACCTTCAGATCAGGCGCGACTTTTCCAGCAGCCGGGTGACGACCCAGCTCTTGGTCTTCGAGATCGGACGCGATTCGGCGATCTCGACCAGGTCGCCGACGTGATACTCGCCCTGCTCGTCGTGCGCGCTGTACTTCTTCGACTGCACGATGTACTTGCCGTACAGCTCGTGCTGCACGCGGCGCTCGACCAGCACCGTGACGGTCTTCGAACGCTTGTCGCTGACGACACGGCCGGTCAGCGTACGGGTCAAACCTTCGGTCGCGGACATCACGCCTCCTGTTGCTGACGCATCAACGTCCGCACGCGCGCGATGTCGCGGCGCACTTTGCGGAGCTGGCTGGTGTTTTGCAGTTGCTGGGTCGCCTTTTGCATACGCAGACCCATGTGGGCCTTGAGCAACGCATCGAGCTCGGTCTGCAGGCCGGCCTTGTCCAGCTTGCGCATTTCTTCCAGATTCATGGTCTCACCTCAAACGCCGAAGCGACGGCCGACGAAAGTCGTGCGGAACGGCAGCTTGGCAGCCGCCAGCTCGAACGCTTCGCGCGCGAGTTGCTCGGGAACGCCATCGATCTCGTACAGCACTTTGCCCGGGGTGATTTCCGAGACGTAGTACTCCGGGTTGCCCTTGCCGTTGCCCATGCGGACTTCGGCCGGCTTGATCGAGATCGGTTTGTCCGGGAACACGCGGATCCAGATGCGGCCGCCACGCTTGACGTGACGCGAGATGGCGCGACGCGCCGCCTCGATCTGGCGCGCCGTCAGGCGTCCGCGGGTGGTGGCCTTCAGGCCATACTCGCCGAACGCGACCGTCGCGCCCCGCGTCGCCACTCCGGTGTTGCGACCCTTTTGTTCCTTGCGGTATTTGCGCCGCGCGGGTTGCATCATGATTATTCTCCTTGCTTGCCCGGCGCAGCCGCCGCGGCTTCGGGTTTGCTCACTTTGCGCGGACGACGATCGGGCGCACCGGCACCGCCGCGACCGCGGCGCGCGCCGCGCTCGTCACGACGGTCGTCGCGACGCGGACGGCGATCGGGTTCCGGCGCCTCGGCGGCCTTGGCCGCAGCGGCGCCGCGACCCAGCGTGTCACCCTTGTAGACCCAGACCTTGACGCCGATGACGCCGTAGGTGGTCTTCGCCTCGGAGAAACCGTAGTCGATGTCGGCACGCAGCGTCTGCAGCGGCACGCGACCTTCGCGGTACCACTCCGTGCGCGCGATCTCGATGCCGTTGAGACGACCCGACGACATGATCTTGATGCCCTGCGCTCCCATGCGCATCGCGTTCTGCATCGCGCGCTTCATCGCGCGGCGGAACATGATGCGCTTCTCGAGCTGCTGGGTGATCGAGTCGGCGATCAGCTTCGCATCGATCTCGGGCTTGCGCACCTCCTCGATGTCGACCGCGACCGGCACGCCCAGGCGACGCGTCAGCTCGGCCTTCAGCGCCTCGATGTCCTCGCCCTTCTTGCCGATGACGACGCCGGGACGCGCACTGAAAATCGTGATGCGCGCGTTCTTCGCCGGACGCTCGATGACGATGCGCGAGACCGAAGCCGACTTCAGCTTCTTGGCCAGATAGTCGCGCACCGCAATGTCTTCGTTGAGCATCTTGGCGAACTGCGCGCCGCTGGCGAACCAGCGCGACGACCAGTCATGCGAGACGGCCAGGCGAAAACCGGTGGGGTTGATTTTCTGTCCCATCTCGATTCCTTAGTTTCCGACGGTGATGTAGATGTGGCAGGTCGGCTTGACGATCCGATTGCCACGGCCTTTCGCACGCGCCGAGAAGCGCTTCAGCGATGGCCCCTGCTCGACCATGATCGACTTCACGCGCAGTTCGTCGATGTCGGCACCGTCGTTGTGCTCGGCGTTGGCGATCGCCGACTCGAGCACTTTCTTGATGATCTGCGCTGCCTTCTTCGGCGTGAACGCCAGCGTGTTCAGCGCCTGATCGACCTTCTTGCCGCGGATCAGATCGGCGACGAGCCGGCCCTTCTGTTCGGACAGGCGAACGCCCCGCAGGATGGCTTTGGTTTCCATGGATTACCTCTTCGCCTTCTTGTCCGCCGGATGACCCTTGAACGTACGGGTCAGCGCGAATTCGCCGAGCTTGTGTCCGACCATCTGGTCGGTGACGTACACCGGCACATGCTGGCGCCCGTTGTGCACCGCGATGGTGGTGCCGATGAACTCCGGCAGCACCGTCGAGCGGCGCGACCAGGTCTTGATCGGCTTCTTGTCCTTGCCCGCGACCGCGGCTTCGACCTTGCGGATCAGGTGCAGGTCGCAGAACGGGCCCTTCTTGAGAGAACGAGTCATGGTATGGCCTCTTTACTTCTTGCGACGCGAAACGATCATGCCCTGCGTGCGCTTGTTCGAACGCGTGCGGTAGCCCTTGGTCGGCTGGCCCCACGGATTGACCGGCACGCGACCTTCGCCGGTGCGGCCTTCGCCGCCGCCGTGCGGGTGGTCGATCGGGTTCATCGCGACGCCACGCACGGTCGGGCGAATGCCGATCCAGCGCTTGGCACCGGCCTTGCCGTACTGGCGCAGGCTGTTTTCCTCGTTGCCGACCTCGCCCAGCGTGGCGCGGCACTCGACGTGCACGCGGCGCACTTCGCCGGAGCGCATGCGCACCTGGGCGTAGACGCCTTCACGCGCCATCAGCACCGCGGAGACGCCGGCCGAACGCGCAATCTGCGCACCCTTGCCCGCGGTCAGTTCGATGCAGTGGATCGTCGAGCCGACCGGGATCGCACGGATCGGCAGGCAGTTGCCGGCCTTGATCGGGCTTTCGCTGCCGCTGAGCAGCGTGGCGCCGACTTCGACGCCGCGCGGCGCGATGATGTAGCGACGCTCACCGTCGGCGTAGCACAGCAGCGCGATGTGCGCGGTACGGTTCGGGTCGTATTCGATGCGCTCGACCTTGGCCGGGATGCCGTCCTTGTCGCGACGGAAGTCGACGATACGGTAATGCTGCTTGGAGCCGCCGCCGCGATGGCGCACGGTGATGTGGCCGTTGTTGTTGCGACCGGCGTTCTGCTTCTGCGGCTCGAGCAGCGCCTTCTCGGGCGCGCCCTTGTGCAGGTGCTTGTGCACCACTTTGACGACCGCACGGCGGCCGGCCGAAGTCGGTTTGACCTTGACGACTGCCATGTTAGACACCCTCCTGGGCGAAATTCAGCTCCTGCCCTTCGGCCAGGCTGACGTACGCCTTCTTGACGTTGTTGCGCCGGCCGACGCCGCGCGCGGTGCGCTTGACCTTGCCGGCCTGGTTCAGCACCTTGACGTCGGTGACCTGGACCTTGAAGAAGGCTTCAACCGCGGCCTTGATCTCGTCCTTGGTCGCGTCGCGACGCACGCGGAACGCCACCTGGTTGGCCTTCTCGGCGAGCATCGTCGCCTTTTCCGAAATGATCGGCGCCAGCAGCACCTGCATCAGACGTTGGGGATCGCTCATGACAGCATCTCCTGAACCTTGCTGACCGCATCCTTCGCAATCAGGATCTTCTTGTAATAGATCAGCGACAGCGGATCCATGTAGCGCGGCTCGACGACCAGCACGTTCGGCAGGTTGCGAGCGGCCAGCATCAGCTTCTCGTCGATCGAGTCGGCGATGTACAGCACCGAGTCCAGACCGAGCGACTTCAGGCGCGTGGCCAGCAGCTTGGTCTTCGGCGCCTCGACGTCGAGGCCGTCGATCACCGCAACGCGGCCTTCGCGCACCAGCTGCGACATGATCGAGCGCATGCCGGCGCGGTACATCTTCTTGTTGACCTTCTGCGTGAAGTTCTCGTCCGGGCTGTTCGGGAAGATGCGACCGCCGCCACGCCACAGCGGCGAGCTGCTCATGCCGGAGCGCGCGCGACCGGTGCCTTTCTGGCGCCACGGCTTGTGCGTGGTGTGGCTGACGACGCCACGGTCCTTCTGCGCCCGCGTGCCCTGGCGCGCATTGGCCTGATAGGCGACGACGACCTGGTGGACCAGCGCTTCGTTGTATTCGCGCCCGAAGATCGTGTCGGGGACGTCGAACCCGGCGGCTTGCGCGCCGTCGGCAGCGATGTATTGCAGTTGGGTCATGAACGGGCTCCCGCCTTCTTCACCGCCGGCCGCAGCGTGACGCAGCCGTCGTCGTGGCCCGGGACCGCGCCCTTGACCATGATCAGATCGCGCGCTTCGTCGACGCGAACGACTTCGAGGTTCTGCACGGTGACGCTCTCGCCGCCGAGCCGGCCCGACATGCGCTTGCCGGGGAACACACGACCCGGATCCTGCGCCATGCCGATCGAGCCGGGGGCGCGGGTGGTCACCGAGTTGCCGTGCGAGGCGCGGTTGCTCGAGAAGTTGTGACGCTTGATCGCGCCGGCGTAGCCCTTGCCGATGCTGACGCCACGCACGTCGACCATCTGGCCGACCGCGAACAGCGTCGCCGGCAGCTTGGCGCCGGGCTGGTAGCCCGCGGCGACGTCCGCGGGGACGCGGAATTCGCACAGCAGACGCGACGGCTCGACCGCGGCCTTGGCCAGGTGGCCGGCTTCGGCCTTGGTCAGCGAATTGGGTTTGGCGGCGCCGAACGCGACCTGGATCGCGGTGTAGCCGTCCTTGTCGGCCTGGCGCACTTGCGCCACGGCGTTGCGGGACACGTCGAGCACGGTGACGGGAATCGAGACCCCGTCGTCCGTGAAGACCCGCATCATGCCGACCTTGCGCGCGACAAGGCCGAGTGCTTGCGTACTCATTATGGACTCCATGCCAGCTGCGATTGGCTGGCGCTGTCTTGGACTGCCGCCCTGAACTGCGACAGGGCCTCGCGAACTCTCCGTTCACGAAGCCCAGTTGCCGTCGGTCGGCCTTCGATTCGCGGATCGCCTCGGTTTAGCCGAAGCACACCCGGAGGTGCCGCGAAGCCATTCAGTATAACGCGGTGCGCAACACGACGCCAGCGGCGAGGTGTTGCGCGTTCGAAACGCGCGGTGAAAGCGCGCGGTGAAACGATTACTGCAGCTTGATTTCGACGTCGACGCCTGCGGGCAGGTCGAGCTTCATCAGCGCGTCGACCGTCTTGTCGGTCGGGTCGACGATGTCCATCAGGCGCTGGTGGGTGCGGATCTCGAACTGGTCGCGCGAGGTCTTGTTGACGTGCGGCGAACGCAGGATGTCGAAGCGCTGCAGACGCGTCGGCAGCGGCACCGGGCCCTTGACGATCGCGCCGGTGCGCTTGGCGGTATCGACGATCTCGAGCGCCGACTGGTCGATCAGGCGGTAGTCGAAAGCTTTCAGGCGGATGCGAATCTTCTGATTTTGCATTTGGGTTCCAAAGAGCGATGGCGCCGGGGCAGCCCGCCATTCTCGGGCGGCTCCGGCGCGCGAGTCAAGTTACTCGATGATCTTGGCGACGACGCCGGCGCCGACGGTGCGGCCGCCTTCACGGATGGCGAAGCGCAGGCCTTCTTCCATCGCGATCGGGGCGATCAGCTTGACGGTGATCGAGACGTTGTCGCCG
>JAJZHH010000155.1 GCA_021804595.1 Pseudomonadota bacterium
GCCCCCCGAGCGGCCGGGCGCGAGCCCGGCCGCACCCCCCCAAGGGGGGCCCGCCGCGCCTTCGGGCGGCCGTGCGGCGCGGGCGGCCTCGGCCGCGGAGGGCGCCGCGCTTCGGCTGCTGCGTCAGGTGTCCACCGGGTGGGGGATACACGCGCCGGGGGGAGGTGGCCGCGGAGGGCGCCGCGCTTCGGCTGCTGCGTCAGGCGTCCACCGGGTGTGTTGTTGCGCTCCGTGGGTCGGGGATCAGAGCAGGCTGCGGGCGAGGAGGGCGGCGACGCCGGTGGCGATCAGGCCGAGCAGCCAGAGCAGCATGCGCAGCTCGGCATGGATGGCCTTGAACTCGCCGCGCGCGTCGGCGATCGCGGCGTGCAGTTGGCTGCGCAGGCCGGCCAGTTCGCTGCGCAGGTCGGCCAGTTCGCTGCGCAGGTCGGCCATTTCACTGCGCAGCTGGTCACGCAGATCGGCCATTTCGGCGCGCAGTTCGGCGCGCAATTCGCACAGTTCGGCGCGCAGCGTCGAGGTCGTGACGAGGTTGCGCTCGCGTGCGTCGAGCACGTCGGCCAGCGCGCCGGCGTGGGCCTGGGCCTGCGTTGCGGGCACGCCGCCGGCTTCGAGCCGTCTGGCGTAGCCGAGGGTGTCGAATGTCGCGCTCATCGTCGTCGCCGTCAGATGCGCCCATTGTGGCGCTGTGCGGCGGCGTGCGGTGGCATCGCACCGCGCTGGATGCGGGTTTGGCAGCCGGTTCAGCGCGCTGCGGCCAGCCACGCGGCCCAGGCTTCGAGCAGCGCGGGGTCGCCGGCGCACAGCGCCGAGCGGCGCTGCAGTTCGTGCACGAACACGGCGTCGCCGTCGAGCGTGCGGCTGCGGCCTCCGGCTTCGTGCAGGATCAGCAACCCGGCGGCGTAGTCCCACAGGCCTTGCGCGCCGTGCAGGTAGATGTCGAAGCGACCGGCGGCGACCCAGCACCATTCGAGCGCGACCGAGCCGATCGCGCGCTGCGACGCGTACGGCGGGCGTGTGGCCAGCCGCGTGGCCAGCGCGGCGTCGAGCCGCTTGAAATCGACGCAGGCCAGCGCCTGGCGCAGCGCGCGCTCGCGCGCCGGCGCGCGCAGCGGGGTGTCGTCGAGCCAGGCGCCGCCGCCTTCGACGGCGCTGAACAGCTCGTCGCGCATGACGTCGTAGACCCAGCCGGCGCGCACCCGACCGCCTTGCAGCCAGGCCAGCGACGGGCCGAACGCCGGCAGCCCGGCAGCGAAGTTGCTGGTGCCGTCGAGCGGATCGAGTACCCACAGCCCGGCGCCGTCGGGAGCGGCGGCTTCGACGCGCAGCAGCTCTTGCTGATGTTGCGCGCTCATTTCCTCGCCGAGCAGTGCGACCGCCGGCCAGCGCGTCGCCAGCTCGATCTGCAGCTGGCGCTGCATCGCCAGGTCGGCGTCGGTGACCCAGCTGCCGTCGTCCTTCAGCCGCGCGCCGGGGGCGCGAGCGCGCGGCACGATCTGCTGCTGCGCCACCTCGCGCAGCAGCGCGCCGATCGCGCGGCGCGCAGCGTCGCCGGCAATCGGCAGCGGGGCGTGGTCCATCGGCGCGTTCCGGTTGGCGGCGTCGGCGCTCAAGGCACCAGGATGGTCGGCGCCGCGGGCGCTGCGGTCTGCGGCCAGTCGAGGCTGTAGTGCAGGCCGCGGCTCTCGTGGCGCAGCCGCGCCGAGCGCACGATCAGCTCGGCCACCTGCAGCAGGTTGCGCAGTTCGAGCAGGTCGCGGTTGACGCGGAAATTGGCATAGAACTCGTGCACTTCGGCCTGCAGCAGGTCGATTCGGTGGGCGGCGCGCTCGAGGCGCTTGTCGGTGCGCACGATGCCGACGTAGTTCCACATCAGCCGGCGCAGCTCGTCCCAGTTGTGGCTGACGACGACGAGCTCGTCGGCGTCGACCACGCGGCTCTCGTCCCACGGTCGCGGCGCCAGCACCGGCGGCGGCTCGGCGCCGGCGATGGCGTGCGCCGCCGCGGTGCCGAACACGACGCATTCAAGCAGCGAATTGCTGGCCAGCCGATTGGCGCCGTGCAGCCCGGTGTAGGCGGTCTCGCCGATCGCGTACAGCCCGGCCAGGTCGGTGCGACCGGCCAGGTCGGTGAGCACGCCGCCGCAGTTGAAGTGCACCGCGGGCACCACCGGAATGCCTTCGCGCGCCATGTCGATGCCCAGGTCGAGGCAGCGCTGGTAGATGGTCGGGAAGTGCTGGCGGATGAACGCTTCGCCCTTGTGCGTGATATCGAGATAGACGCAGTCGAGCCCGTGCTTCTTCATTTCGAAGTCGATCGCACGGGCGACGACGTCGCGCGGCGCGAGTTCGGCGCGCGCGTCGTGCGCCGGCATGAAGCGCGTGCCGTCGGGCAGGCGCAGCACGCCGCCTTCGCCGCGCACCGCCTCCGAGATCAGGAAGCTCTTGGCCTTCGGGTGGTAGAGGCAGGTCGGATGGAACTGGATGAACTCCATGTTCGCGACGCGGCAACCGGCGCGCCACGCCATTGCGATGCCGTCGCCGCTGGCGGTGTCGGGGTTGGTCGTGTAGCGGTAGACCTTGCCGGCGCCGCCGGTGGCCAGCACCGTGTGCGACGCGGCGAAGGTCTCGACGCGGCCGTTGGTTGCGTTCAGCGCATACGCCCCCCAGCAGCGCGGCGGGCTGGCGATGTCCATGTGGCGGTTGGTGATCAGGTCGATCGCGACGTGGTGCTCGGCCAGCGTGATGCGCGGGTGCTGGCGCGCGCGCTCGAGCAGCGTGGTCTGGATCGCCGCCCCGGTGGCGTCGGCAACGTGGGCGATGCGCCGCGCGCTGTGGCCGCCTTCACGCGTCAGGTGCAGCGCGCCCTGCTCGGTGTCGAACGGCACGCCCTGCGCGCGCAGCCAGGCGATCGCGTCGGGGCCGTGTTCGACGACGAAACGCGTCGCCGGCAGGTCGTTGAGCATGCCGCCGGCGACCAGCGTGTCCTGCACGTGGGCGTCGAAGCTGTCGCCGTTGCCGAGCACCGCGGCGATGCCGCCCTGCGCCCACTGGCTGGCGGAGACTTCGAGTTCGCGCTTGGCCAGCACGGTGACCTGGTAGCGCTCGGCCAGCTGCAGCGCCGCGGACAGGCCGGCGAGGCCGCCGCCGACGATCAGCACATCGGAATGTTGCATCTTGTTCTTTCAGAGTTTGCGCACGGCCGTGAAGCCGAACTGTCTATTTTCCACCCAATCGCAAGCGAGGTGGAGCGCAACTCCGATACGGACCGGCGCGGCGATTCAGACGCCGAGCTTGGCGAGCGCGGCCGGCAGGACGACGGCGGCGGAAAGCAAGGCGCCGAACTTGATCAGGAGCCGCTGTTCGAGCTGGGTCAGCGACGCGGCCAGGAGTGCGTTCAGCGCCGCGAGCCCGCCCTCGAGTTTGCCGATCTCCGCGTGCAATTCTTCCTTTGGGGGCAAGTGGCGCAGGTCGGCCTTCGCGGCAGTGCACCTGAAGTGATGGTCGACGATCTCGCCAAGAGCCTTGACCGCCGCTTCGGCGTGAGCATGGCCGACGCCAGCGGCCTTGAGGCGCTTGCCGAATGCGAGTGTTTGATATTTTCAATTTTAGTTGTTCGTAGTAGCGCATTTATATACAATTTAAGTATGTTCAAAAAACTCGTTCCGATCCATGAGGCAGCCCAAGCGCTCGGCGTGTCGGCGCAGACTTTGCGTCGATGGGAGCGCGAGGGGCGGCTTTTGCCCGACGAGCGCACGGCGGGCGGGCGGCGTCGTTATGACCTTGCTCGGCTCAAGCCTGAGATGTTTCGAGCGCAAGCTGATGCTGCATGCAAGACCGTGGCGTATGCGCGCGTCTCCAGCCACGATCAAAAGGACGATCTGGAGAGGCAGAAACAGGTCTTGGAGATTTACTGTGCCCGTCAGGGCTGGACGTTCGAGGTCATTGCCGATCTTGGTTCCGGCATGAACTATCGCAAGAAAGGGCTCAAGCGCTTGCTGGATGCGATCATCGGCGGCGAAGTCGGGCGCTTGGTCATCACGCACAAGGATCGCTTGCTTCGCCTTGGCGCGGAACTCGTCTTCGCGATCTGCGAGGCCAAGAATGTCGAGGTGGTGATTCTCAACCAAGGCGAGGACGAGGACTCGACCTTCGAGGAGGATTTGGCGAAGGACGTTCTGGAGATCATCACCGTGTTCTCGGCGCGGCTGTATGGAAGCCGCTCGCGCAAGAATCAGAAGCTCATCGACGCTGTGCGCGGCGTCGTGGAAGGATTGGCAACATGATCCTCGGCCACAAGATTGCGCTCGATCCGAACAACGCGCAGGCGACGTACTTTGC
>JAJZHH010000068.1:0-15696 GCA_021804595.1 Pseudomonadota bacterium
CTGCCGGCCGACGCGCGCGGTGCCGCCCAGCGCTGCGCCGAGCTGGCGCCGGCGCGCGCCGCGGCCACGCTGACCGGCCCGGTCGGCGAGCTGAACCAGTACCTGCTGGAAGCGCGCGGTGCGCTGCTGTGTCGCGCCGCCAGTGTCGGCGGGCTGCTCGGCCAGGCCGCCGCCGCGCTGGCCACCGGCAACATCGCACTGCTCAGCGGCGCGCACGCCGCGGCGGCCGCCGCGCGCATTCCGGCGGCGCTGCGCGAGCAGGTGCGCGAGATCGGCGCCGACGACCTGCCCGACGCCGCGCTGTACGACGGCGACCCGGCCGGCCTGCTCGAACTGCAGCGCGAACTGACGCGCTACCACCACGCGGTGGTGCCGGTGTACGCGCTGCCGCACGACGCGCTGGCGCCGGCCGAGTACCCGCTCGAGCTGCTGCTGCGCGAGCGCTCGAGCAGCGTCAATACCGCGGCGGCCGGCGGCAATGCCAGCCTGATGACGATCGGCTGAGGTCGCGCCGGCGCGGCGGGCGCGGCGACCTGCTGCTGCCGCCGCGCCGTGGGCCTACTCGGCGGCGATGTAGCGGTTGCGCCCGCCGCTCTTGGCGGCATAGAGCGCGCGGTCGGCGCGTTCGATCAAGGCGCCGACGTTGGCGTCGCCGCCGGCGCTCGACGCGCCGCCGGCCGACACCGTCACCCGCGCCGATGGCGGATTGCCCGGATGCGGCAACGCCAGCGCGAACACCGCGTCGACCACGCGGCGGCCGAGCGCGGCCAACGCGGCGGCGCCCAGCCCCGGCGCGACGACGATGAATTCCTCGCCGCCGTAGCGCGCGGCGAGCGCGCCGGGCTGGCGGCGTGCCTCGGCGCCGATCGCGGCGGCCACCTGGCGCAGGCAGTCGTCGCCGCCGAGGTGGCCGGCGAGGTCGTTGTAGCGCTTGAAGTGGTCGATGTCGAACATGATCACGCCCAGCGGCTGGCTGGCCTGCTGCGCCAGCCGCCACTGCTCGGCGGCGCGGGCATCGAGGCTGCGCCGGTTGGCCAGCCCGGTCAGTCCGTCGAGCTCGGCCAGCCGCTGCAGCCGGGCGTTGGCCGCGTGCAGGCTGCGGCGCAGCGCGGCGACCCGGTTCATCGCCTTCATCTTGGCCAGCAGCACCGGCTCGGCGACCGACTTCGGAATGAAGTCGTCGGCACCGGCGTCGATCGCGGTCACCAGGTTGTCGTCGCGATCCGACGCGGTGAGGAAAATGATCGGCGTCCACGACCAGCCACGGCGAACCTCCTCGGCGCGGATGCGCTGCGTCGCCTGCAGCCCGTTGATGCCGGGCATCTCGAGGTCCATCAGCACCAGGTCCGGGGCGTGGGCGACGAAGGCGTCGACCGCGGCCAGGCCGTCGGCGGCGGTGACGACGTCGAAGCAGAACCGGCGCAGCCGCGCCGACATCACCAGCGTGGCCGACGGCGAGTCGTCCACCAGCAGAATTTTCATGGTCCCCTCACGGGGCCATTGTGCCAGCGCGGCAGCGCCGCGGAAGCCCCGGGGGCCCCGCGGCGCGCGCGCCCGCCCGCTCAGCCGACGTAGTCGGCCGAAACCGTGACGTCGCGGTCGTGGGCCGCGCCAGCCGCGCGCACGACCAGCGTCGCGACGATGCCGATGGCCAGGTTGATGACCAGCGCGTACAGGCCGATGTAGGCCGGAATCACGTAGCCGCCCAGGTGCAGCGCGTACGCCGACTTGGTGAAGCCGCTCAGCGACGCGGCCCAGATGCCCCACAGCAGCCCGCCGGCCCAGCCCAGCAGCAGCGCCTTCGGATCGAACCAGCGCGTGTACAGGCCGGAGACGATCGCCGGCACCGTCTGCAGGATCAGGATGCCGCCGAGCAGCTGCAGCTGGATCGCGTACTTCAGCGGCAGGAACAGGATGAACAGCAGCGCGCCGAACTTGACCACCAGCGAGGTCAGCTTGGCCACGTCGGTTTCGCGCTTGACGCTGCAGTCCGGGTTCAGGAACGCCTTGTAGACGTTGCGCGTGAACAGGTTGGCAGCGGCGATCGACATGATCGCCGCCGGCACCAGCGCGCCGATGGCGACCGCGGCGAAGCCGACGCCGGTGAACCAGCCGGGGAAGAAGTGCAGCAGCAGACCCGGCATCGCGAACTGCGGACCGTACTGCTTGAAGTACGGCGCCAGGTCGGGCAGCGTGGCGATGCCCGAGGCGAATGCGAAGTAGCCCAGCAGCGAGATCAGGCCGAGCACGAACGAATACGCCGGCAGGTAGATCCAGTTGCGCCGCAGCGTGTTCGGCCCCTTCGCCGACAGCACCGCGGTGGCCGCGTGCGGGTAGAACATCAGCGCCAGCGCCGAGCCGAAGGCCAGCGACGGATAGAACGACTGCAGGCCGAAGTTGCCGTCCTTGATCGGCGGCAGCAGCAGATGCGCCGACGGCACCGACGCGAAGATCTTGGCGAAACCGCCGAGCTTGAACGGCAGCACGACGACCATCGCGATCACGGTGATGTAGATCAGGATGTCCTTCAGGATCGCGATCGACGCCGGCGCGCGCAGCCCGCTGGTGTAGGTGAAGGCGGCCAGGATGGCGAACGCGATGATCAGCGGCAACTCGCCGAGCAGACCGCCGGTGGGGAAGCCGAGGCCGCCGATGACGACCTGGATGCCGACCAGCTGCAGCGCGATGTACGGCAGCGTCGCGACGATGCCGGTGATCGCGATGGCCAGCGCCAGCGCCGGGCTGCCGTAGCGGCCGGCGACGAAGTCCGACGCGGTGACGAAGTTGTGGCGCCGCGCGACGACCCACAACCTGGGCAGCATCGCGAACACCAGCGGATAGACGATCACCGTGTACGGCACGGCGAAGAAGCCGAGTGCGCCGGCGCCGAACACCAGCGCCGGCACCGCGACGAAGGTGTACGCGGTGTACAGGTCGCCGCCGATCAGGAACCAGGTGACCCAGGAGCCGAAGCGGCGCCCGCCCAGTCCCCACTCGTGCAGGTGTTCCATGTCGCCGCGGCGCCAGTGCACCGACGCGAAACCCATGAAGGTGATGACGGCGAACAGGGCGATGAAAACGATGGTGGCGGTCACGTGCATGGCTCAGTCCCCCTTCGCGTCACCGACCACCTGTCGGTAGACAATGCCGATGAACACGCCGCTGAGCGGAACCCAGAGCATCTGCCACCAGTAGAAGAACGGGATGCCGTCGATGCTCGGATCGATGCGGTTGAACCAGGGCACGACGAGCACGGCCACGCAGGGGATCGCCAGCAAGGCGATCTGCAGCGCGCCGAGCTTGCGCACGGCGGGGTTTGAGTTCATGACTTCGGTCTCCTCCTGAAGATGCCGGCCGCAGTCGTGCTGCGGCCGGTCGTTGTCGGGCGCGGTTGGCGCCCGTGCCGGCGCGCGCCGCGCCAGTACGCGGCGGCGCTGCTTGTATTGTTCGCCTCAAGGGCCGTCCGCAAAATTCGCAGGACTACCGGCTCGACCTAGGTATATCTACGCAGACGACGAGGACGGAGATGGACAGCAGCACCATGCAACTGAAAGCCAAGATCGCGCTGCTGGCGATCCTGCCGCTGGTCGTCGTCGCCGCCGCGTTCGCCGCCGTCATCGCCTTGCAGGCCAGCCGCCTGGCCGCCGAGCAGACCGCGACCATCGACGCCAGCCTGATGCAGAGCAAGCGCGTCGAGCTCGAGCACTACATCGACCTGGCGCTGAGCGCGATCGGCCCGCTGTACGCGTCCGGGCGCGACGACGCGGCGACGCGCCACGAGGCCGAAGCGATCCTGGCGCGCATGAATTTCGGCCGCGACGGCTATTACTTCGTCTACGACTTGCACGGGCGCAGCCTGGTGCACCCGCGCGAACCCGACATCGTCGGCCGCAACCTGTGGAACCTGCGCGACGCCACCGGGCTGCCGGTGATCCAGCGGCTGGTCGCGGCCGCGCGCGACGGCTCGGGATTCCAGCGCTATATGTGGCGCAAGCCGTCGACCGGCAAGGACGCGCCCAAGCTCGGCTACGTCGTGCTGCTGCCGCGCTGGGGCTGGGTCGTCGGCACCGGCGCCTACCTCGACGACGTCGAGCGCGTCGAGACCGGGTTGCGGCGCCACGTCGCGGCGAGCATACGCGCGACCATGGCCGGGCTGGCGCTGATCAGCCTGGTGGCGATCGCGCTGGCCGGATCGGTCGGCATGGCGCTGAACGTCAGCGCGCACCGTCTGGCCGACCGCCGGCTGCGCGAACTGGCGCAACGCATCGTGACGCTGCAGGAAGACGAGCGCGCGCGCGTCGCGCGCGAACTGCACGACGGCATCAGCCAGCTGCTGGTGTCGGCCAAGTACCAGTTCGAGCTGGCCCAGCACCAGGTCGACGCCGGCGACGGCGACCCGCGCGACGCGCTCGAGCACGGCGTCGGCCGCATCGTCGACGCGATCAGCGAAGTGCGTCGCATCTCGCACGCGCTGCATCCCATCCTGCTCGATCGCCTCGGCGTGTCGGCCGCGCTCGGCGAGCTGGCGCGCGACTTCACCGAGCGCACATCGATCCCGGTGCGAACCCGGCTGCCGCTGGAAATGCCCAAGGTGTCGTTCGCCGCGGCGCTGACGCTGTTTCGCATCGCCCAGGAAGCCCTGACCAACATCGAGCGCCACGCCGGCGCCACGCGCGCGTCGATGCGCCTCGAAGTCGACGCGGCCGAGGTGCGGCTGCGCATCACCGACAACGGCCGCGGCTTCGACCCCGGCGGCGCAGCGGCGCGCGACGGCATGGGGCTGCGCAATATGCGCGAGCGCGTCGACCACCTGCGCGGCGAAGTGTCGGTGTCGAGCGGACAACGCGGAACCACGGTTTACGTATCCTTGCCCTTGCGCACCACTTCACGCAGCCCTGGATGAACGCCGCACCGCACACGCTGATCCTGATCGACGACCATCCGCTGGTGCGCGACGGTCTGCGCGCGCGGCTCGGCGCGGTGCCCACGCTGCGCGTCGTCGGCGAGGCCGGCAATGGGCGCGCCGCGCTCGAGCTGGCCGCCGGCAGCCACCCGGACATCGCGCTGGTCGACGTCAACATGCCCGACGTCGACGGGCTCGAACTGATCGCGCGGCTGCGCGAGCTCGACCCGGCGCCGGCGTGCATCGTGCTGACGATGTTCGACAAGCCCGAGTACGTGCGCCAGGCGGTTCGCGCCGGCGCTCGCGGCTACGTGCTGAAGGATTCGCCAGCCGGCGAAATCGTCGCCGCGATCGAAGCCGTGGCCGCCGGCGACACCTACTACAGCGCCGCGCTGGTGCAGGGGCTGGCGACGATCACCGGCGCCGAAGCCGACCCCGGGCTGACCGAACGCGAGCGCGAGATCCTGCTGCTGGTCGCCGGCGGCGAGACCAGCAAACGCATCGCGCAAATCCTCGGCATCAGCTTCCGCACCGTCGAGACGCACCGGCTGAGCATCCGGCGCAAGCTCGGCATCGACTCGACCGCCGGGCTGGTGCGCTACGCGATCGAGCAGGGCTGGATCGACTGACGGCGACCGCGCCGCGCGGCCCACTGGTTCAGCGCCAGCCCGGCCAGCACCAGCAAGCCGGCGCCGATCTTCCACGGCTGCAGCGCCTCGCCGAGCACCAGCGACGCGCACACCATGCCGACCGCCGGCACCAGCAGCGTGTACGGCGCCAGTTCGGCGGCGGCGTGGCGGCGCATCAGCATCGACCAGACGCCGAAACCGAACAGCGTGTTCGGGTAGGACTGGTACAGCACCGCGCCCCAGGCCCAGGCGGTCATCGCGTGCAGCGCCGCGGCAACCTGGGCCGGACCCTCGACCAGCAGCGACAGCGCGGCCAGCGGCACGAACGCGATCAGGCTGCCCCACGCCGCCAGGCCCAGCGGGTCGACGACGCCGATGCGCTTGGTCAGCATGTTCGCGCTGGCCCACGACAGCGCGGCGCCGAGCACCATCAGCAAACCGTACAGCGTCGCCGGCTGCTCCAGATGGTGGGCGACGAGCGCCATGCCGAGCAGCGCGACGAACGCGCCGGCCCACTGCAGCGGTCGCACGCGCTCGCGCAGCAGCCCCCAGGCCAGGCCCATCGTGAAGAAGGCCTGCAACTGGATGACCAGCGACGCCAGCCCGGCCGGCATGCCCAGCTTGATGCCGACGAACAGCAGCGCGAACTGCAGCGCGAACTGCGTGAGCCCCCACGCCGCCAGCCAGCGCCAGGCAACCGCCGGACGCCGGCGCACGAACACCATCGGGATCGCGGCGAACAGGAAGCGCAGGCTGGTGAACATCAGCGGCGGCATGTCGCCCAGGCCGAGCTTGATGACGACGAAATTCGACCCCCAGATGGTCACGACCAGCAGCACCAGCGCGACGTCGCGCAGCGGCATCGAAGCGTGGTGGCCAGCCCCGGGGAATGTGGAATGGTTCATGGATTCGCAATGTATTGGCGAAATCTGCTTCACGGAAGCAAAATTTATGAATGAACGATTTCACTTTGCTGGATATTAGAAAGCTCGACCTGAACCTGGCGACGGTCTTCGTCGCGCTCTGGCGCGAGCGCAGCGTGACGCGCGCGGCGGAACGGCTGGCGCTGAGCCAGGCCGCGGTCAGCTCGGCGCTGGGCCGGCTGCGCCGCACGGTGCACGATCCGCTGTTCGTCAGGACCCGCGGCCAGATGACGCCGACGCCGCGCGCCCAGGCCATCGCGCCGACGCTCGAAGCACATCTGGGCGCGCTGGCGGCGTGCCTGCGCGACGAGCGCCGCTTCGATCCGGCGCAGTCGACGCGCCGTTTCGTGATCGGCGCCTCCGACGACTACGAACTGGCGCTCGGCCCCGATCTGCTCAGGCGCGTGCGCGCCGCGGCGCCGCAGGTGACGATCACCTTCCGCCAGACCAACCGGCATCTGGTCGAGCGCATGCTCGACGCCCGCGACATCGAGCTGGGCGTCGTCGCCGGCGCGCCCGGCGCGCGCTGGATCCACGCGCAGCGCATCGGCAGCTCGGGCTACGCCTGCCTGTACGACCCGCGCCGGGTGCAAGCGCCGACGACGCTCGACACCTACCTCGCGCTGCCGCACGTGCTGATTTCGTACTCGGGCCAGTCGGGCGTGGTCGACGAGGCGCTGCGCCGCATCGGCCGGCGCCGCACCTTGCTGGCCTCGCTGACCCACTTCGCGACCGTCGGCGCCTTCCTCGACGACACCGCGGCGATCGCGACGCTGCCGTCGCACGCCGCCTCCGCGCTGGCACGCGGCAGCGCGCTGCGCAGCTGCGCGGTGCCGCTCGAGCTCGGCCGCTACGACGTGCACCTGGCGCTGCGCCGCGACGCCGTCGCCGACCCCGGGCTGATCTGGCTCGGCGAGCAGCTCAGCGCCAGCGCGGCGGCCGTGCTGGGCGCCGCGGCCGAAGCGATGGACGAAGCGGTGGACGAAACGGTGGACGAAGCGGTGGACGAAGCGGCGGCAGCACCGCCGCCGCCGCGCCGGGCTTGAGGCCGCGTCAGCCGCTGCCCAGCGGGCGCCGCAGCGTGCTCCCGTCGCTGCTCAGCAGCGTGCCGTAGGCCTCGGGGCGACGGTCGCGGAAGAAGCCGAAGGCCTGCCGCGCGCGGCGCACCGCGTCGAGATCGAAGCGATGCAGCAGGATCGCGGTGTCGTCGCGCCCGGCCTCGGCGACTTTCGCCCCGGTGTGGTCGGCGATGAAACTGCTGCCGTAGAACGTGTTGGTCAGCGCGGGCTGGCTGCCGTTGGCGTTGCCGATTCCGGTTTCGCGGCCGATGCGGTTGGCGGCGACCAGCGGCACCATATTGGCCGCCGCGTGGCCCTGCATCGTGCGCTGCCAGTGACCGCTCGAGTCGAGCTGCGGATCCTGCGGCTCGCTGCCGATGATGGTCGGGAAGCACAGCAGCTCGGCGCCCATCAGCGCCATCGAACGCGCCGTCTCCGGATACCACTGGTCCCAGCAGATGCCGACGCCGATGCGGCCGAAGCGCGTGTCCCACACCTTGAAGCCGGTGTCGCCGGGCGTGAAGTAGTACTTCTCGGTGTAGCCGGGGCCATCCGGGATGTGCGTCTTGCGGTAGACGCCGAGCACGCTGCCGTCGGCGTCGGCGATCGCCACCGAGTTGTAGGTGGCGTTGCCGGCACGCTCGAAGAAGCCGATCGGGATGACGACGCCGAGCTCGGCGGCCAGGCGCGCGAAATGGGCAATGCCGGGGTGGCCTTCGAACGGCTGCGCGAGCTCGAAGTGGCGCGCGTTCTGGTCGATGCAGAAATACGGGCACATGAACAGCTCGGGACACAGCACGAGCTGCGCGCCCTGCTGCGCGGCGCTGCGGATCAGCGCGTCGGCGCGGTCGATGTTGCGCTGCAGGTCCCAGTCGCCCGAGGCCATCTGGACCGCGGCGACCGTGATGTGACGTGGATTCATCGAAGAGCTCCTGGACGAGGCGCGCGTTCAGCGCGTCGGGAAACGCACGGCGAGGCGGTTGCCGAGCATCGGCTGCTGCTGCGTCGAACAGTGGATGCTGCCGCCGCCCAGCCCGATCGCCGCCACCGGCAGCAACTCGACTTCGCGGTCGGGGAAGGCGCGCGCGAACGCGGCGCGCGCCTCGTCGTCGCGCGGCACGCCGAACGCGGTCGAGATCACCGCTCCGTTGACCAGGATGTAGTTCGAGTACAGCGCGCAGAAGCGCTCGCTGCCATAGTCGTCGTGGCCGCGCGGCACCGGCAGCTCGAGCAGCTCGAAGCGGCGCCCGCGCGCGTCGACCGCCAGCTCGAGCGCGCGCCGGTTCTCGCGCATGCAGCGGTGGTACTCGCCCTGGTCGGGGTCGGCGGTGTTGACCAGCACGCGGCCCGGGGCGACGAACGCGGCGATGCAGTCGACATGGCCGTCGGTCTCGACTTCGGCCGGGTTGCCCGGCAGCCAGACGACCTGGCGCACGCCGAGCATGCGCTTGAGCTCGGCCTCGATCTCGCCGCGGCTCAGTCCCGGGTTGCGGTTCGGGTTCAGCAGGCAGCTCTCGGTGGTCAGCAGCGTGCCCTGGCCGTCGACGTGGAACGAGCCGCCTTCGAGCACGATGGGCGAGCGCACCAGCGGCATGCCGGCGAGCTCGGCGCAGTCGTCGGCGAAGCGCGCGCAGCCGTCGTAGGGCTGGTACTTCTCGCCCCAGGCGTTGAAGCGGAAACCGACGCCGAGCTGCTCGACGCGGTCGTCGTTGACCAGGATGGTCGGGCCGCAGTCGCGCAGCCAGTTGTCGTCGACGGCCAGCGGCACCACGGTCACGGTCGGCCCGCAGATGCGCCGCGCCTGCTCGGCCAGCGGCGCATGCGCGGCGACGATGCAGCGCTGGTGGCGCGCGATCGCGCGGGCGACGACGCCGAACGCCTGCTGCACCGCGTCGTAATGCTCGCCCCAGAGCATCTCGCGGTCCTGGTAGACGGGCCAGCCGAGCCAGGTCGCGGCCATCGGCTCCCACTCGGCGGGCATGCGCCAGCCGCCGGCGGCGGCATCGAAACGATTTTCCTGCATGGCATGACCTGAGAAAATTGACATGAAGCCCTATGATGGATCGGTCAGCTCTCGCTGAAAAGCGAAGTTTTTTGACCCGATCGTTCAATTTTTCTCACATGTCGGCAAATCCCCGCCTGCCCTCGCTGAAACTGCTGCTGGGCTTCGAAGCCGCCGCGCGGCTGGGCAACTACACGCGCGCGGCCGACGAGCTGTACGTGTCGCCGTCGGCGATCAGCCACCAGATCGGCCAGCTCGAGCAGCAGATCGGCCAGGCGCTGTTCCGGCGCAAGGGCCGCGGCGTCGAGCTGACCATCGCCGGCCAGCTGCTGCACGCCACCGTGCTGCGCTCGATCGAAGTGATGCGCGGCGGGCTGGCGCGCATCGAAACCTACGCCGACGCCGACCTGGTCACGCTGGTGTGCCCGGCGCCGGTGGCGCACGGCTGGCTGCAACCCAGGCTCGAGCGGCTGCAGCGGCTGCTGCCGGCGCTGTGCCCCATCGTCACCGTCGACCAGTCGGCGCGTTTCGTCGACCAGCTCGACATCGACATCGCCATCACCCACCAGCCGCTGCGCCAGCGCGACGTCGTCGACCGCCCGTTCCTGGACGACGCACGCGTCGTCGTCGCGGCGCCGGCGCTGGCCGCGACGCTGGCGGCGACCCCGCGCGCCGAGCATCCGCAGCACGCGCGCGCGCTCGGACTCGAGTCCGACCTGACCGACGAGCGCGTCGCGCCCTTCGTGCGCGAGCAGCTCGGCGACTTCGCGCGCGCGGCGATCTACGACGACCCGCGGCTGCTGCTCGACGCGGCGCTGCGCGGGCGCGGCGTCGCACTGGTGTCGTCGCTGCTGGCCGCCGACTCGATCGCGCGGCGCCGGCTGCGCCTGCTCGACGGCTACGACGAGCTTGCGCAAGCGCCGCTGTGGATCGCGCGCGCCGAACACGGCGTGCGCTCCGAACTCGTGCTGGCGGTGTTCGAGCACCTGTGCGCGATGGGCGATGCGCCGCGCTCGCGTGCCGTTGCGTGAACCGGCGCGGAAGCCGTTCAAATACTAGTCGTAGTATTACGACGAAAGCGACGCGACGCGGCGGCCCGCCGCGCGACGACGAGGAGACCCGCGCATGCACACGACACGTCGAACCCTGATGCGCCTGAGCGTCGGCGGCATCGGGCTGGCTGCGACCGAGGCCACGCTGCCGCGCCTGGCGCGCGCCGCGAACGCCCCGGGCTGGGACCCCGCGCTGTTCGCGGCGCATTCGCTGGCCGAGATCGCTCACCGTCTCGGCGCGACGCCGCTGGCCAGCGCCGAAGTCTCGATCTTTGGCCCCGATCTGTCCGAGGACGGCACCGTGGTGCCGGTCGGCGTGCAGTGCAGCGCTCCCGGCACCCGCGCTATCGGCATCGTCGTGCCGCACAACCCACACGCGCTGGCTTGCTGGTTCCGCCTCAGCCACGGCGCTGAAGCCGCCGTGGCGACGCGGCTGAAGCTGGCGGGAACCTCGCGCATCTACGCGGTCGCGCTGGTCGGCACGAAACTGCTCTACGCCGACACCGAGGTCAAGGTCACCGGCGGCGGTTGCGGCGGCTGACGCTGCGGCGCGAGCACGATCAGCTTGAGGTCCGGGCGCAGCGCCGGCTTCAGCGTGAATTGGCGGTAGACGCGCGGCTCGCCGGCGACCGCGGTGAACGCACGCTCGCCGCCTTCGCGCGCGACCACGCGCTGCGCGCGCCAGGCGCGCTCGAACACCGCGCTGCGCCGCGACAGCTCGGCGACCTGCGCCAGATGCGCGGCGTCGTGGTGCAGGCCGACGCTGTCGGCGCGGTATTCGGCGACCAGACGCTCGGCGCGCGCCTCCCACTCGACGATCAGCCGCGCCGCGGCCGGGTCGAGGAAAACCCAGCGCAGCAGATTCGGCGTCGCCTCGTGCGCCAGCCAGTCGCCGAACAGCGCCGCGGCGGCGCGGTTCCACGCCACCGCATTCCAGTGGCGGTCGAGCACATAGGCCGGCGCGTCGATCGTGTCGAGCAGCAGGCGCAGCGGCTCGACGTCGGCGTCCGCCGGCGGCAAGGGGTCGGGGTCGGCGCGTCCGGCGAGGCGGAACAGATGCGCGCGCTCGACGCCGCCAAGCCGCAGCCCCTCGGCCAGCGCGCGCAGCGTCGCCGCCGACGCGGCAACGTCGCGCCCTTGCTCGATCCAGGTGTACCAGGTCGGGCTCACGCCGCACAGCGCGGCGACTTCCTCGCGGCGCAGTCCGGGTGTGCGCCGGCGCCGCCCCGGCGCGATGCCGAAATCCTGCGGCCGCAGCCGCTCGCGCGCGGCACGCAGGAAGGCGCCGAGTTCGGCGGCGTCGCTTGCCCCATCCTGTCGGTCCATATACCAGGATAACGTGTTGTCTTGTTGCGGTATCGATGCCTGATTATCGTGCGAACTCGAACGTTCCAAGCGGAGACCAAGATGAGCACGACAAGCCCGCACCGCGCCGCGGTGCACGCCCAGTTCGACCCGCGCGCCGCCGCCTACCTGAGCAGCAGTGTGCACGCCGCCGGGCCCGACCTGGGGCGCGCCGCCGAGCGTGTCGCGGCGCTGACGCCGCGGCCGACGCTGGCGCTCGACCTCGGTTGCGGCGCCGGCCACCTGAGCTTCGCGCTGGCACCGGCGGTCGGCTCGATCTGCGCAGTCGACCCGTCAGCGGCGATGCTCGAGCAAGTCAAGTCGGAGGCCGCCGTGCGCGGCCTGGACAACGTCGCCACGCTGCTCGGCAGCGCCGAGGCGCTGCCGTTCGCCGACGCCAGCGTCGACCTCGTCGCGACGCGCTACAGCGCGCACCACTGGACCGCGCTCGACGCGGCGTTCGACGAGATCGCGCGCGTGCTCGCGCCCGGCGGCCACCTCCTGCTGATCGACGTCGAAGCGCCGGCCGACGCGCTGGTCGACACCCATCTTCAAACCATCGAACTGCTGCGCGACCGCTCGCACGTGCGCAACCGCTCCGACGCCGAATGGCGCGCGCTGCTGCGCCGCGCCGGCGTCGACGCGCCCAGCGTCGAGCGCTGGGACACGCGGCTGGAGTTCGCGTCGTGGATCGCGCGCATGCGCACGCCGCCGGCCAAGGCCGCGGTGATTCGCGCCATGCTCGACGAGGCGCCGGCCGAAGTGCGCGCTGCGCTGCGCGTCGAACCCTGCGGCTCGTTCCACGTCAGCACCGCGCTGTGGTGGGGGCAGCGCGCCGCGGCCTGAACGCGGCGCCGCTTCAGTCGTCGCGCGGCGGCCGGTGCAGCGCGCCCAGGCCGTGCAGCAGCTCGTCGGCGATCGCGCCGAAGCTGCGCGTCTCGTCGGCTTCGAGCCACCGCTCGAACGCGACGCGAAACACCAGCGTCGCCGTTTCGGCGGCCAGCCGCGCGTCGGTGGCGGCGACGCCGCGCGCGACCAGCGCGTCGGCCAGCGCGGCCGACAGGCTGGCCTGCTTGATCAGTTCGCGCTCGCGCAGTTCGGCGCTGGCGGCGATGACCTCACGCCGGCGCCGGGCGTACGCCCGGATGTCGCCGAAGAAGGCCGCCGCGGCGTGCAGCGCCGCCGCGATCGCGCCGAGCGCAGGCGTGGCCGGCGGCGCCTCGCGCACCGCGTCGACCATCGCGCGTTGCAGCAACTCGGCGCCGTGGAACAGCACTTCGCGCTTGTCGGCGAAGTGCCGGAAGAAGGTGCGCGCGGTCAGCCCGGCGCGCTCGGCGATGTCGGCCACCGTGGTGGCGTCGTAGCCGCGCTCGACGAACAGATCCAGCGCCGCGGCGCGCAGCCGCCCCACCGCGTCGGGTTCCCAGCGCCCCATGCGCGCTCCCAGTGTTGACACAGCGTGACATCATAGGTCTAGAATGACGTCACTCAATGACATCACAGCAAGGAGCAAGACCATGCGAATCCTCGTCACCGGCGCTTCGGGCTGGATCGGCTCAGCCAGCGTCACCGAACTGATCGCCGCCGGCCATCAGGTCGTCGGCCTCGTGCGCTCCGACGCCGGCGCGGCCAAGGTCGCGGCGCTCGGCGCCGAATTCCTTCACGGCTCGCTCGAAGATCTGCCGGCGCTGCACGCCGCGGCGCGCGAGGTCGACGGTGTCGTCCACCTCGGCTATGTGCACGACTTCTCGCGCATGGACGACGCCGCGCGCATCGACCGCGCGGCGATCGAGACCTTCGGCGACGCCCTCGCCGGCCGCGGCGGCCCACTGCTGATCGCCTCGGGCACGCTGGGGCTGGCGCGCGGACGCGTCGGCAGCGAACTCGACCAGCCCGACCCGGCGGTGCACCCGCGCGTGGCCAACGCCGCGCACGCACTGGCGCTGGCGCAGCGCGGCGTGCGCAGCATCGTCGTGCGCTTCGCGCCGACCGTGCACGGCGCCGGCGGCGACCACGGCTTCGTCGCGATGCTGGCACACATCGCGCGCCAGCGCGGGGTGTCGGGCTACCTCGGCGACGGTGCCAACCGCTGGCCGGCGGTGCACCGGCTCGATTGCGCCGCGCTGGTGCGGCTGGCGATCGAGCGCGCCGCGCCCGGCGCTGTGCTGCACGCAGTCGCCGAGGAAGGCGTGGCGACGCGCGACATCGCGCACGCGATCGGCGACGCGCTGGGGCTGCAGACGGTCGCGGTGGCGCCCGAGCATGCCGCCGAGCACTTCGGCTGGCTGGCGGCTTTCTACGGCGCCGACGCGCCGGCGTCGAGCGCGGTGACGCGCGAGAGCCTCGGCTGGACCCCACGGCAGCCGACGCTGCTCGCCGACATCGCCGCCGGCCACTACCCCGGCGACTGACGCGGCGCCGCGAGCGCGCGGAATGCCACGGGCGGCGCGGAACTCCTGCGCGCGGCGACGACCCAAGGAGCCTGTACGGTCAAGCTCGACGCCGCCGCCCGGCGCGCCGCAACAACCATGAAACGCGCGTCAACGTTCATCGCAGCCCTTGCGGCCGCCATAGCAGGGACGGCCACACAGGCAAACCTAGTCGAGGAAAACTGGCACGTCTTCAGCCGCTCGTGCCCGCTCGGCCTGGGCGCCCAGGAATCGATCACTTACGCGTTCACCCTCAAACGCTGGATCTACGTCGTCTCCGAGCACTATCGAATCGACGAGACCGGCCTGCGCCACTGGCTGCACAACGTCACCACGCCGACCGACGGCGCGAGGGGTAAAGGCTGGCACTTCGGTCGCCGCGGGCGCGCCGGCGACTTCGGCGAATTCTGGTACGGACACGTCACCGGACACCACTGGGGCCTGAGGAAATACACCGGGGAGAAATACGTGATGTGGCACTCCGACGCCACCGACTGCAACCTCAAGGAGTGGTAGCCATGAACACCCGAACCGTTCCTGCGCTGATGCGGCTCGCCGGCAGCGCGACGCTGCTCGCCGCCATGCCGGCGTCGGCCGCCACCTCGGATTCCGCGCACGTGCCGCTGCCCGGCGCCTCGGGCCCGCCCTGGGTCGAAACCGGCAAGGTCAACGTGTTCCGCATCGACGAGCTGCCGCCGGCGATGCAGGCCGAGACAAGGCGCGCGATGCAGCGAGCCGCCGGGCGCGCCCGCGCCGGGCTCGAGTACGACGAGGTCGACGAGGACGACTGGCAGTGGCCGGACCCCGTCGACTCGCTCTACCCGGACTTCGCCAGCATGAATCAGGGGCGTGTGCTGATCCATCCGCGCGACATCGGCCACACCGAACTGGCGACATATCGCTTCCTCGGTCTGCGCGACAACACCGCGAACCCTGGAGAGCCAGTGCTGACCATCGCGCGCCAGTTTGAACGTCCCGATGGCATCATGCTCAAGCTCACCGAGAATGAGCTCGCCGGCCAAGGCGCCGTCGTGATGGTGCGCGAACTGATCCACGAGCGGGTCGGCCCGTGGCCGGCCACGTTCGGCGTCGAGCGCGCACCGTCGGGACGCGTGCGCTCGGTGATCGACTGGGCCGACAACGGCACCGATTTCACGCTGATGGTGCTCGACGACGTGCGCCACCCTAGGGGCGACGCCCGCTACGACAAGGCCTGGATGTTCCGGCTGGCGCGAAGCATCGAAGCCGCACCTCGCGCGAAGACCGCCGGCGGACCCTACGTTCGAGCCGCGTCGGCCGCCAGCACGAAATGAATGCGCGTGAACACGCTGCCGGCACCGGGCCCGCCGCGGCACC
>JAJZHH010000068.1:15796-17031 GCA_021804595.1 Pseudomonadota bacterium
CGGATCGCCGCGTGCACCGCTGCGGCATGCCGCGGACCCAGCCACTCGAGGCTCAGGCGCTGCGTCACGGCAGCCGGCCCGAACGGGCGGTGACCGTGGAGGCTCGGCGTGCATTCCATTCGAATCCCTCCCTGCCGTCGCGGGCAGCCGCGCGACGCGGCCATCGCGACGCTGAACGCCGCAGCCCGCGCGCAGCGCGCCGTCGAAGCCGTTCAAAAGCTCGACATTAGGCGGACGATCGCGCCATTTCAACCACGAGCTGGAAAGGGCGACGGAGAACGCGGGTATGCGGGGGCGAGCGCTACTCTCCGAGCTCCGCCAGCACGGCCGCGATCACGGACCGCCCGAGGTAGTAACCGGAGCGCTCCAGCCGTTCCAGCAGCGGACGCGCGGCGGCGATCAGGCCCTCGGCTCTGGCCAGCCCGATCACCGCTGCGGTACCAACCAGGTCGATGCCACAGCGCCGCGCTTCCAGGCGGCCGGCGCGATCATCCATCACCAGCAGGACCACGTCGCCCATATCGCGCCAGTGGCAGGCAGTCTGGATACTGCTGGCCTCACCGGGATCGACGCCAGCATTCAGCGGCGTCCATGCGCTCTGCGGAACCTCGACGACCTCGATCCAGCCTTCGGCCAACGTACCCTTCAACATAGAGGTATCCGGGAAGGTCGCGGCTTCGGGCAGGATTTCATCCCGCACCGTTGTCGTAATGCATACGTTCCCGAACAGGCCGCGCAGCAGAGCCAGGGAATCGATCCGGGCCAGCGCGATCAGCGGTCCGGCATCGGCGATGACGACGCGACGACTCACGCCACGGACTTCGCCAGCCACTTGCTCGCGCGGCGCATGTCGCCCCGCGCTTCGTCGGCAGCGGCCTGGCTATCGCCGGTGAGAGCAATGCCCTGATTCGACAGCAAGGTCAGCATCTCGGCCAGCGGCTTCGCCGCCACGCGAGCCGCGAATCCTGCCGACACCGATCCACCGCGAAACAGCGCCACAGCCAGCGCCACGCGCACCGCGGGCAGATCGGGAACGCCCAACTGTTCCAGATCGACCAACAGCGCCTGTGGGCGGTCGCGGTTCATCACCACGACCATGTCATCCTCGCGCGCAGCGGCGAGCGCGGCGCTGGGGTTGGTCTTGAGTTGACGGATATTGACGGCCTGCATGGCGTCGCCTCCAAGGCCCCACATGATGTAGGAACATTGCAAGTCTAGCAGGGCAAGGCCGCGGC
>JAJZHH010000069.1 GCA_021804595.1 Pseudomonadota bacterium
AATTTGGCGGAGTGGACGGGACTCGAACCCGCGACCCCCGGCGTGACAGGCCGGTATTCTAACCAACTGAACTACCACTCCTTTTCGATTCGGATCGCGCCGAACGAAAAACGCAATTTTTACCCACGCATGACGCGTTGTCAAGCGCTGTTTGTCGTTCAGCCCAGATCGCGCAGATCGACGACCGGCTGCGCGCCGAACGCGTCGCCTTGCAGGTAGCTCAGCAGCCGCGTCGCCACGTCGGTCGGCGCCAGCAGCTGGCCACGTTCGCGCAAGGCTTCGAAGCGTTCGCGCTGCGGAAAATCCGCCGCATCGGTGGCGCGGATCTGCGCCTGCATCGCAGTGTCGATGACGCCGGGGGCGACGCTGGCGATGCGCATCCCGGCGACACCGTCGAGCGTGGCGGCGCGCGCGTGCTGGTCGAGCGCGGCCTTGCTCGCGCAATACACGCTCCAACCCGCATAGGCGTTGCGCGCCGCGCCGCTGGACACGTGCAGCACGCGCAGCTCGGCGCCGCGCGGCAGCACGCGCGCGGCCAGTGCCGCGGACAGTTGCAGCGGCGCGGCGACGTTGAGCGCGATCGCCGCGCCGACCTGCGCCGGGTCCTGCCGCGACAGCGGGCCGACCGGCCCCAGCGTGCCGGCGTTGTTGATCAGCAGCACGCGCGCACAGCCGGAGACGAAGGCGTCGAGTTCGCCCGCGGCCAGCCAGCGCTGCAGCGCTGCAGCGTCGGCCAGGTCGAGCGCGACTTCGCGCAAGCGCGCGGCGGCACCGCCGCGCGCGTGCCGCGCCAGCGCCAGCACCGGCAGCCCCTGCCCCAGCAGCGAGTCGACCAGCGCGGCGCCCAGGCCGCGGCTGTGCCCGGTGACGATTGCGCAAGCATTACCCACTTCTCCCATCGCGTGCTCCGTATCGTTTCTGTGCAGTTCGCTTCAGTGCAGCTCGCCGCCCGGCTGCCCCGGGTCGGACGCCAGCGCCTCGCGCCAGGTATGCGCCGGCACGTGCGTGCTCAGGCGCTCGAGCAGGCGCTCGACCAGCGCGTCGTCGACGCCGTGGCCGAGCCCGGGCAGCAGATCGGCGGTGACGTCGGCGCCGATCGCGACCAGGTGCTCGGCTGCGCTGCGCACCAGCGCGGCTGGAATCACCGCGTCGCGCATGCCGTGCAGCAGGTGCAGCGTGGTGCGCGGCGCCGGCCTGCTCGGCAGTTCGGCGAAGCGCCCCGACAGCGAAACCACGCGCCCGGCCAGCGCCGGCTCGCTCAGCGTCGTGTGCAGCGCCATGATCGCGCCTTGCGAGAAGCCGATCAGCGCGGTCTGCGCAACCCCGGCGCCGGTGTCGCGTTGCCAGCGTCGCACCTGTTCGACGAAGCCCGGCAACGCCGCGACGACGCGCTGCACGCGACGGGCGTCGTCGACGTCGCGCACCGAGAACCATTGCCGCCCCGCACCGAACTCGCAGGCCTGCGGCGCCTGCACGCTGACCACGGCGGCCTGCGGATAGGCCCGCGCCAGGCGCCGGCCCAGCGGCACCAGATCTTCGGCGTCGGCACCCAGGCCGTGGAACAGCAGCATCAACTGCGGCGCCGGGTTCACCGGCATCGCGATCACCACGCTGCCATCGCTCATCGACTGTTCGGCCATATCGTTCCTTTCTCGGTTACCGTATCAGGCGAACGCCCACGCGTCCATCGACAGCATGCCGTAATGCACGCCGCCTTCGAACAGTTCGGCAGCGTCGCCGGCGGCCGCGCCCAGCGCCCAGAACAGCGGCATCAGGTGCTCGGGGGTCGGGTGCGCGCGGTGCGCGTGCGGCGCCCTGGCCTGCCAGTCGAGCAGGGCGGCGCGGTCGCCGCGCGCCACCGCGTCGCGCATCCAGGCGACGAATTCGGCCACGTACGGCACCACCGCGTCGTCGGTCTTCGCGTCCGGATGGAACTCATAGAGGTTGTGCGTCAGGCTGCCGCTGCCCAGCAGCACGACGCCGTCGTCGCGCAGCGGCGCCAGCGCCTCGCCGAGGCGCCACGCAGCGGCCGCGTCGAGCGGCCACGGCATCGCCAGCGGGACCACCGGCACGTCGGCGCCTGGGCGCATCAACAGCAGCGGGTTCCACACGCCGTGGTCGAGGCCGCGCCCCGGGTCGAGCGCGACGTCGACGCCGGCGCGCTGCAGGCACTCGGCGGCGCGCCGCGCCAGCGCCGGGTCGCCGGCGACCGGGTAGCGCAGCTTGTACAGCGCCGGGTCGAAGCCGCCGAAGTCGTGGATCGTCGCCGGCTGCACGGCGCCACCGAGCACGACGCCTCGCGTCATCCAGTGCGGCGAGAACGCGAGGATGGCGCGCGCGCCATCCAGCTTGCCGCCGAGTCGCTGCAGCATCGGCGCCGCGCTGCCGGGCTCGAGCGGCAGCATCGGCGAGCCATGGGATACGAACAAGGCACTGGCGCGGGACATCACCGACCTCCTGTCTGGACCGCGGCCGCACTGCGCAGCCGCCAGCTCGGCATATTAGTTCGTGTTAGAACTACCTGCCGGAGCGGGGTCTTTGTCAGAAGAACAGCGCCTGCACCAGCAGCAGGCAGGGCAGCAGCACGACCAGCGACCAGCCGAGATAGCCGAAGAACGACGGCATGTCGATGCCGCGATGCTCGGCGATGGCCTTGACCATCAGGTTCGGTGCGTTGCCGACGTAGGTCATCGCGCCGAGGTAGACCGCGCCGGCCGAAATCGCACCGAGCACGCTGGCCTCCTGCATCAGCCGCGCCGGCTCGCCGCCGGCCAGGTTGAAGAACACCAGATAGGTCGGCGCGTTGTCGAGCACCGACGATAGCGCACCGGTGAGCCAGAAGTAGGCGGCGGCGATCGGCGCGCCGTGCGCATCGCTGGTCAGGCGCACCAGCGGCGCGAAGGCTCCCGCGGTGCCGGCGCGCAGCATTTCGATCACCGGGATGATGGTCAGGAAAATGCCCAGGAACAGCTTGGCCACCTCGAGCATCGGGCCCCAGTGGAAGTGGTTCAGCCGACGCGCCTCACGCGGCGTCGTGGCCAGCGACGCGAGCAGCACGGCGAGCAGCGCGGCGTCTCGCACCAGCGCGGCCCAGCGCAGCGTCACGCCGAACAGTTCGACGCCGCCAGGCGGGCGCCAGCTGCCGCTGAGCAGCACGATGCCGACCACCGCGAGCAGCCAAAGCAGGTTCCAGCGCCCGAGCAGCTGCAGTGGGCCGTCGGGGGTCGGATCGGCCGCCTTGAACTGATCGGGCTGGCGCCAGAACCAGCTGTCGAGCGCGTAGAACAGCGCCAGCAGCATGGCGCACAGCAGCGCCGTGGGTGCCGCCAGGTGGCGCAGCGTCCAGAAGAAGTCGACCCCGCGCAGGAAGCCGAGGAACAACGGTGGGTCGCCCAGCGGGGTCAGCGCGCCGCCGGCGTTGGCGACGATGAAAATGAAGAACACCATCACATGCGCGCTGCGCCGACGACGGTCGTTGGCGTGGATCAGCGGGCGCACCAGCAGCATCGCCGCGCCGGTGGTGCCCATCGCACTGGCCGCCAGCGCGCCGAGCGCGAGCAGAGCGGTGTTGTGCGCGGCGCTGCCGCGCAGATTGCCGCGCAGCGCGATGCCGCCGCTGACCGTGTACAGCGCAGCCAGCAGCAGCACGAACGGCAGGTATTCGTCGAGCAGGCTGTGCAGCGCGAGGTGCAGCGTCGGCGACGCGCCGAACGCCAGCGCGTGCGGCAGCAGCATCGCCGCCGCCCAGGCCAGCGCGATCTTGCCGTGGTGGCGGTGCCAGACGCCGGGCAGCAGCAGCGGCGCCAGCGCGATCGACAGCAGCAAGGCGGCAAACGGCAGCGCCCACACCGGCCCATATTCGCCCGGTGAGGTCGCAGCCAGCGCCGGCAGCGGCGTGGCGCCGAACAGCAGCGCGACGGCGCGGCGCGCGCCGCGGGACAGCAAACGGGACTCCATGGGGAAGCTTCAGCAGTAGGCGTGGCCAGACCGGCCCCGTGCGGGCCGGCAGCGCCAAGCGTACTGCATCGCGCGCTCAGCGCGTGCCGATCGGCAGCAGCTGCAGCAACCCCCAGGCCAGGATTCCCAAGGCCAGCAGCGACAGCGTGACCACCGCGGTCACGCGCGGGCCGGCACGCGCCACCGCGCGCACGTCGACGCCGAGGCCGAGTGCGGCCATCGACACCACGGTCAGCCAGTTCGAGGCCTGCGCGAACGGTCGCAGCAGCGACTGCGGGAGCCAGCCGAACGAGCGCGCCAGCAGCATCGCGACGAAGCCGACGATGAACCACGGCACCAGCTGGCCGATGCCGGCGCGCGGCGCATCGGCGCCGGCGGCGCGCCGCGCCAGCAACGACAGCACCAGCACGACCGGCCCCAGCATCAGCACCCGCACCAGCTTCACGTAGGTGCCGATGTGCACCGCGACGGCGCCCGCCGGCGCCGCCGCGGCCAGCACTTGCGGCACCGCGTAGACCGTCAGTCCGGCGAGCACGCCGAAGGCCTGCGCATGCAGTTGCAGTGCGGCGGCCAGCAGCGGCAGCAGCAGCACGACGCCGACGCCGAGCACCGCGGTGAACGCGATCGACGCGCCGACGTCGTCGCTGCGCGCGCCGATCACCGGCGCCACCGCGGCGATCGCCGAGTTGCCGCAGATCGAATTGCCGCAGGCGATCAGCGTCGCCATGCGCCGCGGCAGCCCGAAGGCGCGGCCCAACGCGTAGCTCACGCCGATGGCGACGAACACGACGACGACAATGCCGGCGAGCAGCCCGACCCCGGCGCGGCGGATCATGCCGGCGCTGACCCCGGCGCCGAGCAGCACGATGGCGATCTCGAGCAGGGTCTTCGCGCTGAAATGGATGCCCGGCGTCCAGCGCGCGCCGGGATGCCAGCTGCTGCGCAGCGCGGTGCCGAGCAGGATCGCGATGACCAGCGCCTCGATCCACGCTCGCCCCCACAGCCACACCTCGACGGCTTGCAGCGCGCTTGAGGCCGCGGTGATCGCGATGCACAGCACCACGCCGGGAACGAAGGCGCCGAAGTCCGCGAGCAGCGGCATCCGGCGTCCATAGGGGGAGTATTCGAGGCGGTCCATGAACACATTGTCAGGACCGCCAAACAAACAATCAAACGAATAGTTTTTGTTCTGTCGATCGATTTTTTTGTTAATCTGATGCTGCGGCGATTTGCGCGCGGCGCGGCGCGCCCTGCCGTTCGAGCATCCAGGCCGGGTATTCGGCGGGCAGCGCGCTGACCCGGTCGAGCGCCTCGAGTTCGGCGACGTCGAGCCGCAGTCCGCTGGCGGCGAGGTTGTCGTCGAGCTGGTCGAGGCGCTTGGCGCCGATGATCACGCTGCTGACCGCAGGCTGCTGCAGCAGCCACGCCAGCGCGACCCGCGCCGGCGATACGCCGCGGGCCTGCGCGATCGGCCGCAACGCGTCGACGCAGGCCTGCGCGCGCTCGCGCTGCAACGGCGGGAAATCGAAAGTCGCGCGCCGCGCCCCGTCCTGCGCGCCGCCACCGTCGTACTTGCCGCTGAGGAAACCGCCGGCCAGCGGGCTCCACACCAGCAGGCCCAGGCCCTCGCTGCGCAGCATCGGCACGATCTCGCGCTCGACGTCGCGCCCGGCCAGCGTGTAGTAGGCCTGCAGCGACGCGAAACGCTCGAGCCCGAGGCGTTCGGCGACGCCCAGCGCGCGCACGATCTGCCACGCCGCCCAGTTCGACACGCCGACGTAGCGCACCAGGCCGTCGCGCACCAGCTCATCGAGCGCGCGCACGGTCTGCTCGATCGGCGTGGCCGGGTCGAAGCCGTGCACCTGGTACAGATCGACGTGGTCGAGCTGCAACCGGCGCAGGCTGGCCTGCAGCGCGTGGCGCAAGTGGTAGCGCGACAACCCGCGTGCATTGGCGCCGCTGCCGGTGTCGCCGAAACCCTTGGTCGCGATGACGACGTCGTCGCGCCGCACGCCCAGGTTCTTCAGCGCCTGGCCGAGCAACTGTTCGGCCAGGCCTTCGGAGTAGACGTCGGCGGTATCGATGAAGTTGACACCGGCGTCCAGCGCACGCGCCACCAGCGCGTCGACTTCGGGCTGCTGCAAATGCCCGATCTGGCTCCACACCGCGCCACGGCCGCCGAAGGTCATCGTTCCCAGGCACAGCTCGGAAACGTAAAGGCCGGTTTTTCCCAAAGGTCTGTAATGCATCGTCGCGTCCTCGCCGAAAAAAGTTACCGAACGGTTCAAAACCTCCCGGTACTTTAGGACGAAGCGCGCGAATGTGCAGGCGGCGGCCGTCGGCGCGGCGGCGCCGGCTCAGGCGTCGCTGCCGAACTCGGCGGCCTTGCGCCGCAGCCATTCGTCGATCTGCTCGACGGTGCCGACCACAGTCGTGCTCAGCGGGCCGCGCTCGGCGAAGGCGCGCGCCACGCGCAGCTCGACCAGGCCTTCCGGCGTGCGGCTCGCGCGCAATTCGACGGGGTCGCATTGAAGTACGGCACAGGCGCGTTCGAGCAGCGCCTCGAGCAGGCTGCGCGCTGATCCGTGTTCACTTTCCGCCATGACTTGCGTGCCCCGCTGAATTGCCTGAATTCTGGTTGTGAGCAAATGGTACCGGCCGGAACCCTTGTTACCCACCGAATAACCATTGGGCCCGGCGGTGTGTTTCGACACTTGCCGCGGCTCGCATCGAGCCGTTATGCTTGCAATTTGTAATGGACATTTACGCGCGTAGGCGCTTGCGACTTGAGCAGATCTTGACCGAACGCTATCCCGGGCGCGGCGGGCGCTCGGCGCTGGCCGCTCGGCTCGAGCGGCAGCCGGGGTATGTCTCGCGCTGCCTCAACGGCAGCAAGCGCATCGGCGAGGCCTTCGCCCGTCACGTCGAGCTGCGCCTGCAGCTGCCGGCGTTCTGGCTCGACGGCCTGCCCGAACCCGACCAAGTGCTCAGTGCCCGGCAACTCGATCTGTTGCGGGGCTTCGCCGAACTCACCGCCGAGCAGCAGGACGACGTGCTGAGCCAGGTGGCCGAAACCTCCCGGCGCAACCGAGCGGTCTACGAACATCTGGCGCGCCGCCTCGCGGCGGACGGCGCCGCCGACTGAAGCACGCGCACCGTCAACGGCGCCGCTGGTGCAGTTCGCGGGCGATGGCCCGCGCCCGTTCGTGCGCCGCGTCCAGCGGATCGCCGTCGGGCAGTTCACCGAACTCGCGAGTGAGCCGGCTGCCGACCGCGACCACCCCCTCGAGGTTCCAGCACAGCCCGGCCAGCAGGGCCTGCCGAGCCCGCGCCTCGGTGCCGTCGCCCACGGCCCGCGCGTCGGGCGCCAGCGCCTCGACCAGATCGACCAGACCCAGTGGGCGCTTGCCGCTCGCAGCCCGGCGTCTGAACAGCTCGCCGAGCGCCTCGCCCAGCGGGAAGGTGCGGTGGAACATGGCCACCTCGTCGACCGCGGCGTCGAGCACGTCAACCACGTCGAGCGCCTGCGTCAATACGTCGGCGACGACCCGAGACCAGCCCGGTGCCGCGAAGTCGCTGATCGTCTCCTCCGAAGGTGTCGCTGGTCGCTGCGGCGTCGGCATCGTCGTGGTTCCCGCTTCCGCGGCCTGCGCAAGACGAGGCCGCATTTTTTGAACTTGTTCCGAATGATGGTAACTGAATCTTTCGGTTTTGCACCCTTACCGGAACCTTTCTTCCCATCGCGACCAACGTTACGTTTGACGACTTTTTTTACGAAACGCATGACGCGAATCTGCCTCAGCGCAGGGTCGGCATCGCCCCGGCGCCGAACAATGGCGGCGAACGATCCAAGGCGGCGACAAGCGATGGTCGGGAACGGGACGGGCGGGTTGCACGGGCGCGGGCTGCGCTGGCCGCCGCATGTGCTGACGATCGTCTACGTGCTCGTCGCCAGCGCCTGGGTGCTCGGCGCCGCGCATCTGCTGCAGCTGCGGCTGGCGCACGCGGCCGGACGCGAACTGGCCGACGCCGCCGCCGGCCTGGTGTTCGTCGCGATCAGCGCCGCCTTCATCTTCGTCGCGCTGAATCGCGCCTGGACGCAGCAACGACGCAGCCGCCACGCGTGGGCCGCCGCGGTCGACGCCCGGCGCGAAGCCGAGGCCATGCTGCACGAAATCGTCGACACCAGCAGCGACGCCATCTTCGCGATGGATCTCGACGGTCGTTACCTGTTGCTCAGCCGCGAAGCCGAGCGCATGCTTGGGCAGCCGACGGGGCTGGCGCTCGGTCGCAACGACAGCGCGTTCTTCCCGCCGGTACAGGCCGCCGAGCGCGCCCAGCGTGCTCGCGCGGTGGCGGTGGCCGATGCCTTGCGCACCGACGACGAGTTCGTCGCCACCGTCGACGGCGAGCGCATCCAGCACACGGTGCGTGGGCCGCTGCACGACGCCCAGGGCCGCGTTCGCGGCACCTTCGCGATCGCGCGCGACGTCACCGTGCGCCGCCAGATCGAGGCGCGGATGATGCTGGCGACCAAGTCGTTCGAGCTCGCCGGCTACGGCAAATCGATCTCCGACGCGCGCACCGATCGCTTCCTCGACGTCAATCCGGCCTATGCCCGCGAGCGCGGCTGGCTGCGCGACGAACTGGTCGGACGCTCGGTGTTCGACGTTTACCCGCCGCACCGCCGGGCGCAGGCGCAGGCAATCGCCCGGCGCCTTGACGAGGTCGACCACCTGGTTGTCGAAAGCGAACATATGCGCCGCGACGGTACGGTATTCGCGGTGTTGCTCGACATCACCGTGACCCGTGACGCCAGCGGCGTCGCCCAGCACCGGCTGGTGCACGCGATCGACCTCGCCCGCTACCGCCGCGACGACGCTGGCTAGGCCGGATCGCGCAGCGCGCCGGCGGTGCTCCCCGCTACGATGGTCGCTCCACTGCAGGAGGCCCCGATGAGCTACGACCCGAACAACCCCTTTGCCCGCATCCTGCGCGGCGAACTGCCGTGCATCAAGCTCGACGAGAACGACCAGGCGGTCGCGATCATGGACATCATGCCGCAGGCCGAAGGCCACGTGCTGGTCATTCCGAAGGCGCCGGCCGCCGAGCTTTATGAGCTGCCCGAGCCGGCGCTGCTCGGTGCCGCGCAACTGACGCAGAAGCTGGCACGCGCGGTGCGCGCGGCGCTGCAGCCCGACGGCCTGTTCGTCGGCCAGTTCAACGGCGCCGCGGCCGGACAGACCGTCGCGCACGTGCATTTCCATCTGATTCCGCGCTGGAGCGGAGTCGAGCTGCGGCTGCACGCGCGCGAGATGGCCGATACCGCCCAGCTGCAGGCGGTGGCCGAGCGCATCCGCGCCCAACTGGCTTGAGCCGAGGTCGATGGAGCCGACGATGAAGGACGAACAGTACGAACGCGGGCTGGCCACGCGCCGCCAGGTGATGGGCGACGACTTCGTCGAGCGCGCGCTGGCGTCGACCACGCCGTTCACCGAGCCGATCCAGCAGCACATCTCGCGCAACGCCTGGGGCGACGTCTGGCAGCGCCCGGGGCTGGAGCTGAAAACGCGCAGCCTGGTCACGATCGCGATGCTGGCCGCGCTCGGCCGCCAGCACGAGCTCAAGGGCCACGTTCGCGGCGCGCTGCGCAACGGCGCCAGCGTCGAGGAAATCCAGGAAGTGCTGCTGCACGCCGCGGTGTATTGCGGCGTGCCGTGCGCGGTCGAAGCGTTCCGCAGCGCCGCCGAAGTGGTCGACGCCGGATGAGCGAAGCCGCGCCCTATGCCGACCTGACGCCCGAACGCGTGCTCGACGCGGTCGACGCGCTGGGCCTGCGCAGCGACGGCCGGCTGCTGCAGCTCAACAGCTTCGAGAATCGCGTCTTCCTCGTCGGGCTCGACGACGGCAGCCAGTGCGTGGCGAAGTTCTACCGCCCCGCGCGCTGGTCGGACGCAGCGATCGTCGAGGAGCATGCGTTCTGCGCTGAGCTGGTCGCGCAGGAAATCCCGGCGGTCGCGCCGTGGCTGCTCGGCGGCCAAACGCTGCACCGCAGCGCGGCGCTGCCCGAGCACCGCTACGCTGTGTTTCCGCGCCAGGGCGGGCGCAGCCCCGAGCTCGAGGACGAAGCGGCGCTCGAGTGGCTGGGCCGCTACCTCGGCCGCATCCACGCGGTCGGCGCCGCGCAGCGTTACCGCGCGCGCCCGGCGCTCGACGTCGACAGCTACGGCGTCGAGGCGCGCGACGCGATCGTCGCCGGCGACTGGCTGCCGCTGGAGGTGCGCGCGGCGTGGATCGACGCCGCCGACCGCGCGCTCGACGAGGCGCGGCGCCTGTGGGCGCGCGCCGGCGACGTGGCGCCGCTGCGGCTGCACGGCGACTGCCACGTCGGCAACGTGCTGTGGACCGACGCCGGGCCGCACTTCGTCGACTTCGACGACAGCCGCACCGGCCCCGCGGTGCAGGATCTGTGGATGCTGCTGACCGGCGAAGGCGCGCAGCTGCACGCGCAGCTCGACGCGCTGCTGCGCGGCTACCGCGTGTTCGCCGACTTCGACCGTCGCGAACTGCTGCGGGTCGAGGCGCTGCGCACGCTGCGCCTGGTGCACTACAGCGCGTGGATCGCGCGGCGCTGGCACGACCCCGCGTTCCCGGCCGCGTTCCCGTGGTTCGGCAGCGCGCGCTACTGGCAGGAACGCACCGCCGAGCTGCGCGCGCAGCTCGACGCGATGCGCGAGCCGCCGCTGCTGGCCGGCTGACGCGGCGCGCTGGACTCAATCCGGCGCGAACACCGCGCCGGCGTCGCGCAGCAGCTCGCGCAGGATCGAGCGGTGGCATCGCGCCTCGTCGGCGCAGTAGCAGCCCAGCGCGAAATCGGTGCGCGCCGACAGCGCCGCCAGCAGCGCGATCGAGTGCGCCGCGTCGGGCGCCGCCATTTCGCGACGGTAGGCACGGACGAAGACCTGCCATTGCGCATCGCTTTGCGCGGCCTGCGCCAGTTTCATCGTGGGTAGGCTAGGCGCAAGATTCGGATACCAGACGTCGTACCAATCGTCGGCGGCGAAACGCGACTTCGGCACGCCGCGCGGCGGGCGCCGCACGGTGCCGATGCGCAGGCCCTCGTCGACCGTGCGCGCACGGCCCAGGCGGACGATTCGGATCGGCATCGCTACTCCTCGGAAATCGCTCGGGCGTCCAGTCTAGTGGCGAGACGGATCAGCGCGCGCAGTCGTCGAGCGCGCGCGCCAGCTGCTCGCAGACCGCCGGCGCCAGGCACTGGGCGACGTTGACGCGCATCTGGCCGGCGCAGCGCTGCCCGGTGCTGAACACGTTGCCCGGCGCCAGCAGCACGCCGCGCGCCAGCGCACGCCGCGCCAGCTCGGCCGAATCGACCCCGTTGGGAAGCTCGCACCAGGCGAACAGACCGCCGACCGGCACCGGCGCCGGCTGGATGCCCAGCCGCTGCAAGCGCTGCAGCACCTGGGCGCTGGCGTCGGCCAGGCGCATGCGCAACTGCTCGAGGTGACGGCGCCAGCCGCCGTCGGCGAGCACGCCGTGCACCAGCGCGGCGGCGTTGCGGTCGTCGCTGAAGCTGGTCGCGACCTTCAGGTCGAGCAGCGGCTCGACCCAGTCGCCGCGCAGCGCGACAAAGCCGCAGCGCGCCGCGGCGCTGAGCGTCTTCGAGAAACCGCCGACGTAGACCACGCGCTGCAGCCCGTCGAACGCGGCCAGACGCACGCCGGCGCTGGCGTCGAGGTCGGCGTAGACGTCGTCCTCGATGATCGTCAGGTTCGCCTGCTCGGCGCGTTGCAGCAGCCGGTGCGCCAGCGCCGGCGACAGGCTGGTGCCGGTCGGGTTGTGCAGCGCCGACTGCGTCAGGTACAGCCGCGGCCGGTATTCGCGCAGCGCGGCGTCGAAGGCCTCCAGGTCGGGGCCGGCGGCGCCGCGCGGCACGCCGACGACGCGCACCCGGTGCGCGCGCAGCAGCGCGAGAAAGTTGAAATAGCACGGATCGTCGACCAGCACCGCGTCGCCGGGTTCGAGCAGCATGCGGCACAGCAGGTCGACGAGCTGCGTCACGCCCTGGCCGAGCACGATCTGCGTCGGCGGCGCATCGATGCCGCGCTCGAGCAGGCGCCGCGCGAGCAGCGCGCGCAAGGCCGGCGCGCCCTGCGGCGCTGCGTAATCGGCCAGCTCGTGGTCGGCCGCGCGCGCGCGCTCGCGCAGCGCCCGACGCAGCGCGGCCTGCGGCAGCCAGTCGGCGGGCAACCAGCCGCAACCGGGCCGACCGGCGGTGCCGGCGCCGTCGAGCGCCTGGCGCGACACCCACAGCGGGTCGACCGCGCGCTCGCGCGGCGGCGCGATGCCGGCCAGGTCCAGCGGCGGCGCGTGCTCGGCGACGAAGAAACCGGCGCCGCGGCGGGCGCGGATCACGCCGTCGGCGGCGAGCCGCTCATAGGCGTCGACGACGGTCGACTTCGACACCCCCAGGGCGTGCGCGCAGGCGCGGATCGACGGCAGCCGGGCGCCTTGCCCGAGCTGCCGCGACGCGATGCGCGCGCGCATCGCGTCGATCACGAGATCAACCTTGCGCGCTGACTGTACGGTTACTTGCATCGGTACAGTTTGATTGAATTGTCCGGCAAGCGTACCTGGGCAGTGGACGCCCGGCAAGGCACCATCGCGGCCATGGACGACAAACGCAAGGGCTGGCTGCTGGGGCTGGCGGGCATGCTGATCTTCAGCGGCTCGCTGCCCGCCACGCGCGTCGCGGTGCAGGGCTTCGCGCCGCTGGCGCTGACCACGGTGCGCGCCAGCGCGGCGGCCGCGCTCGGCGCGCTGGCGCTGCTGGCCTGGAGCCGCGCGCGGCCGCACGGCACCGAGTGGCTGCACCTGCTGGCGGTGGCCGGCGGCGTCGTCGTCGGCTTTCCGCTGCTCAGCGCGATGGCCTTGCGCCATATCACCGCGGCCGACGCGCTGGTGCTGATCGCGCTGCTGCCGCTGTGCACTGCCAGTTTCGCGGTGCTGCGCGCCGGCGAGCGCCCGCGCGCGGCGTTCTGGGGTTTTTCGGCGCTGGGCGCGGCGCTGGTCGCCGCGTTCGCGCTGCACCAGGGCGCGCACGCGGCGTGGCCCGGCGACGCGCTGATGCTGGCCGCGATCGTGGTCTGCGGCTACGGTTACGCCGAAGGCGCGCGGCTGTCGCGCGCGCTGGGCAGCTGGCAGGTGATCTGCTGGGCGCTGCTCGTCGCGCTGCCGCTGATGCTGCCGCTGGCCGCGTGGACGATGGCGCGCCAGCCGCTGCCGGCGCAGCTCGCGCCGTGGCTGGGGCTGGGCTACGTCAGCGTGTTCAGCATGCTGGTCGGCTTCTTCTTCTGGTATCGCGGGCTGGCGCTGGGCGGCATCGCCGCGGTCGGCCAGCTGCAGCTGCTGCAGCCCTTCGTCGGCCTGCTGCTGGCCGCGTCGCTGCTCGGCGAGCAGGTCGAGCCGGCGATGCTGGCGACCGCGCTGGCGGTGATCGGCTGCGTCGTCGCCGCGCGCCGCTACGGCTGAGGCGAGCGCGCCGCGGCAACTCGCTCGAGCTGCTCGACGACCAGCTCGAGCACCTGCGCGCTGCGTTCGCGGTGCGGCACATGGCCGGTGGCGTCGAGCAGCGCCAGCCGCGCCGCGCCGCCGCAGTGCTCGACCAGCGTGCGCGGCTGCTGCACCGAGCCGAACTCGTCGGCCGCGCCGTGGATCGCCAGCAAGGGGCAGTGCACGCGGGGCAGCACGTCGCGCAGCGACCAGTCGGCGAACGCCGGATCGAGCCAGATGCCGACCCAGGCGTCGAGCACCCAAGCCGCGCGTTCGCCGTGATAACGCTGCAGCCGCGCGAACTGCGCCGGATCGGCGAACTGGTCGCGTGCGGCTTCGATGCCGTGGCGCGTGCGCGCTTCGACGAAGGCCTGCGCCGATTCGGTGATCAGCGCCTCGCAGGCTGCGGGGTGGCGCGCCGCCCAGTGCACCGCGATGCCGCCGCCGACGCTGTGACCGAAGGCGACGAAGCGCTCGAAGCCGAGCTGCGCCTGCAGCGACGCGACGACCTCGGCCTCGTCGGCGATGAAACTCGGCGGTGGACGGCCGACGCGCGGCGCCGAACGGCCGAAGCCGAGCCGGTCATAGGCGATCACACGGCGTGCGCTGGCCGCGGCCAGCTGCGCCGGGAAGTCGCGCCACAGCTCGACGCAGCCCAGCGAGTCGTGCAGCAGCACGATGGGGCTGGCCGCGGCCGCCGCGCACGGCGTCCAGCTGCGCGCGAACAGCGCGCCGCCGGCGTGCTCGACACGGTGGTCGGACACGCTCGGCGTCGCGGCGGCCGCCGCGTGGGCTCGCAAGGGGCTAGGGTTCATCGCGTGCAAGCATACCCCGGGGTCGACAAGCGCGACGGCGGCGGCGCGCTGCGCCGAACGCGTGGCGGCCCTACGCTATCGGTTGCGGGCGCCACGTGGGGCCGCGCCCATCCCAACCAAGGAGCACATCACGATGCAGGCCTATCGGGTCCTTCCCGGCGCGGACATCGCCGGTCTCGAACGCGCCGAGCTGGCGCCGCGCGCGCTGGGCGCGCAACAGATCCGCGTGCGCGTCGACGCGGTGTCGCTGAACTACCGCGACCTGTCGATGCTGCGCGGCGCCTACCCGACCCCGCCCGGGCAGACGTTGATTCCGTGCTCGGACGCGGCCGGCGAAGTCGTCGAGTGCGGTGCCGGCGTGAGCCGCTGGCGCGTCGGCGACCGTGTCGCCGGCACCTTCTTCCCGCACTGGCACGACGGCGAGCCGACGCCGCGCAAGGTCGCCGCGGCGCCCGGTGCCGCGGCCGACGGCTACCTGGCCGACGAGATCGTGCTGCACGAGGACGCCGCGGTGGCGACCACGCTCGACCCGGTGGCCGCGTGCACCCTGCCCTGCGCCGGCGTCACTGCGTGGAACGCGCTGTTCGAGGAAGGCCGCCTGCAGCCGGGCAGCACGGTGCTGCTGCTGGGCACCGGCGGGGTGTCGATCTGGGCGCTGCAACTGGCCAAGGCCGCCGGGCTGCGCGCCATCGTCACCTCGTCGAGCGACGCCAAACTGCAGCGCGCGCGCGAACTCGGCGCCGACGCGACGGTCAACTACCTGCAGCACCCCGAGTGGCAGGACGAAGTCGCCCGCGTCGGCGGCGACGTCGACCTCGTCGTCGAAGTCGGCGGCCAGGGCACGCTGGCGCGCTCGATCGCCACGGTGCGCATGGGCGGGCGCGTGGTCGTGATCGGCGGCGTCAGCGGCTTCGGCGCCGCCGAACTGCGCCCGCGCGACCTGATCGGCAGCTCGCGACGGCTGTCGGGGATTTTCGTCGGCAGCCGCACGATGCACGAAAAGCTCGAGCGCTTCGTCGCCCAGCACGCGATCGCGCCGGTGGTCGACCGCGTGTTCGGCTTCGAGCAGGCGCGAGAAGCGTTCACGCTGATGGCCGCCGGCGGCCACTTCGGCAAGATCGTCGTCGCGCTGCGCTGACTCCGACCCGCGCGCGCCGCCTCAGCGTGCGACGATCAGCTTGAGGCCGAGGCCGACGAACACGGTGCCGGCGACGCGGTCGAGCCAGACGCCGAGCCGCGGGCGGCGCTTGAGCTGCTCGCCGATCACGCCGGAGAAGGCGCCGATCAGCCCGAACAGCAGCGCCGCCTGCAGCGTGAAGGTCACGCCGAGCGCGGCCAGCTGCCAGGCGACGTGGCCGCGACGCGCGTCGACGAACTGCGGCAGGAAGGACAGGAAGAACAGCACCACCTTCGGGTTGATCGCGTTGGCGAACACGCCGCGGAAGAACAGCTTGAGCATCGAGGCATCGCCCGGGCCGCCGGCGCGCACCGCGGTCGCGCCGCGGCTGCGCAGCGCGCCCCAGCCCAGCCACAGCAGATAAGCGCCGCCGCCGATGCGCAGCGCGGTGAAGGCCGGCGGCGAGGCCGCGATCAGCGCGCTGACGCCGAGCACCGCCAAGGTCGTGTGGCTGAGGCAGCCGAACGCGCAGCCGAGGCCGAAGACCGTGCCCTGGCGCCGTCCGCGCGACATGCCCATGCCGAGCACCATCAGGTTGTCAGGACCGGGCGCCAGCGTGATCAACACCGCGGCGAGCAGGAAACCGAAGAATTGGGCGGACGAAATCATCGCCCGATGATAGGCGAGCGATCAGCCGCCGGGGCTCAGCCCGTGCAAGCCGCCGATGAACAGATCGACGCTGCGCGCGACCCACTGCGCGCGCTGCGCGGCGTCCAGCGGCTGGCCGAGGCCGAGCATGCGCGTTTGTGGCAGCGACACGATCAGCTGCAGGAACTGGTTGGCGGCAAACGCCGCGTCAGCCGCGCCGAGCTGCGGCGAGGCGTGTCGCAGCAGTTCGACGATCTGCGCGACGACGCGGTCGCGGCCGCCGGTCACAGCGACCGCGTCGAGCAGTTCGGGGAACCGGTGCGATTCGGCGACGATCAGCCGGTGCAACGCGACGATGCGCGGCGACAGCGCCGCATCGAGCATCGCCGCGCCGAGCGTGCGCAACGCCGCCGCGACGTCGCCGGCGGCCGGCGCCGGCGCGGGTGGTCGCGCCGCGTCGATCAGCCGCGCGACCACCGCGCGCACCAGCGCGGCCTTGTCGGCGTAGCGGTGGTAGAAGGTCCGCTTGGACACGCCGGCCCGGGCGCACACGGCCTCGATGCTGGTCGCCGCGAAACCCTGCTCGAGCAGCAATTCGGTGGCCGCGTCGACAATCTGTTCGCCGAGCTGCTGCGCCGCCTCACGCGACGGCCGGCCGCCGCGCGAGGGCCGGCACGGCTCGGCCGCTGCGGTTTCGGCGAGCGCCATCAACGGTCGCCGTCGCGCTGCCAGCCGCGGTGCCAGCCGCGGTCGTGCCAACCGCGATCATGCCAGTCGCGGTCGCCTCGGTAGCCCGGTGCCGGCACGTAGCGGTAGGCCGGCGGCGCGTAGGCGTAGGCCGGTGGCTGCACGTAGACCGGAGCCGGCGCGTAGGCCACCGGCGGCGGCGCGTACACCGGCGCCGGAACGACGACGCGCG